>CAMTVM010000077.1:0-13952 GCA_947085195.1 uncultured Chloroflexota bacterium
CGGGCCGCGGGCGCCGGGCCGCGGGCGCGGGGACGCCGGTGCGGGGACGCCGGTGCGGGGACGCCGGGACGCCGCCTGCGCGTTCGTGGCGTGGCCGTGGCAGGCCACGCGCGGTCGCCGGTCACCGGGTGGGCCTGTATCGAGCGATACAGGCCCGTCGCGATAACTCCACCCAAGGTCCCGTCCCGGTCCCGACGGAAATGTGCGCCATGACGGATGGGCGCATGGGCGCTCGCCCCGGACAATGGGTGCAGGTGTCAAGCCGCGGTCCCCCGCGGCATCAGCTGAGGGTTCCAAGATGGATCGCACGCATGCGCGCGACGAGTTTCGCGCGCGCCCCAGGGGGGCTCGAGCGTGAGCACCCGGGGCCTTCCCGCCAAGGGCCAGGCCGCCGCGGAGATCGAGCTGCTGGCCCGGCTCGGTCTCCCGACCAGCGCCTCTCCCGAGGACGTCGACGATCTCCACCAGGCCGTGAGCCAGTATCTCGCGACCGCGCCCCACGAGATCCGGGGCTGGGCTCGCGCCCAGGCCGCGGCCCTCGACGAGGCGTACCTCCACCTTACCGACCCGGTCGGTCTCCAGGGCTCGGCCCTCAGGAGTCCGACGAGACCGCCTGCGGTCGTACCCGGCGGGCCGGCGACACCTCCGGCCCGCCGGGATCCCGTCCCGGCCGCAGACCCCGACCCCGGGATCAAGGGCGAGCCCGACGAGTACAGGGGCGAGCCCGACGAGTACGAGGGCGAGCCCGACGCCGAAGACGTGGCCGCCCTGTACGCGCAGGTCACGCCCAGCGTGCACTCGGACATGCTCCCCGGCGCGAGGCGCCCCAAGCCCGTGCCGGTCGCCGTTCGCACGGCGGCTCCCACCATACGGTCCAGGCGCCGGAGTGCGTTCCCGGCTCCGGTCGCCGCTCCGTCGCAGGCCGGCTCGAACCCCTGGAAGCGCCTGTTCCTCGGCACCGTCGGCATCATCGCCGTCGTCGTGATCGGGTACGGCGTGATCACCCTCGTGGGGGGCCTGGGCGGGGGGAACGGTGCCGTCGCCCAGGCAACGCCGCGGCCCGCGGCAACGGCCCCGGCCGTGGACACGGCCAAGGTGGCCGACCTGATGGCCAAGCTCCAGGCCAACCCCAAGGACACGGTCACCCTGATGGCCCTGGCGAACGAGTTCTACGCCGGCCAGCAGTTCGAGCGGGCCGCCGGTTTCCTGGACCAGCTCCTCGCCATCGAGCCGGAGAACGTCCAGGCGCTGCTGGCCCGCGGCGCGACGTACTTCAACCTCGCGGATCTCACGAACGCCGAGAGGCTCTGGCAGAAGGTCGTGGCGATCGACCCCAAGAACGTGGAGGTCCACTACAGCCTGGGCTTCCTGTACCTCAACCAGCCCACCCCGGACTGGGCGGGCGTCCAGCGCGAGTGGAACCTGGTCATCGAGCTCGACCCGGGCTCCGAACTGGCCCGCACCGTCCAGCAGCACCTGGACGCCCTGGTGATGGGCTCGATGATCCCGGCCAGCGCCAGCCCGGACACGTCGCCGGCGCCGTCCCCGGCGGCCAGCGCCTCCCCTGACGCCAGCGCCTCCCCTGACGCCAGCCCGTCTCCGACGGCGAGCGCCACACCGTGAGCGAGCTCGGCAGCATCCTCGGCATCGGCATCGCCTTCGTGGCCGGTATCGTCTCGTTCGCGTCCCCATGCTGCCTCCCGCTCGTCCCGGCGTACCTCAGCTACATGGTGGGCGCGACCGGCGAGGGCACCGCCGGACGCCGCCCGGCCTTCCTCCACGGCCTCTCGTTCGTGACCGGCTTCTCGCTCGTCTTCGTGGCCTTCTTCGTGATCATCGGTGCCCTGGGGACCCTGCTCGACCGCCGGGTGCTGAGCACGATCGGCGGCGGCCTCCTCATCTTCATCGGGCTCCAGGTCGCGGGCCTGATCAACGTCCGGGCGCTGTGGCGCGACACGCGCGCGATGCCCACCATGGGCGGCGGGATGATGATGGCCGGCGGCGATTCGCGCCTCGGCTCGTTCGCAAACGCCGGGGGCCGGCCCGGCTACCCGAGATCCTTCGCGTTCGGCCTGCTGTTCGCGGCGGGCTGGAGCCCCTGCATCGGCCCGATCCTGGGCGGCATCCTGGGCCTTGCCACGGCCACCACGAGCCTGATGCAGGGGACGGTGCTCCTGGCCGCGTACGCGGCCGGCCTCGCGGTCCCGTTCATGGCGGTGGCCATGGGCGCGTCCTGGGTTGCCCGGCGACTGACCTTCGTCGGGCGCCACCACCGCGCCGTATCGATGATCACGGGCCTGCTGCTCGTGACGCTCGGCGTGCTGATGATCACCAACATGCTCGGCCGACTCGCGACCCTCGGGTCGCCCTTCGGTCTCTGAGGAGGTAGTCGGACATGACCGAAGAGGTCCACTCCCGGCCGCTTCCGCCGAGTGGCGCCCCGGCCGCCGCGGCGGTCGGGCCCACGCTGATGACCCGCATCGACCAGGTGCTGGAAGGGCTCTGGCACCTCCTCTCCTCGATGCGCGTGGCCATGATCGTCATGCTGATCATCGCGGCGCTCGGGGTCGTCGGAGCGCTGGTGGTGCAGGCCCCGACCGGCACCCTCGACAACCCCGCGGCCAAGGCGACCTGGCTGGACGAGATCCGGCCCAGGTTCGGCGGCTGGACCAACATCATGGACACGCTCCAGCTGTTCCAGATCTTCAACTCGATCTACTTCCGGATCCTCGTCGCGGCCCTGACGATCAGCCTGATCGCCTGTTCGGTCCACCGGGTGCCGGGCATCTGGCGCACGGCGACCAAGCCGCGCGTGGACGTGGGGCCGCAGTTCTTCGAGCATGCGCCGCAGCGCGACGCCATCGTCGTCCGGCGCACGGCTGCCGAGACGCAGACGATCGTCGAGGCGGTCCTCCGGGAGCGCCGCTACCGGACGCAGGTCATGGGTGACGAGGTGGTCAGCGTGTACGCGGACCGGTTCCGCTGGGCCCCGATCGCGGGGCTCGTCGGCCACCTCTCGCTGGTCGTGATCCTGCTCGGCGGGATCATCGGGGCCATCTTCGGCTACCGGGACTCAGGGTTCACCGTGGCCGAGGGCCAGACCCTGCCGGTCGCGTCGGAGCCGGGCCTCAGCATCCAGCTGCTGGACTTCACCGACAAGTACGACCCGGTCTTCGGTGGGCCGATCGACTACGCCAGCCAGATCGTCGTGTTCAAGGACGGCGAGGAGATCGACCGCCACACGATCCTGGTGAACGACCCGTACCGCTACGGCTCCACGTCGATCTACCAGGCGTTCTTCGGCGTCGCGGCCGTGATGACGATCAAGGATGCCGAGGGCAACACGCTCGTCAGCACGGGCGTGCCGCTGGCCTGGCGGACGACCGCCGACAACCGCCCCGTGGGCTCGGTCACCGTCCCGGGCGCCAACGAGGTGATCTGGCTGGTGGGCACGCTGGGCAGCGGCGACAATCTGATCAAGCCCGGCCAGATCCAGGTGGAGCTGTACACCGCCGGCGAGGCCAGGCGAATCGCGGTCGATGTGGTCGACCAGGGTGTGGCCACCCAGCTCGGCGACCTTACGGTCACGTTCGAGCGGGAGAGTCAGTTCACCGGTCTCAACGTGGCCCGGGATCCGGGTGTCATGCTGGTCTGGCTGGGCTCGACCCTGCTGTTCTTCGGGTTCTCGGTCCGGTTCACCGTGCCGCACAAGCGGCTGTGGGCCCGCATCGTGAACCGGCCGAACGGGGGCGCAGTGCTGGCGATGGCCGCCCTGGGCAGCCGGGGCGTGGCCGGATCCAGCGACTTCGATGACCTCGTCAACGACATGCGGACGGCGCTGCAGACGCCGGCGCAGAACTGAGGGAGACCCAGACGATGGAAAAGCTATCCGGATACGCCTTCATCGCGGCGGCGCTGAGCGTCGGGCTCGCCACCTTCTTCTACCTGCTCTATGCGATCTCCGGCCTCCGGGCGGCGCGCATGGAGACGGCCGGACTGCCGGCCACCAGCGGAGTGCTGGGCCTCATCTCCGGTCCCCGCACGGCGACCATCGGCCGCTACGCGACCATGCTCGCGTGGCTGGGCACCGTGGCCCTCCTCGCGGGCCTCGCGTTCCGCACGATCGCGACCGGGCACGGGCCGTTCTCCAACATGTACGAGTTCTCGATGGCGTTCGCTTTCGGGATCCTCATCGCCTACCTGTACTTCGAGCGCAAGTACCACCAGCGCATCCTGGGGCTGGTCTGCCTCCCCGTGGCCATGGGGATGATGCTCTACGCGTTCAGCGTCCCATCCGAGATCCGGCCGCTCGTCCCGGCGCTCCAGAACAGCCTGTTGCTGACCGTCCACGTCGCGACCGCGATCGTCGCCTACGGGTCGTTTGCCATCGCATTCGGGACGTCGTACCTGTACCTGCTCCAGACCGGGTCCGCACTCACCGTCGTGCTGGCGACGCTCGTCGGGGGCCTCGCGGCCATCGTCGGCGGCGTCACCGGCGACGCGTCCGATGGCCTCGTCTATGGCATGTCGGCAACCGCCATCACCCTGTTCGTGATGGCCATCGTGAATCGGATCACCGGCGGCGAGCGGGCTCCCGGGGCGGCGGCCAGCGAGTCCCCCAGCGGCCGGTGGGGCCTGCCCAAGCCGCTGGTCCTGGACGAGATCGGCTACCGCGCCGTGGTCGTCGGCTTTCCGTTCATGACCCTCACGATCGTCCTGGGCGCCGTCTGGGCACAGACCGCCTGGGGCACCTACTGGCAGTGGGACCCCAAGGAGACCGCGTCGCTGTTCACCTGGTTCATCTACGGCGCATTCCTTCACGCCCGCGTGATGCGTGGCTGGCGGGGCACCCGCTCCGCCTGGCTGCTCATCCTCGGGTTCCTGGCCACGCTGCTCACCTACTTCGGCAACCTGATCTTCGGCGGGCTCCACAGCTACTCCGGACTCTGAGCCGACGGCACGAAAGGGAGTCCACGCCATGAATGCAGCGGGCTACACGTCCCGGTCCTCCGGGCGCTCGGCCGGTCGGCTGCAGACGCTCGGCACCATGGCCATCGCGGCCGTCGTAATCGGGGTCCTGGTCTATGCGGCCAGCGGCCAGGGACCGTCGTCGGACGGCGTGACCAGGGTCGACCTTGCCAATGCGGCGGACGCGGCCCCGGTCGTCGGCGCGATCCCGCCGCCCTTCACCTCCGTCACCTGGGAGGGCAAGACGGTCTCGCTCTCGGACTATGCCGGCCAGCCGGTCTGGCTGACCTTCGGCGCCTCCTGGTGCGTGGACTGCCGGACCGAGGCGCCGGACCTGGAGGCCACGTACCTGGCCTACAAGGACCAGGGCCTGGTCGTCCTCGGGGTGTTCATCCAGGAGACGAAGGACGACGTGGGCGGCTACGCCCAGCGCGCCGGCCTGACGTTCCCCATCGCGGTGGACCAGCGAGCGACGATCGCCGGTGCCTACCGCACGATGGGCATCCCGACGCACTTCTTCATCGGTCGCGACGGGCGGGTCCGCGAGGTGCGGATCGGTGCCATGCCCAGGGACGAGATGGACCGCGCGGTCGCGGACCTGCTGAATAGTTGAGGGCTTCATGAGCGACCCCGCGACGCCCGACGGTCTGCCGCCCGACGGTCTGCCGCCGGCCGATGGGGTGGTGGCGCCGGAGGCCGGCCCCGAGCCGGCCGCCGACGCGCCGGTGGCAGTCCGTCGCCGTCACCCGTTCTACCTGCGCGGGCGCCGGCTCCGGCTGCCCAGCTCCAAGGGCGGGCTGTTCGCCCTCCTCCTGGTCCTGGCGGGGCTGGGTGGCGTGTCCGTGTTCACGGGCGTCTCGCTCATCCACTGGACGGAGACGCCGGACTTCTGCGGCCGCTGCCACACGATGGCCCCGCAGCTGCAGGCTTACGAGGCCGGGCCGCACAGTGACGTGACCTGCGGCGAGTGTCACGTGGAACCCGGGATCGCGGGCTGGGTCAAGTCGAAGGTCAACGGCACACGGCAGCTGGCGGAGATCGTGCTGGGCACGTACCCGGAACCCGTCCCGCCGCCCGACCACGATCAGCTGCCCTCGGCCGACGACACGTGCGGCAAGTGCCACAACGTCGGGCGTGATGCGCTCGCCGTCCTCAAGACCCGGACACAGTTCGCCGAGGACGAGGCGAACACGCGCCAGTTCGTCGGCCTCATGATCCGCCCGAGCGGCGGCGACGTGTTCGACGTGGACCGGAGCGTCCACTGGCACGTGCTCCGCACGGTGACGTACCGCAGTGAGGACCCGCGTCGCACGACCATCGACTACGTCACGGCCATCACGCCCGACGGCGAGGTCGAGGAGTTCATCGCCCAGGACAAGATCTCCATCGCGGAGGACGTCCAGCCCGACATCGACGCGCTCAAGGCGGCCGGGACGGAGCACACGATGACCTGCTACGACTGCCACAACCGCGTGGGCCACGCGATCCCGAACCCGCGCAACGAGGTGGACTACAAGCTGTCCACCGGCAGGATCGACCCGACGCTGCCGTTCATCAAGCGCGAGGCGATGCGGGTCCTGTGGGCCGGTTTCCCGGATGACGCGACGGCCGACGTCGCCGCCGACGCGATCGCCGGGTTCTACGAGCTGAACTACCCGGGCGTCGCCCGGAGCAAGGGCGCGCAGATCGCCGCGGCGATCGAGGAGATCAAGGTCCTGTACCGCCTGACCGCCACGCCGGAGATGCGGGTGTCGGCCAACACGTACCCGGACCACCTTGGGCACATGGACTTCCCGGGTTGCTTCCGGTGCCACGACGGCGGGCACTTCCTCGTCAAGGACGGCGTCGTCACCAACCGGACCATCCCGTCCACCTGCGACGCCTGCCACACGTTCCCGCAGCTCGGGCCGGCCGTCGCGAGCCTGCCGCTGGGCGAGCCCCCCACCACGCATGACGATGCGCTCTTCGTGTTCACCCACAAGGACGTGACCACCGATCTCGACCCGGGGGGCACCTCCTGTGGCGAGTGCCACGCTCGTGACTACTGCGTGAACTGCCACTCCACGGGCGCCGTCACCGTCGATCACGACATCATGGCCACCAATCACGCCAGGGTGATCCGGAGCCAGGGCAACACGGCGTGTGCCTACTGCCACCAGCCCGTGTACTGCGCCCGCTGCCACGCGGAGCCCGTCCTGCCGATCACGTCGCCCTCGTCCCAGGGCACCACCGGCGAGACCCTGCCCGATCTCCCGGAGGGCCTCTCCTGGCCTTTGACGCCAAGGACCTGACCAGCGGCTCCACGCCGGGGCCGGGGGCCGTCAGTCCTCCCGGCACGGGCCGTTCGTCCATCCGTCGCGGGCCATCTGGCACCTGGACATATGCCCTTTCTGTATCGACCCATAGGTTGCGGTCCCATCGCCGGCCGTCACAATCCACCCAAGGGCAGCGGTTCGTCGTGAGGCCCTGATCGCCCGGAGGGCGCGGTGGATTCTGAGGTCGGGACCGGTCCGCTCACCGAGGGTGGCGGTCCCATCGCCGAGGGCGGTGGCGCGAGGACGCGGCGGAGCTTCCTGCGCTGGCTGGGCGGGCTGACCATCGTGTCCACCGCGGCCATGATCCTGACGCCCATCGTCGGGTTCCTGATCCCGACCAGCGGCAGCCGGGCGGCGGGCGGCGGCAAGATCCTGGTCGGCACCACGGCGGAGATCCCGGCCGGGGCCGGCAAGGTGGTCGCGATGGGCAGCAAGCCCGCGATCGTGGTCAGCACCGACCAGGGCGTGAATGCCTTCTCCGCGATCTGCACCCACCTCGGCTGCGTCGTCAACTGGAACGACATGATCGGCGCGATCCACTGCCCCTGCCACGACGGCCGGTTCAACCCGACGACCGGCGCGGTCATGTCCGGACCCCCGCCGGCTCCGCTTGCCCCGATCACCGTCTCGGTCGAGGGCGACCAGATCTTCCTCACGGAGGCGTGAGGATGGCCGCCAACCCGCCTGTGGAGACGGGCGAGCGACCGTCGGGCTGGCTCGACCAGCGGACGAGGCTCGGCCCGGTCATCCGCGCAAGCCTGCACGTCCGCATCCCGATGTCGGCACGGACCTACTACTTCGGCGGCATCGCCCTGTTCCTGTTCGGCATCCAGGTGGTCACCGGCACCCTGCTGGCGCTGTACTACAAGCCGACGCCCGAAGCCGCGTACGAGAGCGTCCAGTTCATCACCAGCGACGTGAGCTTCGGCTGGCTGATCCGGTCGATGCACCACTGGGCCGCCAACCTGATGGTCCTGTTCGTGGGGCTGCACCTGGTGCGCGTGTTCATGCAGGCGGCCTACAAGTACCCGCGCGAGCTCACCTGGGTCCTGGGCTGCCTCCTACTGCTGGTGACGCTCGGGTTCGGCTTCACCGGGTATCTCCTGCCCTGGGACCAGCGCGCCTACTGGGCGACGGTGGTGGGCACGGAGATCGCCGGCGGGGTCCCCATCGTCGGCGAGACGCTCCTGCTGCTGCTGCGCGGCGGCCCGGACGTCACGGGCGACACGATGAGCCGGTTCTTCGGCATCCACGTCCTGGTGCTCCCGTTGATGCTCGCGGGCCTCCTGGCCGCTCACCTCCTGCTCGTGCACCAGCTCGGCCTCGCCAACCCCAGGCGACCCGAGCCGCGCGTCGCCACCCCCGAAAGCCGGCAGGAGCGCCTCCGGCCGTTCTTCCCGCACTACCTCATCGACGAGCTCGTGGCCTGGTACGTCATCCTGGCGATCCTGGTCGTGCTGGCCTCGCTCTTCCCGGTCGGCCTCGAAGGTCCGGCGAACCCGCTCGAGACGCCGGCCCACACCAAGCCGGAGTGGTACTACCTCGGCGTGTTCGAGCTCCTCAAGCTGGTGCCCATCAAGGTCGTGGGCATCATGATCCCGGTTGTCGGGATCGGGCTTCTCGTCGTCTGGCCGTTCCTGGACCGAAGCCCGGAGGTGCTCATCCGCCGGCGCAAGGTCGTCGTGGGCGGCGCAACGCTGGTCATCATCGCCCTGCTCGCGCTCACCGTCCTGGGCTTCGTCAGCTGAGATGACCGAGGACCGGATGCACCAGCACGTCACGGCGCGTCGCCGCGCTCTCCGTCTGGGCGCCATCCTTGCGCTCGCGGGTGGCGCCTGGTTCGCGCTCGCGTTCTCGGCCTCTGCGGAGAGCCCGAGCCCGTCGGCCGATGCAGCGGGGTCTCCGTCGCCGTCGGCCTCGGCACCCACCGTCCCAACACCCGGCCCGTCCGACACGGGATGGATGTTCGAGACCCCGGCTCCCATTGACCAGGTACCGCTGGCCACCGCTCCGCCGCTGCCCCCGCTGGTCGTCCACCCGGACGGGGCCGGCGTCAACGGCTGCTACGACTGCCACAGCGCCGTGAACAACAAGCAGGCGGCGATCACCGCCGAGTGGGAGAGCAGCGCTCACGGTCAGGCCGCGGTCACCTGCGCCGCCTGCCACGGCGGCGACCCGGGAACGGACCAGATCGGCAAGGCCATGGACCGAGCCATCGGCTACATCGGGGCTCCCGGACGCATGGAGACCGTCGGGCTGTGCGGCAGCTGCCACGCGAACGTGGCGAGGATGCGGACCTCCGGACTTCCGACGGACCAGTACGCCCAGTACTGGTCCAGCGTGCACGGCCAGCTCCTGGTGACCGAGAACGACACGCGGGTCGCGGTCTGCACCGACTGCCACGGCGCCCACGACGTCAGGAAGGTGTCGGACCCGAAGAGCAAGGTGTTCGCGACGAACGTCCCCGCCCTGTGTGCCAGCTGCCACAGCGACGCCAGGCGCATGGAGCCCTACGGGATCCCCACCGACCAGCTCGATGTCTACTCGGCCAGCGTCCACGGCGTCGCGCTGCTGGAGAACAACGACACCCGGGCGCCGTCGTGCACCTCCTGCCATGGGTCGCATGACGCCCAACCGCCCACCTCCACGAACGTCGTAGAGGTGTGCGGGCAGTGCCACACCGCCACCCAGGAGCTGTATGAGCAGAGCCGCCACTCGGAGCTGAAGGCGGCTGCGCCAAAGTGCTGGACGTGTCACGGCACCCACGACGTGTCGAAGGCGAGCTCTGCGCTGTTCTTCCACCCGGAGACGCCGGACTACACCTGCACCACGTGCCACGACCTCACGACGCACACGCTGCGCCTGGAGCTCAGCCGGTTCGAGAACGAGGCCGACCGGCGCTGCGATTCGTGCCACCACCCGGACTCGCAGATCTATGCCCAGATCGAGGGCATCTCGGACGCCGTGGTGTCGGCCGAGGCCGCCTACGAGGAGGCTGACCAGACGATCCAGGAGGCCGCCCGCCTGGGCATGATCACCGCGGACGCCGAGGTCGCGCTGATGGGGGCGAAGACCAGCCTGATCCAGGCGCAGGCGGCGGTTCACACGACGTCACTCACGAAGATCGCCGCACTGTCGACCGACGCGAAGACCAAGTCAGAGGCCGCGATGGCGCTGGCGACGGCGAAGGTGGACGAGAACGTCTTCCGGCGCCAGGCGATGATCATCGTGCTGGCCTTCATCCTGCTCAGCGTGGCGTTCCTGGTGATCACCAAGCGCCGGCTCGACCGGGAGCTGGAGGAAGGCTAGCGGTCCTCCGCGGGCGGCCGCGCTGGCGCGCCTGTCGGGTCGGGCGCGCCTGTCGGGACGGGCGCGCCTGTTCGGCCGGGCGCGACCCGGTCGAGGCGCGTGTACACGTTGAACCCGTCCCCGCGCAGCAGCCCGACCAGCGTCACGCCCAGCCGCTCCGCCGCCTCGACCGCGAGGTCGCTCGGGGCGGACACGGCGGCCACGACAGGAATGCCCGCAACCGCGGCCTTCTGGACGAGTTCGAAGCTGGCGCGCCCGGAGACGAGGACGATCCTGTCGTGGAGCGGCAGCTCCCCGGCAAGGAAGCGGCCGCCGATCAGCTTGTCCAGCGCGTTGTGGCGACCGATGTCCTCGCGGATGGCAATCAGGTCGCCCGTGGTGGTGAACAGGCCCGCGGCGTGGAGGCCGCCCGTCAGGGTGAAGACCTCCTGGGAGGCGCGGAGGCGGCCGGGGAGCGAGAGCAGCGTCTCCGGGGTGACCATGGGACCGTCCGGGATGGGCAGGCACCGGACCTCGATGTCGTCCAGCGAGGCCTTGCCGCAGATCCCGCACGATGCCGTGGCCACGAAGTTGCGGGCGGCGACCCGGGACGCGTCGAACGGGCGGGCCAGGTGGACGACGACCTCGTCGTCCGGGTGCGCGTGGGTGGCCGGGTCCGCGACCTCGATCGCCACGACGTCCGCGGGGTCGTCAAGCAGGCCCTCCGTACGGAGGAAGCCCGCCGCCAGCTCCGCCTCGTGGCCGGGCGTGCGCATGGTGACCGCGACATCCACGGGGGCCTGGCCCGGCCCTGCGGCGCGGATCGCCATCGGCTCCTCGCTCGCGAGGCGGTCCTCCCGCTGTTCCACGTGACCGGCCCGGTAGGCCGTGATGCGGGCGCGGGTGGCGCGCCGGTCGAGGGACGGGTCCGTGGGGTGGGTCATTGCGTTCTGGATGCTACCCGCTCGGGCCGCGACAGGCGGGCGAGTGCCTGGTTGACCTGTGGCCGTGGTGCGGGCGAACACCCGCGCCGGCGCGCACCTGCTCAGATACCCGTGGTGCGGGCGCTATCGTGGCCCGGCACGCTGGACCTGCGCATCCATGCGCTCGATGAGTACGCGTGTCAGCGCAGGGCGCTCGATCTGCGCAACTGCCCACCCGGCGGGCACTCGCGCAAGTCTGGCGCGCCCGATCTCCTCTTGTGCCCGCTCGGCGGGTGGATGATCGGAAGGCGAAGGTGGCTCGTGCTCGGCTAGGACCCGCGACCGGCGCCCGGGGCCTGCAGACCGGCGCCCGGGCTACGTAGTGCCCACGCCATGAGTAGATGAGCACGTCGGGGGAACGCACCGGGACGCACCGTGACGAGGCCCTCGAAACCGGTTACAGGTCCGCCTCCCGGTCAAGGTAGACGGCCGTGCCCGTCGGCCGCAGGCAGTGCGTGGACGACATCGCCTGGAGGTAGCCACCCGCGTTGAGGATCGCGACAACCTCGCCCTCGGCCACGTCCGGGAAGGGGTAGTCCTCCGCGAACACGTCGCCCGCCTCGTTGATGTGCCCGGCGACCGTGACCGCCTGGGTTCGCTCGCGGAGCGGGTCGCGCACGGGGAGGATCTCCTGGGCGTAGCGGTAGATGAAGTACGCGCAGTTGACGTTCCACCCGATGTCCAGCCCGACGAACGTCGTGTCGCCGCGCCGCTCCACCGTCACGACCTCGCCCAGCAACACGCCCGCATCCTTCATGACGAGGTCGCCCGGCTCGAAGGCGGCCGTCACCCCGTACGGCGACAGGTGGCGGCGGACGGTCTGCGCGTACGCGTCGAGATCCACCGGCATCTCGTCGTCACGGGCGACCGTTCCCAGGCCGCCGCCCACGTTCACCTCGCAGATCGGGAAGCCGGCCTCGAGGAGCCGGTCCAGGAACCAGGTCGCGCGGGTGAGCGCCGCCTCGAAGCCGCTCAGCTGGTCTCCCAGCCAGCCGGACCCGGCGTGGAAGTGCAGCGTGTCCACGACCAGGCCGTGGCGGCGAGCGGTGGCGATCGCGTCCTCCAGGCGGTCGAAGCTGACGCCGAACTTGGTCGGGCGCTCCCCGGCATAGGAGAGGTGCTCGGTATACCCGGCGCCGGTGCCCGGGTTGATCCGTATCCCCACCGCCCGGCCGGGCGCCCGGCGGCCCACTCGCTCGAGCTGGCTCACCCCGTCCAGGTTCAGCCGGATCGGGTGGGCGAGCAGGACGTCCAGGTCCCGCTCCGAGACGTTGGTGCCCGTGTGACTGATCTCGTGCGGCTCCCAGCCGTTCGCGAGGGCGTGGAGCACCTCCCCGGGCGAGCAGGCGTCGATGCCCACGCCGTCCGGGGACCCGGGCTGACCCAGCCCGCGCAGCACGGCGAGGATTCTCGGGTCCGGATTCGCCTTGAGCGCAAACCGGACCACGTGGGGCATGTCGGCGCGTGAAAGTGACGCCTGCAGCGCGCGCACGTTCTCGACCGGGCGGCGCAGGTCGTAGACGAACAGCGGGGTGCCGTGGTCGCGGGCGAGGGCCTCGAGGTCCGCGCCGTTGAGCGAGAGTCGACCGTCGCCGACGTCGAGGCCGGGACGGCGCCACCAGGTGGGTGCGGCGACGGTCACCGGCGTAGACGAGATCGTCACGAGCCCGTCGCGCGCGGCGGCCGGGCGTCTCGCGGCCGGGCCGGGGGCCGCGCGTCCAGGATCGCGCGCCGGGCGACCGGTTCGCCGAACGGGTCGGGGCCCTCGGCCACCGATGTCCCGACCGCCTCGAGGAGCCGTTCCGTGGCGGCCGCGATCTCGTCCACGGCCGCGCGAAACGCGTCCTCGTTCCGCACCGCGGGTGCCCGGTATCCACTGACCTTGCGCACATACTGGAGCGCGGCGGCCCGGGCCTCGCCGGTGGTGGCGGTGCCGGCGTCCTCGGCCCGGCGGAGCTGACGAATGCTGCGACACATGGCGCCCAGCGTACCGCGCCCGCGGGTCGGGGCGGTACGCCGACCGGGCGGCCGTGGGCCGATGGTCCCATGCGTAGCCTCCTGGTGCTGGTTCCATCGACCACTGGCGCGAGTGCGCTGGACGGGTGACACTGTCCGGGTCATGCGACTCCGCCCCTTGCCGCCCCGTCCGGCCCCGCTCCATCCGCGAAGCCGGATCGGGCTCGCCCTGTGGCTCGTCGCCCTGATCGCCGCCCTCGCCGTCGTCGCCCCCGCGGCGACGCTCGCCGCCACCCAGACGATGACGCCCGCCTGTGACGGGATCAACGTGCGCTCGAGCACCTCGACCAGCGCGACGATCAAGACCCGGCTCAACACGGGCGCGACGGTGACCGTGGTCGCCACCGTGAGCGGCGGCGCCTGGAGCACCATCTGCCCGACC
>CAMTVM010000078.1:0-37349 GCA_947085195.1 uncultured Chloroflexota bacterium
AGGTTGACGCTGAGCTCTGCGCTCGCCACGTTCTGGTGGATCTCGCTGTTCGCAAAGCGGGTCAGGGACGACTCGCCGGACACCACCAGCGCTTCGGCCTCCGTGGCACCCGCAGCCTGTGCCAGGCGGACGGCCTCTTCCGCCAGGCGCAGCGCCGCCTCCGGGTCCGCTCCGACGCCGTCTCGTCCGGTCATGCCACCACCCCGACCCGCACGTTGCGGAACCGGGCGCCCGAGACGCCGTGGCCCACGTGGCCGGACTGGCCGGGCTCGCCCTTGCCGCAGTTCGGTGTTCCCCACATCCGCCATGACGAGGCGTCGCCCACGGCGTCCATCGAACGCCACAGCTCGTAGGTGATCCCGGTGTAGGTCCCGTTGCGGAACAGCCGTCCCACCTTGCCCCCCTTGACCTCGTGGCAGATCTCCGTGCCGAACTGGAAGTTGAGGCGGCGATCGTCGATGGACCACGAGCGGTTCGTCTCGAACAGGAGTCCGTCGTCCGTGTCGGCGATGATGTCCTCGAAGCTCATGCCCGGCTTCGGCAGCAGGTTCACGTTCGTCATCCGGATCAGCGGGATCCGGTTCCAGCCGTCCGCGCGCATCGCCCCGCCGCTCCGGCGCCCGATGCGCGGCGCCGTCTCGCGAGAGCTGAGGTAGCCGACGAACATGCCTTCCTTGACGAGTTGGACCTGTTGCGCGGCGACCCCCTCGTCGTCCCAGCCGAAGGAGCCCAGGCCGCCCGGGACCGTGGCGTCGGCGACGATGTCGCAAAGGTCGGAGCCGTAGCGGAAGTCGCCCAGCATGTCCGGTGTCAGGAAGCTGGTCCCCGCATAGCTGGCCTCGCTGCCCAAGGCGCGATCGAGCTCGGTGGGGTGACCGCAGCTCTCGTGCACCTGCATGTAGAGCTGGCTGGGGTGCAGGAGGATGGTCCGAGTCCCGGCGGGGAGGGGCGGGGCTGTCAGGAGCTCCACGGCCTCCGACGCGACGCGCTCCGCGCTGCCCGCCAGGTCCATGCCGCGGATCCACTCGTAGCCGGCCGAGGCCCAGGCGCCGCCGTTGTCCGGGTAGCTCCTGCGCTGGTGTTCGTCGCCGTTGATGGCGTTGGCTTCCAGGCCGCTCCCGACGTGGGTGATGACCTGCTCGGTGTAGCTACCGTCGCTCGAGGCGAAGGTCTTCCACTCGCGCTGGGCCGAGTACAGCGATTCCGTCCAGGCGACACCCTTGACGGCCTTCATCGCGCGGTCCGCGGCGAGCAGGTCCGCGATCTTGCGCTCGAGGGGGACCTCGAACGGGTCCTCGGCGACCTGGGTCTCGAAGCGGCCGATGGCGGGCGGGCGATCGTCGAGCAGGACGGGGTTGCGCAGGGCGGTCGCGCTCGCCTTCGCGATCCTCACGGCCTTGGCCGCGACCCGGTCGGCCTCCGCGGTGGTCAGGTCGTGGCTGGCCGCGAACCCCCAGGCCCCGTTCACGAGGACCCGGACGCCGAAGCCTTCGCTCTCCCCTGACTGGACGCCCTCCACGCGGGTGGACTTGATGTTGATCGATTCCTCGAGCCGCCGGACCACGCGCACGTCGGCGTACGTGGCACCCAGGGCAGTGGCCGTGTCGAGGGCACGGCTCGTCAGATCGCGCATTGCGACCGAGGGTAACGCGCCCACGTCGCGGTTGGCTCTAGGGCGAACTGCGTAATCGGGGATCCCCATCATCCCGTCATTCACGCGCCGCCCCGCCCACGCGCCGCTCCGCCGCGCCGCCCCGCGCCGCTCGCCGCTCCGCCCCGCGCCGCTCCCTCTCCATTCACGCATGGACCTGGTGAACAGGGTTGCGGGCGTCCGCTTGGGCGGGTTTCGTTGTCGGGCACCACCCCGAGGCGTGGCAGGGGGGAATCGTTGACGATCCAGTCCTGAACACCACCTGGGGGCGTAAATGGAGCAGACGGGGCGCTGCCTAGACGGCGGAAGACGAGGTTTGGATGGCGGAAGACGTGCGCGGTGGATCCAAGATCAGCGCCGGGTGAGGGGGCGGTGTCACGCTGCGCGCATGAACGATGTCGCGACCGGGCGCGCGCTCCGGGCCCTCCTCCGCCGCCTTCACCTTCGCCAGGTCGATGTCGCGAGCCGCGCCCACCTGAGCCAGCAGTTGGTCTCGAAGGTCGAGCGTGGTCGCCTCTCGTGCGTGAGCGTCGGGACGCTGCGCCGGATCTTCGCTGCCGTGGAGGCCGACGTCGTGACGATCGTTCGCTGGCGCGGCGGCGAACTTGACCGCCTGCTCGACGAAGGTCATGCCGCGGTCGCCTCGGCGATCGCCGCCCTGCTGCGCCGGCACGGGTGGGAGGTGATCCCTGAGGCGACCTTCTCCGAGTACGGAGAACGCGGGTCGATCGACATCCTGGCCTGGCACGCCGCGACCCGGACGCTGCTCGTGGTCGAGGTCAAGACTGAGATCATGTCGGCCGAGGAGATGCTGCGCCGCCACGACGTGAAGATGCGCCTCGCGCCGAAAGTCGGCAAGGACCGATTCGGGGCCGCCCCGGCGAGGGTCGCCCGCCTCCTGGTTGTCGAGGAATCCAGCGCGAACCGCCGTCGGGTGGACCGCCTTGATGCATTGCTGGGGACGGTGTACCCGGTGCGGGGCGGGGACGTCCGTGCATGGCTCCGCGCCCCGGTCGGGGATCTTGCGGGCCTCGTCTTCTCGACGGCGGCGGCTCGGCGCCTGCCCGCGATCCGGGGCCGCGTACGCGTGACGTCAGTTCGATCGTGACGCCGTCGAGGGTCCGCGTGTATTGGTCACCACCAGGGAGCGTGGTCACCACCCGGGCGCGTGCCCACGAAGCGGCAGGGCTCACGGCCAGCCTGCCACTCCAGCCGGGCGTAGACGGGGACGATCGAGCGATGGGCCGGCTCCGGACCTCCACGCGCCGTAGCATGGGGCCATGAGTCCCCGCAAGGTCACGATGCGTCCCCACGCCACCGCGGTCGTCGGCACGGACGGCCGACGGGCGGACGGGACGGGCAACGTCGACGGGATGACCCTCGGCGCCCGGCTGCGGGCCGCCCGCGCGCGGCACCGCCTGACGCTGCGGACGGTGGCGGAGCGGTCCGGCCTGTCGCGCGGGTTCATCAGCCAGGTGGAGCTGGGCCAGGTGAGCCCGTCCTTCGCGTCGCTGTCGAAGATTGCGGACGCGCTCGGCGAGAGCCTGGTGGAGCTCTTCCAGCCGCCGACCAGTCGCACCGAGGGCGTCGTCCGGGCGAGCGAGCGGGTGCGGATGATGCTCCCCGAGGGCGGGTATCTCGACGAGATCCTCACGCCGTCGCTCCAGGGCCGACTGCTGGTGCTCCGCAGCACGATCCTGCCCGGCTCGGACAGCGGGCCCGCCTACCACCACGATGCGGACGAGGAGTGCGTGGTGGTCCTGGAGGGGCAGCTCGAGGTGACGGTCCAGGAGCAGGTCCACCTGCTGGCACCGGGTGACGCGCTCACGTTCAAGAGCCTCCGGCCTCACGCCTGGCGAAACGCCGGGGACGACGTGGTGGTTGCGCTGTGGGTCATCACGCCGCCCAGGTACTGACCGCGGGTCCTGCGGGCCGGCGGCGCCGGGACGCGACCCCATGTCCCGGCGCGCCAGGACCGGCTTGCGGCCCATCGTGCAGTGACGTCCCCAGCACGAGATTCGCACATTGACCCGCCGAATGGCATCGGATACCGTGCAGACCTGTCCGGTATATGAGACCAAAGGAGGTGTAACGCCAGGACAATCGGCCTTGATCCCGGGGAGGCAGGCGGGAGCTGGGCGGCAACGGCCCGCTGGTGATCATCGACGCCGCCAACCTGAACGCCGCCGTGGAGGCCGCGATCACCGGCTGCTTCTACCTGGCGGGCCAGGTCTGCACCGCGTCCGAGCGGATCCTCGTCCACGAGAAGGTCCACGACCTGTTCGTGGAGAAGCTGGTCGCCCGATCCAGGCAGGTCAAGGTCGGCAACCCGCTCGACGAGTCCACCGACATGGGTCCGCTCAACAACTGGAACAACGCCCGCAAGGTCCAGGCTCACCTCGACGACGCCCGGGCGCGCGGTGGCAGGTTCCTGCTCGGGGGCGGCAGCAACGGCCTCTACTTCGAGCCGACCATCGTTGACGGCGTGACCTCGGACTTCCTGATGGCCCGCGAGGAGACCTTCGGACCGGTCGCCCCGATCATGACGTTCGGGTCCGTCGAGGAGGCGATCGAGATCGCCAACGAGACCCCGTACGGGCTCCAGGGCGCGGCCTTCACCAGCAGCCTCCGGACAGCGTTCCTCCTGGGCGAGGGCATCCGCTGCGGCACCGTCCTCATCAACGAGACCAACAACTACTGGGACCAGCTGGCGCCGTTCGGCGGCATGAAGAAGAGCGGCCTCGGCCGCGAGCTGTCGGACTGGATCCTGGCCGAGCTCACGGAGATCAAGCAGATCAGCATCGACATCACCAAGGTCAAGGGGTAGATACCAAAGTCAAGGAGCAGGCGCTGGAGCGGGGCCCGCCGTCCCACCCCTGTTGCCCTTGCCGCCCCGGCCGCGGCATCCGAGCGCGCCGTCGCGGCCGCATGCGAGCGTCCAGAACGAGGAGCCCGATGAGCAGCACCCTCCCGACCCAGGCCCGCGTCGTCGTCATCGGTGGCGGGATCGTCGGCGTGAGCATCGCCTACCACCTTGCCCGCCGGGGCTGGACGGACACCGTCCTGCTGGAACGCAAGACGCTGACGAGCGGCACGACCTGGCATGCCGCCGGACTGCTCACCAAGCTCCGGGCCACCTACAACATGACGGTCATCGCCTCCTACGCCGAGGAGCTGTTCCGGGCCGTCGAGGCCGAGACCGGCATGGGCACCGGCATCCGGACCAACGGCTCGATCCTGCTGGCCCGGACCGAGGAGCGCTGGACCGAGGTCAAGCGCGGGATGTCCATGGCCAAAGCCTGCGGCTTCGAGGTCCACCGGATCACCCCGGCCGAGGTCAAGGACCGGTGGCCGCACATCGACGAATCCGGCATCGTGGGCGCGGCCTACCTGCCCGCCGACGGCGTGGCCAGCCCAAGCGACGCCACCCTGGCGGTCGCGCAGGCCTTTCGCGACCGCGGCGGCCGGATCCTCGAGCACACCGCCGTGACCGAGGTGCTCACCAAGGACGGGCGCGTGACCGGCGTCCGGACGCCGCAGGGTGACATCGCCTGCGAGGCCGTCGTCAACTGCGCCGGCATGTGGGCGCGCGAGCTGGGCGCCCGCAACGGCGTCCACATCCCGCTCCACGCCGCAGAGCATTTCTACCTGGTCACCGAGCCGGTCGAAGGGCTCAAGCCGGACCTGCCGACCCTGCGCTGCCCGGACGACACCGCCTACATCCGCGAGGACGCCGGCAAGATCATGGTCGGGTTCTTCGAGCCCGGCGCCAAGCCGTGGGGCATGGACGGCATCCCCGAGGACTTCACCTTCGGGACCCTGCCCAAGGACTGGGACCACCTGGGGCCGTTCATCGAGCTGGCCACCCGCCGGCTGCCGCTGCTCAACGAGATCGGCATCCAGCTGTTCTTCAACGGCCCGGAGAGCTTCACCCCGGACGACCGCTACATCCTGGGCCCGGCGCCCGAGCTGGAGGGCTACTGGGTGGCGGCCGGCTTCAACTCGGTCGGCTTCCAGTCCGGGCCGGGCGTCGGCCGCGCGATGGCCGACTGGATGGTTGACGGCCACGCGCCGATGGACCTCTCCGAGGTGGACATCCGGCGGTTCGCGCGGTTCCAGGTGAACCGCCGCTACCTGCGGGACCGCACCACCGAGGTCCTCGGGCTGCTCTATGACATGCACTGGCCGTTCCGGCAGGTGGAGACGGCGCGCGGCGTCCGCAGGTCCCCGCTCCACGACCGCGTGGCCGCGGCCGGTGCCTGCTTCGGGGAGGTCAACGGCTGGGAGCGCGCGAACTGGTATGCGCCGCCGGGCGTGGAGCCGCGCTACGAGTACTCGTACCAACGCCAGAACTGGTTCGAATGGTCCGCCGGGGAGCACCGCGCGGTCCGCGAGGCCGTCGGGGTCTTCGACCAGAGCTCGTTCGCCAAGCTGCTGGTCCAGGGTCCCGACGCGGAGGCGGTCCTGGGGCAGGTCTGCGCGAACAATGTCGCCGTGCCCGTCGGCAGGCTGGTGTACACGCAGTGGCTCAACGAGCGCGGCGGCATCGAGGCGGACGTGACCGTGACGCGCCTGGCGAACGACGTGTTCATGGTGCTGAGCGCGGCCGCCGACCAGGTCCGGGACCGGTCATGGCTGCAGGCGCACGTGCCGGCCGGCGCCCGGTGCTTCCTCACGGATGTGACCGCCGGGTACGCGGTCCTCAACGTCCAGGGCCCCAACTCCCGGGCCATCCTCTCCCGCGTCTCACCGGACGACTTCACCAACGAGGGCTTCCCGTTCGGGACCTCGCGGGAGATCGAGTTGGGCTACGGGATCGTGCGTGCATCGCGGGTGACCTACGTCGGAGAGCTGGGCTGGGAGCTGACCATCCCGGCCGACCAGGCGCTGCACGTCTACGACGAGCTGATGGCGGCCGGCGACGGGCTTGGCCTCCGCCACGCCGGGTACCACGCCCTCAACTCGCTGCGGATCGAGAAGGCGTATCGCCACATGGGCCACGACATCACCGAGGAGGACAGCCCGGTCGAGGCGGGCCTGGGCTTCGCGGTGGCCTGGGACAAGCCGGGCGGGTTCATCGGGCGCGACGCGCTGCTGCGCCGTCGCGACGCCGGGCCGTCCCGCCGCCTGGTGACGTTCACCCTGGACGATCCCGAGCCTCTCCTCTACCACAACGAGCTCATCTGGCGCGACGGCGTCCTGGTGGGCCGGATCAGCTCCGGCTGGTACGGGCACACGCTGGGCCGCGCGGTCGGCCTGGGCTACGTGGAGACGGGCGAGCCGGGCAAGTGCACCCCGGAGTGGCTCATGGCGGGCACCTACGAGCTCGAGATCGCCACGGAGCGGTTCGCCGCCACTCCGACGCTCAGGCCGCCGTACGACCCCACCGGGGCGCGCATCCGGACCTGACGGAGCCAGATGCAGGCCGCATCGGACCTCGACAGGTGGCGGTGCGACAGACCCAGTGCGCTGACTCGCAGACGGCTTTCGACAAAGGGGGTAGCAGCGTGAGTGATCCCGTCGGGCAGGATCCCGACGGAGGGAACGCGCCGATCCCGTCGCGAGAGTGGATCAAGGCGCTGATCTTCGTGACCGGCACGGCCGTCCTGGTCATCGGGCTGTTGATCTGGTTCTCGTTCACGTTCGTGGTCCAGTCGTGCGGCGCTGTGCCGGCCTGCGGGTAGCGCGCGTCAGCTCGGTCGCGCGGGCGGTGTGGCGCCGCAGGCAACGGGCGGCGGGTGACGTGCAGGCGGCGCCCCGCGCCACCGAGCCGCCCCGCGCCCATCGCCTACACTCGGGCTGTGTCCACGACCCACGCCCAGCGAGGCGTATTCATCACCCTCGAGGGCCCCGACGGCTCCGGCAAGTCCAGCCTCCTCCCGCGTCTGGCCGCGGTCCTGCGGGCCCGTGGCTGCGACGTCGTGACCACCCGGGAACCGGGCTCCACGCCCCTGGGCGAGCAGATCCGCCGCCTGGTGCTGGACACGGAGCCCCGGATCGACCGCACCGGCCGCGCGGATGCCCTGCTGTTCGCCGCCTCCCGGGCCCAGCACGTGGCGGAGGTCATCGAGCCCGCCCTGGAGCGCGGCGCCGTGGTCCTCTGCGACCGGTACGCGGACTCCTCGCTGGCCTACCAGGGCTCGGGCTCCGGGGTGCCGCTGGACGCGCTCCGCGCGGTCCAGCACTTCGCGACCGGCGGCCTGGTCCCGGACCTGACGATCCTCCTGGACCTGCCGGTTGAGGCGGGCCTGGGCCGCAAGGCCGACGAGGTCACCCGCTTCGAGGCCTACCAGGACCTGGCCTACCACGAGCGCGTCCGGGCAGCCTACCTGGGCTTCGCGGCGGACGAGCCGGACCGCTACGCGATCGTCGATGCGACCGGCGGTGAGGCGTCCGTGCTGGCAGGCGCGGTCGCGGCCCTCGATCGGCTCGCGAACCGGCTGCGGTGTCCGGGTCCAGGCGGGACGAGCGGGACGAGCGGCCGGGAGCCGTAGCTACCTGGCGGCCTCGACGATCGTGGCCCGCTCGCCGGCTCCCCCCAGGGCGGCCCGTGCCGCGGCCAGCAGCGCATCGGCGTCGTCGCCGTCCTGCGGGAACCGGGCGACGCCCGCGCTGATCGTCACCGTGTGGCCCTCCACGGCCTCCAGTCGGGCGATCCCGTCCAGCACGCGCCGCGCGACCGTGACGCCGGCCGACCCGGGCGCGACGAGCACGAATTCGTCGGCGCCGGTCCGGGCGATCGTGTCCACGAGCCGCACGCTCTCCGCGAGAATGGCCGCGACCTGGCGCAGCGCGGTGTCGCCGGCGCGGGCACCCGCCGCATCGTTCAGGGCAGTGAAGGCGTCGATGTCGAAGACCGCGACGGAGACCTCGCTGCCCTGCCGCTGGGCCCGGGCCACCTCGAGCTCCAGGACCCGCGCGAGGGTGCGCGCGTTCGCGAGCCCCGTCAGCGTATCGGTGTGGGTGATCCGCTCGAACCACTCCGCGCGCTCCGAGACCATCGCGGCGACGCGGAACGCCGAAATTGCCGCGGCCGCCAGGTCCGCGGTCCCGACCAGCAGCGTCTCCTCGTCCGTGTCCACGTGATGGGATCCCGGCCAGCCGAAGGACAGGACGCCCACACAGTGCTCGGCGCCGGCGCCGCTCGCGACGACGAGCGGCAGGTCCGCCACCGTCATCGGCTGCCCGTCGGGTGTCGTGCCGTCCCGGCCCAGGGAGCCGGTGCGGTCCAGCGCGGCGTGCCGGATCGGGTGCGCGGGGTCCCCGGTGACGCTCGCCTCGAAGGCCGCGACCGCCGCCTCGTCCATCCCCAGCGTGAGCAGCAGCTCAAGCCCGTCACGATCGGGGTCCTTGCTGAAGACCGCGGCGAAGGGAGCCCCGGCGGCGGCGGCCCCGGCCTCGACGATGACCGCCAGGGCCGTGTCCAGGTCGGCGGCCCGCGCGAGCGCCGCTGCGCCCGCCGAGAGGACGGCGAGGGGTCCGCTGGCAGGACCGGTGGAATCGGACACGTGTGCCTCCGGGTGCTGCCCGCTCGAGCCCGGTCGCGAGATCGACCCCGGGCGTCCATCGCACCCGAGCGGGGCGATCA
Organism: uncultured Chloroflexota bacterium; assembly: GCA_947085195.1. GTDB lineage: Bacteria > Chloroflexota > Limnocylindria > Limnocylindrales > CSP1-4 > CAIXZV01. The sequence goes on from CAMTVM010000078.1 coordinate 9,240, forward strand.
GGATCGTACACCGGCCATCCCGGATGGTTCGGGCAAACCGGTGCATCGGACACGCGGCGGTGGGCTATTCTCCGCCACGTGAAGCTCGTCGTGGCCATCGTGCACAACGAAGACGCCGGCGCTCTCGTCGACGCCCTGCTCGGGCGCGAGTTCCGGGCGACCCGGCTCAACAGCTCGGGCGGGTTCCTCAAGCAGTCCAACGCCACCGTCATCCTGGGCGTCGAGGACGACGAGGTGGACGAGGTGCTGGGGATCGTGCGCGAGATGTGCCATGCGCGAACCCAGATCGTGAACCCGATGCCGCCGATCATGGAACCGGGCGAGTTCTTCATGCCCTACCCGCTCGAGGTCGAAGTGGGCGGCGCCACCGCGTTCGTCCTTCCCGTGGAGCGCTTCGAGCGCCTGTGAGGCCCTGAACCGCCTGTGAGGCCCTGAGTGAACCGCCTGTTGCGCAAGGTCCTGCTGTGGTGTGCCCGGAATCCCTGGTTGGGCGAGCGCCTGCCCAACCTCCCGTTCATGCGGAAGGCCGTCCACCGCTTCATGCCGGGCGAGGAGATCGAGGACGCGCTGGGCGCGGCGGTTGACCTCCAGGTGCTCGGGATCGGCACGCTGTACACGAAGCTGGGCGAGGCGATCACGGAGGCGGCAGGAGCCCGGGCGGTGACCGACCACTACCTGGAGCTGCTGCGGAAGATGCGGGTCGCCGAGATCGACGGCGAGATCAGCGTCAAGCCCACGCAGCTGGGTCTCGACATCGACGAGGACATCTGCTTCGGGCACCTGCGCGAGCTGGCGGCCGCGGCCGAGGCCCAGGGGTCGTACCTGTGGATCGACATGGAGGACAGCACCTACGTGGACCGGACCCTGGACCTCTACCAGCGCCTCCGGGCCTCACATGCGAACACCGGTATCTGTCTCCAGGCGTATCTCCGCCGCACGGCCAGGGACGTGGAGCGGCTGCTGCCCCTGGGCCCCGACATCCGCCTGGTCAAGGGTGCCTACGACGAGCCGAAGAGCGTCGCCTTCAGGACGAAGAAGGAGGTCGACGCCAACTTCCTCGGCATCGCGGTGACGATGCTCCGTGAGAGCCGGACGCGGTCGATGCGCGTGGGCCTCGGGACGCACGACGTGGAGCTGATCGAGCAGATCGCCACGCACGCCGCTGCGGCCGGGGTCCCGAAGGACGGCTTCGAGGTCCAGATGCTGTACGGGATCCGGGCGAAGGAGCAGCGCCGTCTGGCCCGCTCCGGGTACAGGGTGGAGACGCTGATCGCGTACGGCGCCGCGTGGTACCGCTGGTACATGCGCCGCCTGGCGGAGCGGCCCGCCAACGTGCTGTTCGCCCTGCGGCAGCTGCTCCCGGGCTGACCCCTCAGTTCGCCCGGGCCTCGGTGCGCGAGGCCTGCAACGTCGGCAGGACCGGGCGGATGAGCGTGAACGAGCCGGTCGCGCCGGGCGCCAGCTGCGACGGCGAGAGCGTTGCCCCGCGGCGTTCGATGATCTCGCCGCGACGCCCGTACCACGTCCGGACCACGGTGATGCCGGTCGCCGTCGTGGACCCGGTGTTACGGATCGAGCCGGTCTCACGGGTCGTCCCGTCGGGTTCCGTGGTCGTGGTGACCGAGCCCGCCGCAAGTCCGTACGACCGACCCGGCGCCGCCGAAGTGACCGCGTAGGAGATCGATGCGTACGAGGGCACGACGCCGGCGATGACGAAGGACGTGACCCTGCCGTTGCCCAGCCACCGCGCGAACGCGACGCCACGGAGCGTGGCGACGACCTTCCCCGAACTGCTCCGCAGGGTGGCGGTCACCGTGACCGGTCCTCGCGTCAAGCCCGTGTTGTTCACGACATCTCCCACGATCCTCAGGCTCGAGCCGGCCAAGCTGACCCTCGTGCTTCTGATCGGGAGCCCGGCCGCCAGCGCGCGGAAGCGGACCACGTAGGGACTGGGGCTCCACGCTTCCCGCGCCGTGATGCGCACCCGGTAGGTGCCGGCCGCCAGCACCCTCGTGAGCTCCTCGAACCGGGCTCCCGAGCGGTCGGCCGTCGCCAGCAGCGTCGAGCAGGACCCGTACAGATCGAGTCGCCCGTTCACGGGAAGATCGCCCAGGGTCACCATGACCCGTCGGGTCGAGGTCAGCGTGAACCGGAACCAGTCCACGTCGCCGGCACCACTGATCCGATCGGGGATCCAGGAGCCCACGCGCGAAGCCGCGGTGGCCGACGCGCAGGTGTCCGGCGCATCCGGGACGAATGTGGCGGTGAGCGACACGGGTTCGGTGGCAACGACCTCACGAACGCGGACCGGGTTCCCGTCCCACGCGCTGAAGCGGTACCGCTTGCCCGCGACGGAGACGACCGCCGGGGCGGACACCGTCGCTCCGCCACCGCGGATGACGGTCGTGACGCTGGGGCTGGTTCTCGACGCGCCACCGACATCGATCACGACCGCGTCCGGGATGGAGGAGACCGAGATCGTGCTCGTGGCCGGGTGCAGCTCGATACTCGTCCGCCGCTGGGTGCCGTTGCTGTCCGTTGCGGTCAGCCTGAGCACCAGGTGGGACGGGTATTCATGATCGGGGGCGGGGAAGCTCCCCGCGGCAGCGCCAGCGAACGACTGGACCACGTGCTCGTGGCAGCCCGCAGGGCAGTGGAACATCACCACCTCCCAGTTGAGCTGCGACGGGGCCAGGACGCCGTCCGTGGTGTCCGTCGCGGAGCCGCTGAACGAGATCTCGTCACCGACGGACCAGGCCAGGGGCGCGGACGGCGTGTCGATCCTGGGCACGGGCGGGTCATTGGAGGCGTCCACGACCAGCTCCAGGGTGTCGGTGAATCCATTGGAGCTCTCCACCTGGAGGGTGATCGGATAGACGCCCGGCGTCTGGATCGGCCAGTCGACGCTCGCTCCCTGGAGGTCGTTCGGGCCGGTGAAGCTGCCGTCGTGGTCGAGGTCCCACCTCCATGCCACCAGGCGGGAGGCGGGGTCCGGGTCGGGGTCCGTGGACGACGAGGCGTCGAGCGTGAACGTGGCCGGCGCAAGAGCCTCCTGCGGGGTGACCTCGGCCCGCGCGACCGGCTCGAGCGCGTAGCGGATGCGCACGACACGCCCGCCGTCCAGGTCGACGTAGTACAGGTCGCCGCCCGGCCCCGTCAGCAGGTCCACGGGACCCCCGATCCCGGTCGCGATGGTCGCCATCGTGCCGGCATCGGGCTGTCCGCCCGGTCCCGCCCGAAGCACGGCCAGGCACTTGCGTGAGTAGTCCACGAAGAACAGCGCATCGTTGTATGCGGCCGGATACGCAGCGGTGCCCGCCGTGGCGCCCTTGTAGAAGGCGAGGCCCGTGGTGCTCGCGTTCTGGCGGCCGTTCACGTCGGGAGCCCAGCACGGGCCGGTCGGCGTCAGGGCCTGGGTGTGACTCCATGCGTAGACCGGGGCGGTCACTGCCCCGCTGCCCGCCGCATACAGGTTGGCGCACAGGTTGGTCCCCAGGGACTGCCAGGTGGTTCGCCCGGCGCCCTCGTAGCAGGGCCATCCGAAGTTCGGCAGCGTGGTCGGGGTCCGAGGACCGGTGGGCACGGAGAGGCGCACGATCTCCTCCCACGTCTGGTTCCCGACGTCGCCGACGAACAGCTCCGACGTCCCCGGCCGGAACGTCATCCGGAACGGGTTGCGCAGACCGTGGCCGACGATCCGCCGCGCGTTCGCATCCGCACTCCCGGCGAGCGGGTTTCCGACCGAGGCCACTCCGGTATCCGGGTCGATGCGGATGATGCTTCCGCCCAGCCCGACCGGATCCGCCGTCGTGCGCACGTCCTGCGACCGCAGCGCGCCACCCTCGGCCGAGGGCACGTCGACCACGGGGGTTGTTCCCGGGGCAGAGGTCACCGTCACGGGGTCGTTGCACGGGTTCACCGGGGTGATCGGGCTCGCCGGCGTGGGCAGCGTGCCGCCCTTCTGCCCGTAGTCAGAGAGATTGAAGCTGGCACCCTCGCCCGCCGCCAGGTAGAGCTGACCGTCCGACCCGAAGGCGAGGCCGCCGCCGGAGTGACTGGGGAACTGCTGGCACCAGTCCTCGAGCAGCGTGGTTCGTCGACCGGGCACGGCGACGTTGGTGCCGGGGTCGAGCTGGACGCGTTCCAGGCGCGAGGTGACCGGACAGCCGTCGGCTGTGCCACCGGGTGGATTGGGGCAGACGTCGTTCCAGACCGGTGCAACCTGACCCGGCGGGGCGTCGTAGACGTAGAACAGATAGAGGTACGGCCTGCCGGTCAGGAATGCGGGGTCGATCGCGAGCCCCAGCAGGCCCCGGTCCCAGTAGCTGTTGACGTCGGAGCGGATGTCGAGGACCGTGGTAGGCGTGGTGTCGGTGATGGAGTCGAAGACCCGGACGCGTCCAGCCTTCTCCGCCACGAACGCGCGGCCGTCGGCGGCGAACCGGATGGTCGTCGGCATGCTCAGCCCGGTGAACACGGTGACCTCGCGGAAGTACCGGTCCGTGAACGTTCCGGCGGCCGCGGCTGCGTCGCTCCCTGTGATGCGCGCGACCGGACCGGCCACCACCACCGTCGCGGCGACCACGGTGGCGACCAGCACCGCGAATGTCCGATGCCGGCGATCCCGGCCCTGCCTCACCTGCATGGAGGCGCAAGGGTACGCGGACAAGCCCGGATTGCGAAGGGGGTGCGTTGCGCTCCGGTTCGACGAGGCGCCGCATGACCCGTGATGGCAGGCGCCGCGGCGTGACGCCAGGGAGCACCGGCCAACCGCCCCGGACGCTGGACCGCTTCGTGGTCGAGCCGGCCCGGCCTGGGTCGCCGCGCGTGTCGTTCGCCCTCCTCGCCGGCGTGGCGCTCGCCGCAGCCGTCCTGGCACTCGCGGTGGCCGGGGTCCTCTCGCCGCCCCCGGTCCCGTCGTCGCCGCCCGCGGCGCCGGGTTCCGCGTTTCCGGACGGATCGGCCGCCGCGGCGTCGGCGACCCTCCCGGTCACCGAGGTCCGGTCCGGCGACGAGGCCGTCGCAGAGCTGGCGCGCCTGGCCGGCTGGACGGCGTGCCCCATCTGGCGGGAGTTCGGGACCGATGCCCCGGTGACCAGGCGGGATGTGGAGGCGGCGGTGGGGGCGACGGGCATCGAGGCGGGCCTGGTGGATGTCACGGATGCCGACGGGCACATCCAGCGCGTCTGGCTGGGCGGCGACGCCGCGGCCGCCGTCCGCGGGCTGGGTGGCACGGTCATCGTGCGCGACGCCGACACTGTGTGGACCGTCATCATGGAGGCCGAGCGGGAGGTCGCGGTCCGGCTCCAGGCCGGTGTCCGGCGGGACGGCGGCACGTTCTGGCAGATCCGTGGTCGGGCCGAGCCCGCCCCCTATTGCGTGGGACCCGTGCTGGTGGACGGTCCCGTGACCGTGGTGCACGTGACTGAACGCGCACGGGTCCGTCTGTTCGAGGAAGCCGGCTGGGCGTCCTGCAAGGCGTGGCAGCGAACGGGGGCGATGAAGCCGCCGCCGCTGGAGCGGATCGATCGCGCGGCGGCTCTCCTCGGCCTCGGCGCCTCGGGCTCCGGCTGGGCGTTCGTGTCCGCCGACGACGGGTACGGCACCCCGGCCGTCAGAACGTGGCTGGGCGCCGACGATGAGGAGGCCGCCCGGGCGCACGGCTCGTCGCTGACGGTCGTGGAGGACGGGGACACCCGCACCGCCTGGCTGCGCGTAGAGCTGGGCGGCCGGGAGATCGCGGTGCAGTTCCGGATCCTCGAGACGCCCGAGGGCCGCACCGCCTGGCTGGCGACGCCGAACGCGGCGGGCGTCATGAGCGGCTGCGAGACGGTTCCTTGAGGCCCGGTCCCGGGAACCCCTTCGGGGGCGCGACGCGGTACGCTCCGCCGCGATGAACTCCCGGTTCGAGGCTCTGGTCTCTGACGCGCCCGACGTGGTCGCGGCCTGGCGCGGCATCGCCGAGGGCGCCCTGATCAGCGTGCGCCGCGAGGTGCGGCGGCGGTCGGGGGAGGGTTCGACGGAGCGGATCGTCCCGCAGCTGGCGGCCGTGGCCGCTGCGCTGGCAAATGTTGTGGCGGGTCTGCCGGATCGGGCGTTCGCCATGCCAGGCGGCGAGGGGGACTGGAACGTGGCGCAGGCCATAGGGCACACCGCGGGCGCCCGGGCCGGGCTGGTGACGGCGGCGTCGCTGGCGGCCTCGGGTCGTTGGCCCGCGGACGCGCCGGTCGTGGTCCCCGGGGTGCCGGGGGTCGTCGGCGCGACACGGGAGGACCTGGTTCGCCGCCTCGTCGCGAGCCAGCGGATCATCGAGCGCGGCGCCCGGACCATCGCCGGCCACGAGACCATCCCGTGCCCCCTGGAGCACCCCCTGGTGGGCCGTCTCCGGTGCGGGGAGTGGCTGCTGTTCTCGGGCGTGCACGACCTGATGCACCTGGAGCAACTGGAGTCGCTGGAATCCGCGCTGGCATGAACGTCCGATGAGCGTCCGCCCCGATCTCGTGGAGTGCTGGGTCTTCCGCGTGGTGCCCCATCCTGGTCCCTCCGACGCGCGCCCCGAAGCCGACCGCCTCGAGATCCTGCTCATCCGCCGCGCCCCGCACCGGATCTTTCCCGGACTCTGGCAGTGCGTGACTGGCGGCGTGGAGCCGGGCGAACGGGTGCCGACGGCCGCGCTGCGCGAGCTTGAGGAGGAGACGGGGCTGGGGGCCGACGATGTCGAGGCCTTCTTCGACCTCGACCAGGCCGCGCCCTTCTATGACGAGGGTTCCGACACCGTCGTCGTGAGCGCGATCTTCGCCGTGCGGGTGCGTCCTGACGCGACGCCTCGCCCATCCCGGGAGCACGACGCCGTGCGCTGGGTGTCGGCCGCCGAGGCGCCCACGCTGGCGATCTGGCCGTCCTACGCGGAATCCGTGCGCCGCGTGCGGGAGCTGCTCCTGGACCCCGGGCTTTCACGCTGGTTCGAGCTGGACCTGGACGGGCGCCGCGTGGCGAGGCGCCCGACGGCCTGAGCGGAGGCGAACTGGGAGGTGCCGGGCCCGCCCTGGCCCGCTCGCAGCACCCCCGGTGCTCGAACGCCGCGATCCACCGATCCAACGGGCCGACCCCGGCGGTTGGGAGGCCTTTACGCGGTCCCGCAGCATCCGGGGTGCTGAAGAGAACCCTGGCCGCCGTCATGCGTCGTGTCGGGGCGCGGATACCGTCCTCGGAGCACCGCGGGTGCCCAAGAACGCCTGGCCCGGCCGCGGACGTGTCCGAGCGGTTCAGTACACCTGCGGGATGAACGTCTGCTCGTCCATCGGCGGGCGGACGTAGCCGCGGTCCGGCTCCCTCGGTGGCAGCACCATGGGTTCCGGCGTGAGGTCCTCGTACGGGATCAACGAGAGCAGGTGGTGGATCACGTTGAGCCGCGCGCGCCTCTTGTCGTCCCCGGCCACCACGAACCAGGGCGCCTGCTTGATGTCGGTATGCCGGAACATCTCGTCCTTCGCGATCGAGTACTCCACCCAGCGGGTCCGGGACTGGAGGTCCATCGGCGAGAGCTTCCAGCGCCTGGTCGGGTCGGAGATCCGGGCCTGGAACCGGCGCTCCTGTTCCGCGTCGCTGACGGAGAACCAGTACTTGACCAGGCTGATCCCGGAGCGCACGAGCATCCGCTCGAACTCCGGGCAGGAACGGTAGAACTCCTCCACCTCCTCGGCCGTGGCGAAGCCCATCACCCGCTCCACGCCGGCGCGGTTGTACCAGCTGCGGTCCAGCAGGACGATCTCGCCCGCTGCGGGCAGCTGGGCCGCGTAGCGCTGGAAGTACCACTGGGTGCGCTCGCGTTCGGTGGGCGCGGGCAGGGCGACGATCCGGGCCACGCGGGGGTTGAGCCCGAGGGTGATCGTCTTGATCGCCCCGCCCTTGCCGGCCGCATCCCGGCCCTCGAAGATCACGACCACCTTGAGGCTCCGCGCCCGGACCCACTCCTGCAGCTTGGCGAGCTCCAGTTGCAGACGGGCGAGCTCCTCGAGGTAGCGCTTCGAGGACATGCGCTCTCCCGCGACGGGCTCGCGCAACGGAGGCGCATCGCCGGTATCGCCATCGGAACGCGTGCTCCTGGTCCTGCCCTTGGCCATCGCGGACCCCTCGCTGATCGGCTGGCTTGGCGGGACGTCTTGGTATGCCCAGTATGGCGTCGGCCGTGCGGCGGGTAGACTGTCGCGAAATCCGGCGGAGGCCCACCGATTGCGCGAGAGGACGAGGCGATGACCGAGACGCTGGCGAACCGGCGCGTCTTCCGCTCGAAGGTGGACGCGATCCGCCCGACCTACGGGTTCGAGGACGTGTCGCTGGCCCCCGGCACCGACACGGTGGACCCCGCGGACGTCGTCCTCGCGCAGGACTTCTGCGGCATCCGTCTCGAGATCCCGGTCCTCGCCGCGGCCATGGACGCCGTCGCCGACGTGCGCCTGTCGGGTGAGCTGGCGCGCCTGGGCGGCCTGTCGATCCTCAACCTCGAGGGCGTCGGGTTCCGCTACGAGGACCCGGCCGAGGTCCTGGACCGGATCATCAACGCGCCCGATGATCGCGTGCAGGACATCCTGGCCGAGGCGTACGCCGCCCCGATCCGGGAGGAGCTGATCGCCCGCCGGATCGAGGAGCTGCACGCTGCCGGCTCGAGGGCCGCCGTCTCCGCGACACCCGGCATCGCCCGGCGGTTCGGCCCCTTGTGCGCGGAGCACGGCGCGGACCTGTTCCTCCTCCAGTCGCAGGTCTCCTCCGCCCGGCACCTCGCCACCGGCTATGAGCCCCTCGCCCTCGCGGACTTCGTGCGGTCCATGCCCATCCCGGTCGCGGTCGGCAACACGACCAACGCGGAGGCGGCATTCCTGCTCATGGAGCAGGGCGCGTCGGCGGTCTTTGTCGGGGTCGGCCCGGGCGCCGCGTGCACCACCCGCGAGGTCCTGGGCATCGGTATCCCGCAGGTGACCGCCATTGCGGACGTCGCGGCGGCGCGGGACGCGTACCACGCGGAGACCGGGCGCTATGTGCCCGTCGTCGCGGACGGGGGCATGAAGAAGGGCGGCGACCTTGCCAAGGCGATCGCGTCGGGTGCTGACCTCGTGATGCTCGGCTCCCCGCTGGCGCGTGCCGCCGAGGCACCCGGCCGCGGCACGAACTGGGGCATGGCGGCGCCGTCGCCGGTCCTGCCGCGCGGCACGCGGATCAGGGTGGGGACCTCCGGCCCGCTGGAGCAGATCCTCAACGGGCCCTCGCACGTCGCCGACGGGACGCAGAACCTGGTGGGCGCGCTCCGGCAGTCGATGGCGGCGCTTGGCGCCCGGACGATCGCGGACATGCACGACGTCGAGATCGTGTACGCGCCGTCGGTGGTGACCGAAGGGAAGTCCTGGCAGCTGCGCGGGACGTAGCGCGCAAGGCCCGCGCCCGGCCAGCGGGCGCGCCCGGCCGGTAGACTCCGGGCACACCGTCGCAGCACACCACGGGAGGGGCCATTGGCCGAGTCGGACGAGGATCAGCAGCCCACGAGCAGGCCCGCGCAGGACCGCGGCAAGACCGTCCACGGGGCGGCCGCCAACGCGGGCCACCGCGTGCTCGCGCCCGACGACGCGGAGGTGGAGGCCTACCTGGAGGTGGCGCTGGACGCGCCCGCCCCGGAGCGCACGCCGCGCGACCGCCCGCCCACGGCGGCCGTCATCCCGGAGCCCGGGATCGTCGCGGTCCTCGACTTCGGCAGCCAGTTCGCCCAGTTGATCGCCCGCCGCGTGCGCGAGCTGCACGTCTACTCGGAGCTGCTGCCCCACGACACGCCCCTGGCGGAGCTCGAGGCCCGCGGCGTGCGGGCCGTGATCCTCTCGGGTGGCCCCAACTCCGTCTACGACAAGGCCGCCCCCAGGGCCGATGCCTCGATCTGGAGCGGCCGCCTGCCCGTGCTGGGCATCTGCTACGGCGCCCAGCTCATGGCGCTGGAGCTCGGCGGCGACGTCCTTCCCGCCGCCAGGCGCGAGTACGGGCCGGCCACCGTCCAGATCACCAGGGACGACGGCCTGTTCTCCGGGATCGACCGCGAGCAGCCGGTGTGGATGAGTCACGGGGACTCGATCACCCGCCTCCCCGAGGGGTTCCAGGCCACGGCGCAAACGGACTCCACGCCGTACGCGGGCCTGGCCGCGCCTGACCGGAACCTGTACGGCATCCAGTTCCACCCCGAGGTCGTCCACACGCCGCGAGGCAGGGACGTGCTCCGCAACTTCGTGACCGAGATCGCGGGGATCGCGCCTGCCTGGACGCCATCGAACTTCATCGAGACCACCGTCAACGAGATCCGCGAGCGCGTGGACAGGCACGCGGCCGAGACTGGATCCGCCGGCCAGGTCATCTGCGCCCTCTCGGGTGGGGTGGACTCCGCGGTGGCGGCGGCGCTCGTCCATCGCGCCGTGGGCGACCGCCTGACCTGCATCTACGTGGACCACGGGCTGATGCGCAAGAAGGAGTCGGATCTCCTGCGCGTCACGTTCGAGGCCAACCTCGGGATGCGGCTGATCATGGTCGACGCGCGCGAGCGTTTCCTCGCCCGTCTTGCCGGCGTCACGGACCCCGAGCAGAAGCGGCGGATCATCGGCGACGAGTTCATCCGCGTGTTCGAGGAAGAGGCGACGAGGCTCGGTCGGATCGACTTCCTCACCCAGGGGACGCTCTACCCGGACGTCATCGAGAGCACGACGCCCGAGACGAAGACGGCGCAGAAGATCAAGACCCATCACAACGTGGGCGGGCTGCCGGCGGACCTGCGGTTCAAGCTGATCGAGCCGCTGCGCTACCTGTTCAAGGACGAGGTCCGCGTGGTGGGCAAGGAGATGGGCCTGCCGGAGGCGATGGTCCAGCGCCAGCCGTTCCCCGGCCCGGGTCTCGCGATCCGGATCATCGGCGAGGTCACCGCGGAGCGCCTGAACACGCTCCGCGACGCGGACTGGATCGTGATCGACGAGATCAAGGCGGCGGGCCTGTATCGCAGCGTGTGGCAGTCGTTCGCCATCCTGACGCCGGTCCGATCGGTGGGTGTCATGGGCGACAATCGGACCTACGCGAACGTCGTGGCGATCCGCGCCGTGACGTCCGAGGACGGCATGACGGCCGACTGGGCGAAGCTGCCCTACGACGTCCTGGGCAGGATCTCGTCCCGGATCGTGAACGAGGTCCCCGGCGTCAACCGGGTCGTGTACGACATCAGCAGCAAGCCGCCCGCAACCATCGAGTGGGAGTAGCGCGTAGGCATTTCGGGTGATTGGCATGCGACACGGAAGGCCCAGAATGCGCACATGGCCGATCCGATGACCGGTCCGATCACCCGCTGCCCGTGGTGCTCGGCCGAGCTGTCCATCCCGGGCGCCGAACGCTGCCTTGTCTGTGGCGCCGTCCTCGTCAGCCAGGCCGGTGGTCCGGATCCCGAGATCAAGGGCGTGACCACGCTGGATACGGAGGCGATCCTGCGGGCCAGGTCCGAGGTCGCGCGGCCGCGCAGCCAGATCTTCTCGTTCATCACGGGGGAGGCGCCCCCGGAGACCGGTGGTCCGCCCAGCCCCGAGTCGCTGGCCCGGCCGCCGGCCGAGGTGCGACGCGAGATGCTTCGCCTGCGGCTGGAGGCGGAGCGCGCAGACCTGGTGGCCGAGACGGTGGCGCTCAAGTCCGAGGTGATCGCCCGCGAGGGGATCCACCTGTCGCAGCTGGGCGGCGACAGGGAAGCGGCCGAGCCCACGACCGGCACGGACGCGGCGACCGAGCCCACGGCCGGTGAGCTGGAAGCGCCCGAGCCCACGACCGGCAAGGAAGCGCCCGGGGCCTGATCCGGTCCGGGCCCGGTATCCTCGCGCCGTGCCCGAACGCCTGCAACATCCCGGCCCCTCGTTCCTGCGCGAGCAGGAGGTCCGCATCGGCGATCGTCGTCTGTCGGCGGGCATGGCGAAGCCCGTGGACGGTCCCGACGACTGGTGGCTGGCCGTGATGTGGGTGACCGACGCCGATGGAATCGTCAGTTTCCGCGAGGTCGCCCCGGCGTCGGGTCCTCCGCCCGAACCGCCGCTCCACCGGCTGGGTCCCACGCTGGCCGGCTCTCTCTCCGGGATGATCCGCGAGGAGGACGGGCGCCTTGCGATCCGGCTCACGCCGCTGGTCCCGCCCGAGGACGACACCCGCCCCTGGCGCTGCCCGCTGGCGATCCGCACCGCGTTCCGCTGGGAGCCGGCCCTGGCCGTGACGATGCGGCCCAACCAGATCGCCGACCAGGTGCTGGCCGGGTTCCGGCGCGCGGTGGAGTCGCTGCACCGGCCCTGAAGGAGGGGTTCCGGGCGCCGACCGCGGCCGGCGCATGTGTAGTGACCGGGCTCGGACCGGGGCTCGGACGAGCGGCGGACGACATGCCGCCGGCAATCGCAGGCCCACAACCCCGATTGCGGCTAGACTTGTCCGTGATGAGCGACCTGTTTGACGACTTCCTGCGACAGTTGGAGCGCCGCCGCTCCGAAGCCGGGGGCGACTCCTCCGCCCGCCCTGACGACGCTGACCACGCCACCAACGAGGATCAGGACGCCGACATGTCCAATGACGCGGGCGCGCCCGACGACGCAGATGCCACCACCGACAACGCGCCGGCCGACGCCGATGACGCGGGCCACCCCCGCGACGAGCCGGTTCCGCTGCGGCGCAGTGGCCGACCGGGCGAAGCCCGTCCCTCAGGCGCCGGCCGCCAGGGCAGGGTCCGCCAGGGTGCCGGCGGTCCGCCGCGCGGACCCAGGCCCCCCCGACCCGCCGGTGGCCCGGACGATGGCGCCGGCGCGATCTCGCTCGGCGGGATCCTGCGCCGGATGGGCCTCACGCTGTTCATCGTCGTCGCGGCCGGGGTCGTCCTCATCGCCGGGTTCGGGGTGGACCTCTGGACCGACGTCATCTGGTACTCGAGCGTCGGGTTCGACGACGTCTTCTGGACGCGTCTCACCTCGCAGGCCGGCCTGTTCGTCGCGGGCCTCGTCGCGGCCCTGCTGATCCTGTTCCTCAACTTCTGGCTTGCCCGGCGGCTCACGCCTCCGGCGCATCCCGACCGCCCCGGCCGCCTGCGGGCGATCACGGAGCGGCTCGTGGACGCCCAGCGCACCGCCCGCATGGACGGCGGCCAGGGCGGCCCGGCGGGGCAGGGCGGGCCTGGCGGTCTGTTCGGTGCCGGCGTCCGGAGCGGACGCGGCGATGAGGCCACCTTCAGTTTCGAACCGGGCGACATCCCGGACCTCGCGCCGCTCGCCGGATGGGCCATCGGCGGCTTCGCCCTCCTGCTCGCCCTCGGCATCGGCGGCGCGGTCTCGGCCGCCTGGGACACCCTCCTGCTGTGGGTGAATCGCGTCCCGTTCTCCGCGTCCGGCACGGTGACGGATCCGGTGTTCGGCAGGGACATCAGCTTCTTCCTGTTCGAGCTGCCGTTCTTCCGGCTCGTCCAGACCATGCTCAACGGGATCCTCCTGGCGTCGCTGGCCGTGGCCGGCGCGTGGTACCTGGTCGCGGCGACCCGCGGCGGCGAGGTGTTCATCACCCGCGTCCGCGTCCACCTGGCGCTGATCGCCGGGCTGTATCTGCTCTCCGTGGCCTTCGGCTACCAGCTCGACAAGTTCGAGCTCGTCTACGGCAGTGCCGGTGTCGCGACCGGCGTCTCGTTCACGGACGCGAACGCCCGGTTCATGGCCTACGACGTCCTGACGATCCTGTCCGGGGTCGCCGGAGCGTTGCTCTTCGGCGGTGCCATGACCCGCTGGCTGTGGCCGCTCGGGCTCGTGGCGGGCGTCTGGTTCTCCGCGTCGCTCGTGCTGGGCACGCTCTACCCGGAGGCCATCCAGCGGCTCACGGTCGACCCCAACACGTACGCCCAGGAGGAGAAGTACATCGCGAACAACATCGCGATGACCCGCCTTGCCTACGGCCTGGACGCATGGGAGACCAGGGCCTACACCGGCGACAAGCTGCTGACCGAAGCCGCGATCGAGAGCGAGGCCGACACCTTCACGAATGCCCGGCTGTGGGACTACCGTCCGCTGCAGACGACGCTGGCCCAGCTCCAGACCGTGCGCCAGTACTACAACTTCGCGGACGTGGACACCGACCGCTACATGGTCAACGGGAAGCTCCGGCAGGTCATGCTGTCCGGCCGAGAGCTGGCGATCGAGAGGAACCCGGCCGCCACCAGCTGGGTGAACCAGCGGATCATCTACACCCACGGCATCGGCATGGCGATGGTTCCCGTCAACGAGGTCACCCGTGAGGGCCAGCCCAGGCTCTGGATCCGGGACCTGCCGCCGATCTCCACGAGCGGAGTGCCGGAGATCAAAGAACCCCGGATCTACTTCGGGGAGACGGACACCCACTATGTCATCGTCGGGGCCCGCCAGGCCGAGTTCGACTATCCGCGAACCTCCAGCGAAGGCGCCACCGACGAGACCAACCGCTGGACCGGCAAGACCGGCGTGGCGCTCGACTCCACCCTCAACCGGGTGCTGTTCGCCCTGCGGTTCAAGGACCTGGACCTCCTGATCTCGGACCAGATCCGGGCCGACAGCCAGCTCCTGTTCAATCGTACGCTCGGCGAGCGGCTGGGCCGGATCGCGCCGTTCCTGGCCTACGACAAGGACCCGTACCTCGTGATCGACGACGAGGGCGGCCTCCTCTACGTCCAGGACGCCTACACGCTCAGCAACCAGTTCCCGCACGCGTCCGGCTTCAACACGGGCGAGCTGGGGGCGGGCTCCGGCCTGGCCGGAGCCAACTTCAACTACATCCGGAACAGCGTCAAGATCACGATGAACGCATACGACGGCACGCTCACGTTCTACGTCACCGATCCGTCGGATCCCATCGTGCGCGCGTGGCAGGGCATCTTCCCGACGCTCTTCCGGCCGGTGGCCGAGATCCCGAACGGCGTCGCCAGTCACCTGCGGGTGCCGGAGGAGCTGTTCAACGTCCAGACGCGGATGTACGGGCGCTACCACGTCACCCAGCCGCTGACATTCTTCAACAACACGGACCGCTGGACCGTCCCGGACGCCCGGGCCGACGAGCTGACCCTGGCCTCCGAGGCCTACTACGTGGTCATGCGCATGCCCGGCGAGGCGGCGGCGGAGTTCCTGCTCCTCCAGCCGATGATCGCCGCGAGCCGGCCGAACATGATCGCCTGGGTGGCGGCCCGCAATGACGCACCCAACCTCGGCAAGGTCCGGGTGTACCAGTTCCCCTCCGACACGACGATCTTCGGTCCCGCCCAGATCGAGGCGCGGATCGACCAGGACCCGATCATCAGCGCCCAGGTCACGCTCTGGAGCCAGAGCGGCAGCCGGGTCATCCGGGGCAATCTGATCGTGGTCCCGGTGGGCGACGCGCTGATCTACCTGCAGCCGGTCTACCTCCAGTCCACGGCCGCGGCCTTCCCCGAATTCCGGAAGATCGTGGTGGCCAGTCCCACCACCGTGGCCTGGGGCGATTCCCTGCGCGAAGCGCTGACAGCCCTCCTCGGGGCCCAGGGCGGCGCCGGGCCGGGTCAGACGCCGACGCCCGGCCCCACGGCCACCCCAGGCCCCGATGCCACGCCCACGCCACGGCCCACGCTGCCGCCGGACGGGGACCTGCCGACAGACGTCGAGGGGCTGATCTCCTACGCGATCGAGCACTACGACCTGGCCCAGGCGGCACTCCGGTCCGGCGACCTGGGAACCTACCAGGCCGAGCTGGAAAAGGTGGGCCGCGCGCTCCAGCGGCTGGACGAGATCGCCGCCCCGGGAGCCAGCCAGCAGCCGTGACCGTGACCGCGGCCGTGGCCGTGGACTCGGCTGCGGCGCGCGACGGGCGAACGGGCCTGCCCTGGCGGTCTGCGATGGCCGCTGCGTTCGTCGTGACGCTCGTGCGCCCCGCGTCGTGGGTGGTGGGCCTGGCCGGGTTCCTCGCCGGCGGCGGGATCGTGCTGTTCACGTGGGCGATCGTCGTGCTGCCCACGCCCACCGGTCTGCAGAACGCGCTGGGCACGCCGATGAGCAAGCTGGTCCTCGGGACGCCCACGCCGGAGCTGCTGGCGCTGGCAGCGGCCGCCCTGGTCGGGATCCTGGCGGTCGCCTGCGCAGGGCTCCTGGCCGGCGCCTGGGCGGAGCGCGAGGGGATCGACATGGCCCTCGACGCGGCCGAGGGCGAGGGGCTGATCGCGACGCGCCCGGATCTTCAGGGGGCGCCGGGGACCGGGCGCGTGGCGCTCGTGCGCCTCGCGTCGCTCGTGCCGCCGGTGATCGCGGCGGCCCTGGCATGGCAGCCGCTCTACGACGTCACCTACCGCGAGCTGGTCCTGCCGTCGGAGCTGGTGACGCCCCTGCCGCTGCGGGTGATCGGCCAGCTGCCGTGGCTCCTGGCCGGGGTCGCCGCCACGTGGCTGTTGAGCGATGCCGCCGCGTCGGCGGGCGTGCGCCGGCTGGTTCTCGAGCGGCGATCCGTGCCGGCCGCGTGGGCGCTCGGCTGGGCGGCCCTCGTCCGCCGGCCGCACCGCGTGCTGGGCACGGCCCTGGCCGGCATCGGCGCGCTGGTGCTCCTCACCGGGCCCTCGCTGCTGGCCGCGGCCGTCGGCTGGGGGCGGGTGCGCGACCTCGTCGGGGCCGGGCCGGAGCCCATTCCGGCGCTGGCGGCCGTGCTCGTGTGGGTCTCGATCTGGCTGGGCGGGCTCGTGCTGACCGGTGTCGGTGCTGCGTTCAGGTCGGCCGCCGCGACCCTGGAGGCGGTCCGCCGGGGGTGATCTGCAGCCCATCCGCCAGCCCGGTGGGCCAGGCTCCCGACCCCCGCGTCACCCGGTGTCGCGCTCGCTCGTCCCTGCACCGCCCCGGATCACCCGGGGGTCCCTGTTAGACTGCCGGTCACCGCGCGCCTTCGGGCACGCCCAGCCCGCCTGGAGGCCTCCGCCACCGCATGGACCAGATTCTCAAGACGATCGGCGACACGATCGGTGGGTTCTTCGAGAACCCGGTCGTGCAGTTCTCGATCCAGTTGATCGCTGTCTACTTCGTCATCCTCTGGCTCGCCGCAGCCTACTGGGCGTTCCGCGACATGCAGCTGCGCAGCGAGAACCCGATCCTGCCGTACATCGCGTCGGCGCTGATCGTGCTGTTCACGCCGGTCCTGTTCCCGTTCGGGATCATCGTCTACCGGATCATCCGGCCGCAGGAGAAGATCGGCGAGATCTACGAGCGCAACCTGGCCGAGGAGGCGCTCCTTGCGGAGGTGGAGGCGATCCACACCTGCCCCGCCTGCCACCGCCGGATCAACGACGAGTGGATCATCTGCCCCGCCTGCCGCACCCGCCTGAACCGCGTATGCGGCAACTGCGGGCGACTCGTTGGCCTCGACTGGTCGCTCTGCGCGTGGTGTGGCAAGGACTTCGAGCGGACCGATCTTGCCGCCTTCGAACCGATCTCCGGCGGCTTTGGCGACCTGGACCGGCTGGACGCCCCCACGACGGCGGCGTCACAGTTCGCCCCTCGCCCCGCCGCTCGTCCCGGCTCGCTGCGGCAGCCGCCGAGGTCGGCGTCCGGCCGCCAGGGCTCCCCCGGCCCGCTCTCGGAGCGTTGACCGACTCGTCCGGCCCCGCGGTTCCCAGCGCCGACGCGTCCGAAGGAGCCGTCGCGCCGGACGACGCCGCAGGCGCGTCAGAAGGATCCGCCGCGCCGCCCCGGCCGGGCGTCTTCAGCCTCGAGGGGCGCGCGACGCCCGGCCTGTACCTCGTCGGCTGGATCGCCACGGTCATGGGCCTGGCCGTCCTCGTCGTCTCCTTCCTCTCGGCCGGATCCGCCGCCGCACCGTGGCTGTTCCTCGCCGCTCTCCTCGTCCTGGCCGTCGGTGTGGTCGCCACGGCCGGGTCGCAGGCCGTGGAGCGCAGCCGGCGCATGGACCTCGCGTATCGCGGTCCCTCGCCCGTGCTGGTGTTCCTCGTTGTCATCCTGCTGACGCTGATCGGGGTCCTCATCGTCCTGGCGCCGCTGTCCGCCCTCGGCCTCGACGCCCGATCGCCCATCGCCACCACCCTGTCGCTCCTGCTGACCACGCTCGTCTACGTCGGTGTCGTGCGGCTGCTGGTGGTGGGGCCCGGGGCGCTCTCCTGGCGGGATATGGGTCTTGCGCGGCCGGCCGCCGTCGCGGTGCGCGACTTCCTGCTGGGGGCCGCGTTCGCCGTCCCGGTGCTGGCAATGACCCTGCTGCTGGGCGGAGTGCTGAGCCGGTTCCTGCCGCCCTCACCGAGCCCGCTGCCGGCCATCGACGACGGATTCGGACTGCTCGCCAACCTGCTCTCCGCCGCGGTCCTTGCGCCGATCGGGGAGGAGTTGTTCTTCCGCGGCTTTGCCACCACGGCGTGGGCGAAGGCGGTGGGGGTGGGGCCCGCGGTCGTCCGCGGTGCGGTCTTCTTCTCGATCGCGCACGTCCTGACCCTGTTCGACGCCTCCTTCGCGGAGGGGGCCCAGCGGGCATTGTTCTCGTTCGTCGGGCTGCTGCCGGTGGGTCTCGTGCTGGGCTGGCTGTTCCTGCGGCGCGGCTCCCTGTACGCGGCGATCGGGCTGCACGCCGCGTACAACGCGATGCAGGTGCTGCTGCTGTTCATGGCCACGAGGGCGGCCTGAGGAACAAGTCCGGGCGAAGTCGCAGGTGAGCCTCCGACATGGACCGCCGCGTAGTCTCCGTCGTGTTCCCGGGTCCGGATGGCGGGGGAAATCGGCGGGCTTCCGTCGTCCGGGCCCCGGGGACACCACGCCGGAGGCCGGGACGGGAGGCTCCGAACGCATCGCCCTTCGCGGAAGCCCGCGGTCAGGCGATCACCCCAGCGGAAGCGGCCGCTCGTCGCTCCCGCCGGCTTCCACGCTCACCCTCGTGGGCCACGGCCCGGGGCCGCGGCCGTCCCGGGGCCGCCCGAGCAGGTAGCCCTGGCCGTACGGGACCGCGAGCGAGCGCAGGGTAGCGAGCTCGGCCGGCGTCTCGATCCCCTCGGCGACGAGAAGGACCTTGCGCTTGACGGCGAAGTAGCCCATCCCCGCGATCAGGGCCTGGCGGGCAGGATCGGTGTCGATCCCGCGGATGAGCCCGATGTCGAGCTTCACGAAGGCGGGGGCGAGTTCGAGGATGTGGCGCAGGCTGGAGTAGCCGGCGCCGGCGTCGTCGACCGCGAGGCGTACCGTCGGTCCGAGCGCCGCGACCGCGTCCCCGAGCGCGGCGTAATCCTCGACCACGACGTGCTCGGTGATCTCGAGGACGATGTCCCGGGCGCTCCCGGCAAGGAGCGGCCCGAGTGCGCCCGAGCCGATCAGCGCCGGCGAGGCGTTCAGGCTGAGGTAGGCATCCGGCGGCAGGACGGCCGCCGCCTCCAGGGCGGCACCCAGGGTGGCCGTCTCGAGCTCGATCCCGAGCCCTGCCCGGACGGCCGAGGCGAACACGAGGTCGGGCCGTGCGCCATCGGCAAAGCGGCTGAGCGCCTCGTAGCCGGCGACGGCACCGGTGTGGAGATCGGCGATCGGCTGGAAGAACGGGGTGTAGGCCCCGGCGTCGATGATCGCCTGGATGCCCGCCCGGGCTTCATCCTCGCGATGGAGAACCTCGATCCCGGGGCCGACGAGGGCCCCGACGATCGCGCCGAACGTCGCAAGGGCCGGCAGGCGTTCGATGATCCGGTCCGCGTTGGCCGGGTCGTGGGTGCCGAAGCCGAGCACCCCGACGACGCCGTGGCCGCCCTTGAGCGGGGCGTAGACCGCGGTGTGGAGGCCGGTCGCGCTGATCGCCTCGCCGTAGGCACCGTCCTCGGGACGGGCGAGCCACGCCTCCGCCCACGGCCCGGTGGCGGCGCGCTCGAGGAGGTAGCGCGCCCGGGCATCGGGGACCGGGTCTCCGGCGCTGGCGATCCGCTCGACGAGACCCGTCTCGGCGAGGATCCACCCGCGGTCGCCCCGCAGGCCGATCGCCCAGGCCGAGTCGATCCCCTCCAGCCGGATGATCTCGGCACAGGCGGACGCGGTGATCGCCTCGGGGGTCCCTTCCGGGTCGATCCGCTCGAGCGCCGCCTCGATCATCTCGCGCTCGCGGGCATCGCGGGCGAGGGCCATCTCGAGCTCGCGCTCGCGGGTCACGTCGCGGTCGGTCTGCAGGTAGTTCGTGAGCCGCCCCTTGCCATCGTGGACCGGCGAGATGACCGATTCCACCTCGATGAGCGTCCCATTCTTGCACCGGTTCACGATGGAGCCGGTCCATGTCCGGCCGGCCGTGACCGAGGCCCACAGGGTCGACCAGAACGACCGGTCCTGGTGCCCGCTGTCGAGGATCCTCGCGCTTTGCCCGACGATCTCGTCGGGCGGGTAGCCGTACAGACGGCTGAACGCCGGGTTGACGTAGACGATGGTCCCGTCGAGGCCATGGATGATGATCGAGTCGGCCGTCTGCTCCACGGCGGCGGCCAGGCGGATCCGTTCCTGTTCCGCCGCGACCCGTTCGGTGACGTCCTGGATGACCGCGACGAAGACCGGGGGTGTCTCAGTGGCCAGGAGATGGACACGCACCTCGACGGGGTACGTGGAACCGTCCTTCCGCCGGTGGATCGTCTCGAACACGACCTGGTCGCGTTCACCGGCCCGAAGCGGGGCCGTCAGGTCGGCGAACGAGGCCGGCGTGTGTTCGGGCTTGAGATCGAGGGGCGTGAGCGCCCTGAGCTCGTCCAGGGTGTACCCGACGTTCCGCAGGGCGCCGGCATTCGCCTCGGTGAACCGCAGGGTCCAGGCGTCGAAGACGTAGATCTCACTGCTCAGCTCATCGAGCAGCCGGGCCAGCCGCGTCTGCTGCGCCTCGAGATGGACGCGCTCGGTAATGTCCTGGGTGGTGCCGACGTAGCGGATCGGGGTGCCGCCGGCATCGCGGATGACCTCCGACACTTCATGGATGAAGCGCAGGCTGCCATCGGGGCGGATGATCCGGTAGTCGACGGGGGCAGGGTCGCCCGCCGCGAGATCCTCCTGGGTCGGGGCGGCCCTGGATCGGTCGTCGGGATGGACGAGAGCGCGGAACGCCTCCACGGTCCCAGCGAACGTGCCCGGTTCAAGTCCGAAGATCCGGTACGACTCCTCCGACCAGGAGAGGGCACCCGTCACGACGTCCCGCTCCCAGCTGCCGAGGTGGGCGATCCGCTGGGCCTCGGCGAGACTGCGCTCTCGCTGGCGAAGTCCCTCCCTGAGCCTCGCCTGCTCGTCCTCGGCGACTGCCTGACCGGTGATGTCCTGGACGGTACCGACCAACCGCAGCGGGGTACCGCTCGCGTCACGCACGAGGTCGGCGTTCGAGGACAGGACCCGGACCGCGCCGTCCCCGCGGACAAGCCGGAAGCGGAGCTTGAAACGACCGTGGGAGTCGACCGCTGCGCGGAGGCCGGTCTCCACGCTCGCGCGGTCGTCGGGCGCCACGAGGGCGAGGAAGTCGGCGATGTGGGTGAGTCGTTCCGCTTCGACCCCGAACAGGCGGAGCGCCCCTTCGGACCAGTGCATCCGGTCGGTCGCGAGGTCCCACTCGCCGCTCCCGATCCCGCCGATCTCCTCGGCCTCGGCGAGCAGGCGAGCGCCTCTCTCGAGGTCCTGTGTCGCGGTCGTGACCTCGCCGGCCAGCGCAACGTTCCGCGCCCGGACGATCTCGTGGAGCTGGCGGGTCCGGATCAGGCTGCGGACGCGGAGGACGACCTCCTGGGCGTCGAGAGGCTTCGCCAGGAAGTCGGTTGCCCCACCGGCGAGCGCGCGCGAGCGTGTCTCGCGCTCGACATCACCGGTCAGGACGAGGATCGGGAGGAAGTCGTCGGGGGCCAGCTGCTCGCGGAGCGCGTCGAGGACGCCGAACCCGTCGAGTCCCGGCATGTGGAGGTCGAGCAGGAGCAGGTCGGGCTTGTCGGCCTCGATGGCCGCAAGGGCCGCGCGCGGGTCCTCGAACGACGTGATGGCCGTGAAGCCCGCCCGGCCGAGGTATCGCTCAAGGAGTCGGAGATTCGCCGGCTGGTCGTCGACGATGAAGATCCGGGCGGCGAGGATCGGGTCGGTCATGAAGGGCCCGACGAGACGTCGCGGAGACCTCCGTCCAGGAGATCGAGGAAGGCAGCGACATCGAGCGGCTTGGTGAGGTAGCCCGCCGCCCCCGCGCCGGTGAGGCGCGCGATCTGGGTTTCTGATGCATCCGCCGAGACGACCACGACCGGGATGTGCCGCGTCTCGGGTTGGCTCCGGAGGCGGCGCAGGGCCTCGAGCCCCGGCATGTCGGGCAGGTGAAGATCGAGCAGCACCAGATCCGGCCGGTGCTCGCGGGCCAGCTCGAGGCCGAGGCGCCCCCGCACGGCCGACAGGAGTTCGATGTCCGGCCGGTGGGCGAGGATCCGCTCCACGAGCCTGAGGTTGGCCAGGTTGTCCTCGATGAGGAGCAGCTTCCGGATGCGACCCGCGCTCGGCGCCACGACCGGCGCGACGGCGCGTCGCCCGCGTTCGTACGCCTCGAGCGAACCCTCGACGATGTCGAGCTCGACCCGGAACGTCGTTCCCCGATCCAGCTCGCTCTCGACCCCGATCGCTCCCCCCATCGCCTCGATGAGCCGCTTCGAGAGGGCGAGTCCCAGGCCGGTCCCCTCCACGGCCGACTGCTCCGCGCCCAGGCGCTCGAACGGCTGGAAGAGCCGGTCGAGGTGGTCGGGCGCGATCCCGTAGCCGTTGTCGATCACCCGGATCTGCAGCCGACCCACCCCACCCCCCCCCCGACGTGGGCGCACGCGACCGTGACCGAACCACCTGGCCGGTTGTACTTCACGGCGTTGGCGAGGAGGTTCAGGAGGACCTGGGTGAGCCGCTGCCGATCGGCCAGGACGTGGGCATCACAGCCGGCGGCCGTCCCATCGAGCGTGATCGAGCGGCCGCCGGCGAGCGGGGAGATGAGCCCGATCACCTCGGGCAGGAGGTCGGCCATGGCGACCGGTTCCGGCGAGAGCGTCATCTGCCCGGCCTCGATCCGGCTGATGTCGAGGACCTCATTGACGAGCTCGAGCAGGTACCGTCCGCCCTGGCTGATGTGGTCCAGGCTGTCGCGTTGTTCGGCGGTCAGCTCATCCATCTCGAGCAGTTGGGCGAAGCCGAGAACGGCGTTCAGGGGCGTCCGGAGTTCGTGGCTCATCCGCGACAGGAACTCGCTCTTGGCGAGATTCGCCCGATGCGCCTCGGCCTGGGCCGCCCTGAGTGCGGCGTCGGCCGCCTTGCGCACGCTGATGTCGATGACGCTGGCCAGGACCTGGGTCCCGTCCTCGCTCTCGATGGGATTGAGTCCCACCTCGACCGGGATCTCCCGACCGTCGCGGTGCAGTCCGTGGAGATCGCGGTTGCCCCCCATGGCTCGGGTGGTGGGGTGGTCCAGGTAGCCGGCCCGGTGGGCAGGATGGCCCTGGCGAAGGCTGGCGGGCAGCAGCATCTCCACCGGCTTGCCGACCATCTCCTGCCGGGAATAGCCGAACAGCCGCTCCGCCTGCGTGTTGACGAGGTTGATCACGCCGCGCTGGTCCACGATGACGATGGCGTTGGGGACCGACTCCACGACGCGACGAAACCTGTCGTCGGTGAGCCTGCGGTCGGTGATGTCCCAGGCGTACGCAACGGCCTCGACCGGTGTTCCGGCAGCGTCGTACTCGGGCCGGACGACCAGGGCCACCCGCTGCGGTTCCCCATCGCGACGGAGGAAGCCTGCCTCCGTCTCCCATTCGCGCGCATGCGCCGCCATCGCCAGTGCGGCCTGCTCGTCCATGCGCGTCCGGTCCGCAGGTGCCACGTGCTCCCGCCACCAGCCCGGAACCCCGATGATCTCGTCGGGGGCGAAGCCGACGATCCGTTCGACGTTGGGGCTCACGTAGGTGGTCACCGAATCGGGCAGGGTCAGGCGGAACGCGATGAACGGACTGCCCTCGACGAGCTGTTCCAGGTCGGCGCGCCCGTTCTTCGGTGCGGGTGCGGTCAAGGTTGGACCCCCTCGTCCGGATGGGGCCTGTCGGAAACGGCGGCGCCCTGGTTCGCCGCCTATGGTGTGCGGCCTGCCTGACCAAGTCTAGCCTGCGCCGCCCGTCTTGTCGTCGCCCGTCTCGCACCGGGGCCGGGACCGGCCATCCACAAAGCAGGGATGCAGCCGCAGGTGAGCCGCCGATAAGGACCGCCGCGTAGTCTCCGTCGTGTTCCCGGGTCCGGATGGCGGGGGAAATCGGCGGGCTCCCGTCGTCCGGGCCCCGGGGACACCTCACTCGCACACCGCGCGCCGGCCCGCGACCCGTCCCGCCCGACCCGAGCCGGACTCGAGCCCGTCGCCAGCAGCAGGTGGGACATGACCGACGGCGATATCCCTGTCGCGGAGACACCCGGGCACCGGCGCGTGACCCGATCCGTGCGAGACCTCCCCGCCGCCGAGCGCCCTCGCGAACGTCTCGCCCTGCGCGGACCCGGCGGGCTCTCGGCGGCGGAGCTGATCGCGGTCGTCTGGGGCACCGGCGCAGGCGGCCACAGCGCGATGGACCTGGCCGAGGAGGCGCTGGCCCGTCACGCAAGCGTGGGCGCCCTGGCCCGCGCGACCGACGCAGAGCTGGCGGCCATTCCGGGGATCGGGGCGGCGAAGGCGGCCCGGCTGGCCGCGGCGTTCGAGCTGGGCCGGCGCTCCGTGGCGGACTGGCCGACCGGCAGCTGGACGATCCGCTCGCCCCGGGACGTGGCCGGCCGGCTGATGGTGGAGATGGGCCGCCTGGAGCGTGAGGAGCTGCGCGTGCTGAGCCTCAACGCGAAGAACGTGGTGCAGCGGGTGTCGAGCGTCTACGTGGGGAACGTGTCCGCGTCGCTGGTGCGGGTGGGCGAGCTGTTCCGGGACGCGGTGCGCCTGGACGCGAGCGGCGTCGTGCTGGTGCACAACCACCCGTCCGGTGACCCGACGCCATCGCCCGATGACCTGCACCTCACCGCCGAGGCGATCGCCGCGGGGCGCCTGCTGGACGTGGACGTGCTGGACCACGTGGTGATCGGGCACGACGCGTGGGTCTCGCTGCGGGACCGCGGCGTGAGCTTCGACCGGCTGGGGCCCGCGCGGGCCGCGTGACGGTGCTCGCTCAGTCCGTGATGGCGCTCAGTCCGTGGTGGTTCGATATCCGTGCCGCCGCATGAGCGCCGCAAGCGGCGATCCGACGACATCCTCGCAGCGCTCGGGTCGTCGGATGTGGCGCCCGTCCAGCGCGCGCCGCCGCGCAGACTCCACGAACGCCTCCACCCAAGAACCCGGCATGTCGGGCCACAGGCGCCCTGCGATGAACCGGGCCCGCCCGCCGTCATCGGTGATGCCGGCGTGGTCGATCGCGGCCCACAGGCGCTGCGACGTCACCCAGCGCTCATGGGCCCGTCGCGCCGCCCGGGCCTCCGGGTCCTCGCGCACGATCTGCGCCAGCAGCTCCCGTTCTCCGGGGGACTCAGCCGGCACGGGTCAGGACCTCGTTGAGGAGGGACTCGAGGCCGAGGGACGCGGCGTGCTCCCGCACGTACGCGGCGTCAAAGCCAGGGAGCGCCTGGATGATCCGGACGCAGTCGCGGCCCTGGAGGCCGTCGAGGTTGCCATTCGCGAACTCGAGCTTGGCGAGCAGAAGATCCTCGGGTGTCGTGGTCCAGACGCTGCCGAGCGCTGGATCCTCGATCAGGCGCCGCCGGGCGAAGGCGCTCGCCCCCCAGTCGTCTGGCTCCCGCAGGATCAGGTCCGCCTTGCCGACCGCCTCGACGTGGATGACGCTGCCGAGCCACTTGCCGGGGACGCGGATCAGGTCGTTGACGAGGTAGTCGGGCTCGAACAACGGCCGGAGCCGCGACTCATAGGCCGATGGTCCAAGGTCGAGGACGATGTCGATGTCGTTGGTCGCCCGAAACGCGACGCCAAGCACGGCCAGCGCCTCCGACCCCGTGACGAAGTACTCGATCCCAGCAGCAGCGAGCCGATCGATCACATCCCGGCGCACGTCCATGGCCCGATTGTCCATCGGCCCGGGCCCTCGCGTCGAGCGCGCAGCGGCACACTGGGTCAAGGCGTATCGTCGACGGACCATGACCGGGATGCCGCCAATCGTCGACGCCACTCGCGCGCATCGGCTCACGCGGCCACCCGGGATCCTCTTCAACGTGACGGCCCTCGCGATGTTCGTCGCCGCCGTCTGGCGCGGATCCGAGCGGTCCGGCGTCCTGGACTCGATCCTGCTCATCGCAGCCGCATGGTTCTTCGTGCTGCTGGCCTGGCTGTTCAGGTTGGTCGCGGGCGCGGGAGCGCGCATGATCACCGTGCGCTCGGTTGGGCGTTGGATCCTTGCGCCCGTGCTGTTCGTGCTCGCGGGTGTCCTCGTGCTCAGTGATGGTGCGATGGACGCCCGTTTCGCCCTGAGCCGGGGCGCGCTGGACGAAGCTGCCGATGCGGCGCTCGCCGGCCGAGAGGTCCCGGCAGGCTGGGTAGGGCTCTACCCGGTCAGGAACGTGCTCGTCGAGGGCGGGACCGTCTCGTTCCTGATCGACGGCCAGTACGCCTTCGTGCGGGATCCACCGGGCGGCTCGGATTCCGTGGTCTGGTACGAGCCGATGGGCGGTGGCTGGTCGATGGAGATCGTCGCCTTCTCCGGGGATTGACCGGCCCGCGGACGGGGCCCGTCCGCCTCAGAGCGCCCAGGCCACCTTCAGCGCCTCGAACACCGCCTCCTCCACGGTGCGCGGCGCCAGGCAGTCGCCGATGCCATGGATCTCCATCGGGCGGCCGGCCGCGGAGCGCAGGTCGGTGCGGGCCATCAGTTCGTCGTAGAGGGAGGCGTCCGCAACGTGGCCCGCCGCGAGGACCAGGGCAGCGGCGTCCTCGATGATCACCGCCTCCTGGGTCAGCGTGTGCTGGAGGAACACTGCCTGGCCGTCGTAGCCGAACGGGCGGGTCAGCGGCAGGAGCTCGACGTGCGCCCGGATGAGCGCGGCGATCATCGTGTCCCGCAGGTACTGCTGGATCCGGAACCCCGCCGTGTAGCCGTTGGAGGCGAGGGTGACGCGCCGTCCGCCTTCCGCCAGCATCAGGGCCACCCCGGGCCCGACCCAGTCGCATCGCCAGTCCACCACCACCACGCGGCCCCGCGGCACGTCCGCGCCGCGGATCACCTCCCAGGCGTCGAACACGGGCGGGTCGTTGACCAGCTCCAGCGGCGGCCGGTACGGCACCCCGCCCGTCGCCACGATCACGACGTCCGGCGCCTCGCCCTCGACCAGCGCCGCGTCCACGCGCGACCCGGTCACGATCCTGACGCCCGCCCGCTCGGCCTCGCCCTGGAGGTTCGTCAGCACGCCGCCGAACTCCGCCCGACCGGGCAGCTTCTGGGCGAGCAGCACCTGGCCGCCCACCCAGCGCCCCGCCTCGTGGAGCGTGACGTCGTGGCCTCGCTCCGCCGCCACGGCCGCGGCCTTGAGCCCGGCCGGACCGCCGCCCACGACGAGCACGCGGCGCCGGTCGCGCGGGGCCACCGGGGCACGCTGTCCGTACCACAGCTCCCGGCCGCTCTCCGGGTACTGGATGCACGAGATCGGGTAGCCCGCGTGGAAGTGCCCGATGCAGGCCTGGTTGCAGGCGACGCAGGCGCGGATCTCGTCCTGGCGTCCCGCCGCCGCCTTCATCGGCAGCAGCGGGTCCGAGATCAGGGCCCGGGTCATCGCCACGGCATCGGCCTGCCCGAGCTCCAGGATGTGCTCCGCCTCCTGCGGCTGGTTGATCCGGCCCGCCACCAGGACGGGGACCCGGACCACGGCCCGGGCCGCCGCTGCGAGCGGCGCCGTGTACGCGTTCGGCATCGCCATCGGCGGCACGATGTGGTCGGAGCCGGCCAGCGTCGCGGAGGTCCCGGCGGCCACGTTGAAGTAGTCCGGTCCCCCCTCCCGGTCGAGCAGCTCCACCGCGGCCAGCGACTCGTCCTCCGTGAGGCCCTCCGGCGACCGCTCGCCGATGGAGATCCGCAGCCCGACGACCGCGCCC
>CAMTVM010000079.1:0-31740 GCA_947085195.1 uncultured Chloroflexota bacterium
ACCGCGCCTACCACGACCGCGAGTGGGGCGTCCCCGTCCGGGACGAGCGTCACCTGTTCGAGCTGCTGATCCTCGAGGGCGCCCAGGCGGGCCTCTCCTGGTCCACGATCCTGCACAAGCGCCAGGGCTACCGGCGGGCGTTCGAGGGGTTCGACGTCGCCACCGTGGCCGCCTATGGCGCAGAGGACACGGCTCGCCTCCTGGCCGATGCCGGGATCGTGCGCAACCGGGCCAAGGTGGCGGCGGCCATCGGCAACGCCAGGGCGACGCTGGTGCTGTACGACGGCGGGACCACGCTCGTGGATCACCTGTGGTCGTTCGTGGGCGGACGGCCGATCGTCAACCGGTTCACGTCTCCCGGCGAGATCCCGGCGGTGACGGACGCCTCGAAGGCGATGAGCCGGGACCTGCACCGGCGCGGCTTCCGGTTCGTGGGCCCCACCATCTGCTATGCGCTGATGCAGTCGGCCGGGCTCGTGAACGACCACGAGACGGCCTGCTTCCGCTGGGCGGAGGTCCAGGCGCCAGCGTGACGGGGCGTCCGGCCGGCGGGCCGACGCCCGCGGAGGTCAGCGCGATGCGCGCCAGGCGTCCCGGAGCCTGATCCGTCCCCCGGTCTGGAGCACGGCCCCCGAATAGACGCGGGCACCGATCACGAACAGGATCCAGATCGCCACCAGCATGAGCCCGACGCTGACCACGATCTCCCAGGCCTCGATCGCGCCCAGGGCGGCCCGCAGCGGGACCACCATCGGCGCCGCCGGCGGCAGGAACGTCATCACCCGTGCCAGGACACCGGCGGGATCCTCGGTCACGAACAGGATCGCGAGGATGTAGGCCAGCGTGGCCACCATCGTCACCGGCAGCGTGGCGTTCGACGCCTCCTCCACGCGGGACGCGAGCGCCCCGAGGAACCCCATCGTCGTCGAGTAGAACGCGAAGCCGAGGATGAACCAGCCCAGGAGCTGGACCACCGCTCCGAGCGTCGTCGGCGGCAGCGTGAGCCGGCCGCTGAACTCGGCCGCGACGACCCCGGCGGTCACCAGCACCACCAGCTGGGCGAGGGCGAGGAGCCCGATGCCGAGCACCTTGCCCATCAGCAGGTCCCGCGGCTGGACGGTGGCGAGGACCACCTCCACGACACGGCTCTGCTTCTCCTCCACCACGCCGGTCAGGACCCAGGTGCCGTAGGTGAAGATGCCGATGAACATCAGGATGATCCCGGCGTTGGCGAAGATGAGGGCCGTCACGTCCGCCGCGCTCGGGGGCGCGATGGCGCTGATGGCCGGCGGGAGGGCGCTGGTCCCGGCTCGCAGGGCGATGACCGTCTGGCCGACGATGCCCTGGAGGGTGGCGCTGGCTGCCTCGAGCACGATCAGCACGCCGGGACTCGACAGGTCGGCGGGGATGTCCAGTGCGGCGTCGATCGTCCTGTCCCTCACGGCGGCCTCCGCCGCGGCGCGGTCAGGGAGGGTCGAGATCTCGAGGTCCGTCTCGAACGCGGTGGCGGCGGCCTGGAGCGCAGGTTCGAGACCCGCCGGCGGCTGTCCGACGAGCGCGAGCTTCGTCGCCTGCGGGTTGCCCATGAACAGGGACGGCAGGACGAACCCGGCAAGGAGCAGGAACAGGGTGAACAGCAGCGAGAGGATGTAGCCCTTGCTGCGGCCCCGCTCGACGACCTCGCGCATGGCCACCAGCCGGACGGCGCGGACCCGGTTCATCCTGCACCCCCCGCCGCGGCGGGCTGCGGCTCCGTGACCGCCTCCATGAACAGTTCGGACAGCCTCGGCGGCTCGAAGCTGAACCGGCGGACCTCGCCGGCGGACGTTGCCGCGGCCAGCAGGGCGTCCAGGGCCACATCCTCGTCCACGAGCAGCTTCACCCGGTCGCCGTCCCTCGCGAGCACCTCGTGGTGGTTCCAGCCGTCCAGCCACGCCCCGCCCGAGCCCACGACCTCCACCTCGAGGTGGCGCCGCCCCGACGCCGCCCTGAGCTCGTCGATGGCGCCCGCGGCGACGACCCGGCCCCGGCTGATGATCACGACGTCCTCGCAGACCTCCTCGACGAGGTCCAGCTGGTGGGAGCTGAACACGACGCCGACGCCGGCTGCGGCGCGCTCGCGCAGGACCTCGGACATGGTGGCGATGCCCAGCGGGTCCAGGCCGGAGAAGGGTTCGTCCAGGACCAGGAGCACGGGGTCGTGGACGAGCGCTGTCGCCAGCTGCACGCGCTGCTGGTTGCCGTGGGAGAGGTCCTCCAGCTTGGACTTCGCGCGGTCCGCCAGGCCGAAACGCTCCAGCCAGGCGCCGGCGCGGGTCCGGGCGTCCTTCGCGGAGAGGCCGTGATGCTGGGCGAAGTAGCCCAGCTGCTCGAGGACGCGCATCCGCGGGTAGAGGCCGCGCTGCTCGGGCATGTAGCCGAAGCGCAGGCGCGCCTCTGGGTCGATGACCTTGCCGTCCCAGCGGGTCTCGCCCGCGTCCGGCACCGCAAGGCCGAAGATGCAGCGCATCGCGGTGGTCTTGCCCGCGCCGTTGGGGCCCAGGAAACCGACCAGGCGTCCGGGCCGAGCCTCGAACGAGGCATCGTCGAGAGCCGTGACCGGCCCGTATCGCTTGGTCAGGTTGCAGATCTCGAGCATCGGTCCCCCGGCGCCGGCGGCGTGGCGTGTACGCCGCTCATCGTACCGCGCGGGCCTCCGGTGGCGGTGCCGGGCTCCTCCGGTGGTGTTCCCGGACCCCTCGTCGCTCGCCGACCGGGCACCAGGTCCCGCACCGGCGCCCGCGGCGCCTGACCCGGTTCTAGTCGATCTCCAGGATCTGGTACCGGATCTGGCCGCCCGGGGTCACGATCGTCACGCCATCGCCCACGCGCCGGCCCATCAGCGCGCGGCCCACGGGCGAGATGCTCGAGATCCGCCCCTCGCGGGAGTTCGCCTCGGCGGAGCTGACGACCTGCAGGACGGACTCGTCGCCGTCCACCTCGACCCGGATGCGCGATCCCAGCCCGACCACGGCGCCCCGCTCCGTCGGCGCCACGACGACGGCGATCTTGAGCTTCGCCTCCAGCGCCTTGATCCGCCCCTCGAGGAACCCCTGCTCCTCGCGCGCGGCGTGGTACTCGGCGTTCTCCTTGAGGTCCCCGTGCTCGCGCGCGGTGGCGATCCGCTTGATCACGCCCGGCCGCTCCACCACCAGCCCGGCCAGCTCCGCCTCGAGACGCTCCAGCCCCTCGGGCGACAGGATGATCGGCTCGTGGACCTTGCGCGGCGATCCCTGGGCGGCATAGGCGGCGGCGGACGCCACCCGCCCGGCCCCCCGGCCCGGGGCGGGACGGCGGGCGCGCTTCGCCTCGTCGCGGGCGCCGTCGGCCTCGGCGGGCGGCAGGTCCACGATCACGGTGACGGGCGGCGGCTGCGGGGCCCTGACCTCTGGGATCAGCTGGTTGGTGATGCCCGTGTCCTTCCGGGCGCCGTTCGAGGCCCGGAGCACGCCCCAGGGCAGGACCGGATCCGGCGCGTGGAGCGCGGCACGCTCGGCCGCGGGCACCCAGGCCGCGAAGGCGTCGAGCAGCGCGTCCTCGTACTCCTCGGGCGCATCGGTCGCGGCCCACCAGATCCGCAGGTCCCCGAGGTTCCGCAGGAAGTGGAGCCAGAGCCCGGACCATGCGGGCTTCGGGTCGCCCGGGACGGTCTTGACGATGCCGGCGATCCGACCGGACACCGACCCGGCCGAGGAGCCGATGAACACCACGGGCTGGGACGGCAGCCAGAAGCGGTTGAGGCGCAGCTGGAGGTCCCGCGAGCCCGGCCGTACGCCGTCGAGGCGCAGCGCCGGGACCCGCTCCAGCCACTTGCCGATGAGGGAGAGATCCAGGGGCGCGGACGAGGCCGGGGCGTTGAGCTCCATCACGAACACGCCGGGCGCCTGGTGCCGGATCGGACGGCCCCACAGCGCGGGACCGTCGGCCATGAGGCCGACCTCACGGAGGAGGGCGGGGGCGCTGCGGTCGTCGGGCATCGGGTGGTACACGCTCGTGGCGGGGGGAGGCTGGTCCGGGTGGGCGTCGGCCATCGCGAACCGGGTAGCGTATCGTCGCACCATCATGCCGAACCCACCGCAGGAGCGCGAGACGGGCCCCGCCGGGGCACCGGTCGAGAGACGGACCCCGGCACGTCGGGCCGCCGCAGCCGGAGTGGTGGTGTCCGGCCTGGCGCTGGTGGTGGTCATCATCGGCAGCGTGCTCACCGGCAGCCCGTCCGGCGGCCCCGTCGTCGCCGCCTCGCCCGGCGGGCCACCGGCGGGGGGATCCGCCTCGGCTGCTCCGTCGATCTCCACATCGCCCGCCGTGCCCCCGTCCACGGGCCCCGGGCCCACGGCCGCCGCCTCGCCGTCGTCCTTCCCGAGCCCGAGCCCCACCCCGACCGCGGACCAGGGGGCGCTCGCCGCGCGACTGGATGCGCGCCTGGAGGAGCTCCGCAGGCGCTCCGGCATCCCCGGGGTCTCGGTCGCGATCGTGTGGGACGACGGCCGCCGCTGGCTGGGTGCCGCGGGCCGCGCCGACATCGCCACGAACAAGCCGATGACCACCAGCACCGCGCTTGCCCTCGCCTCGGTGTCCAAGACGATGACCGCCGCGGTGGTCCTCCAGCTGGTGGGTGAGGGGAACCTGTCGCTGGACCAGGCGGTGGCGCCTCTCCTGCCGGGGTACGGCCTGGACGCCCGGATCACCGTCTCGATGCTGCTCGACCACACCAGCGGCCTGCCGGACTTCTTCCGGAACCCGAAGATCGACAAGCCGCTCCGGGCGAAGCCCGACGCGGCCTGGACGCCGGAGCGGGCGTGGAGCTTCGTGCTGCCCAAGCGCCCGGTCCCTGGCACGGTGTGGCGCTACTCCAACAGCAACTACCTGCTCCTGGGTGAGCTGGTGGAGGCCGTTTCCGGGCGCTCGCTCGCGGCGGAGGTGCGGAGCCGCCTGCTCGATCCGCTGGGGCTCGAGACCGCGTGGTACCAGGCGGTGGAAAAGCCCCGGGTCCGGGGCGCCGTCGGGTACCGGCGCGTCGCCAAGGAGGGCGGCGGCTTCCGCTACGTCGCCGTCGCGCCGCCGAGCGACGTCATGCCGTACCGTTCGGTCGTCACGGCGGCGGGCGGCGCGGGATCCATGGCGGCGACCGCCCTCGACGCGGCCCGCTGGATGGGGGCCTTCGCGGGCGGGAGGGTCCTGGCGGCCGACCTGCAGGTGGCGATGCTCGCGGACGCGACGGTCACCCGGGAACTCGGAGCACGCGTGGCGTACGGCCTCGGGATCCAGGTGGTCTCGCTGGACGGGCGACGCGCGCTGGGTCACTCGGGGCGGTATGCCGGCGCCCGGAACATCGTGCTGTACGTCCCGGAGGCGGGCCTCTCGATCGCGGTGCTGACGAACCAGGACACCTATGACCCGGCGAAGATCGCGACGATGCTGCTCCGGGTCGTCGCCCCGCGTCCGGTCGTCACCCCGTCGCCGTCCGCGGCTTCACCTGCGCCGTCGACATCGGCGGAGACCGGTACCCGATCGCGCGCGGCCTGGGTCTAGGAGTGGCGTCGGCCGCCCCCTGGACTCGAGCCGCCGGAACGGCCTCGACCGCCACCGGACGACGACCCGCCTGCCCCGCGCGGCGCGCGAAGCGGCTGTGCCTCCGCGTCGCGGCGCGGCACGAAGCCGTCGGCGACTTCCCAGGGGATGGCGGTCTGGAGCAGGCGCTGGACGCCGCGGAGCAGGTCCGCCTCGTCGATGGTGACCAGGCTGACCGCGTCGCCGGTGGCCCCGGCCCGGCCGGTGCGACCGATGCGGTGGACGTAGTCCTCCGGGTTCCACGGCAGCTCGTAGTTCACGACGTGCGGCAGGTCGACGATGTCCAGCCCCCGGGCGGCGACGTCCGTGGCCACGAGGACGCGGATCTCGCCCGCCTTGAATGCCTCGAGCGCCTTCGTCCGGTCGGACTGCGCGCGGTCGCTGTGGATGGCCGTGGCCGCGACGCCGTGGCGGTCCAGCCACGAGGCCAGCCGGGAGGCGGCCAGCTTCGTGCGCGTGAACACCAGCACCTGGCGCCAGTCGCCCTCCACGATCAGGTGGGCGAGCAGCTCCTCCTTGCGATCGCGATCGACCGGGTAGACGAGCTGGCGGACGGCCTCGGCGGCGGTGCCGTGGCGGGCGACCTCGATGGTCTCCGGGTTCGTGAGGATCGAACCCGCCAGGCGCTTGATCTCGTCCGAGAAGGTGGCCGAGAACAGCAGGTTCTGCTTGCGGTTCGGCAGCAGGTCCAGGATCCGGCGGATGTCGGGCATGAAGCCCATGTCCAGCATCCGGTCGCCCTCGTCCAGGACGAGGAT
Organism: uncultured Chloroflexota bacterium; assembly: GCA_947085195.1. Taxonomy (GTDB): domain Bacteria; phylum Chloroflexota; class Limnocylindria; order Limnocylindrales; family CSP1-4; genus CAIXZV01. The sequence goes on from CAMTVM010000079.1 coordinate 6,369, forward strand.
CTCGACCTGGGTCAGGTTGGCCGCGCGCTGGCCCACGAGGTCCAGGAGGCGGCCCGGCGTGGCGACGAGGATCTCGACGCCGGCGAGCAGCTCCTTGATCTGGGGGTCGAGCGGGACGCCGCCGTACACCACCGACGCGCGCAGCGGGATCCTGCGCCCGTAGGTCCTGATGGCCTCGGAAACCTGCACGGCCAGCTCTCTCGTGGGCGTCAGGACGAGGCAGCGGACGGGGTGGCGCGCGGGCGAGAACGAGGTGTTCGCGTAGGGGCGGAGGCGGTCGAGGATCGGCAGCGTGAACGCGGCCGTCTTGCCGGTGCCGGTCTGGGCGGCGGCAAGGACGTCCCTGCCCGCCAGGATCAGGGGGATCGCCCGTTCCTGGACGGGCGTCGGTTCCTCGTAGCCTTCCTCGGTGACGGTCTGCACGAGGTCGGCCGAGAGCCCCAGCTCTTCGAAGCGCAAGGTGTTCGTCTTCTCCGGTATCGGCCGCTGGGCAGCGACCGGCGTCTGTGGCGGCCCGGCGTGGCGCCCTCGTGGCGCCGGCGTGGTGCCCGCGTGGTACGGTCTGGAGCACCGTGGCGCGAGGGCGGCGGCGACCGCCGGACGGGGCGGAGCATACCCGACAATGGGCCCATGGGCGCACAGGGAACGCGGGCGGTCGATGCGGCACGGCGTGCCGGCGTGGTGCATACGGTGCATGAATATGCGCACGACGCCCGAACCTCGCTTCGGGAGGGCGGGCGCGGGTACGCTCTCGAGGCGGTCGAAGCCCTGGGGGTCGAGGCCGCGCGCGTGTTCAAGACGATCGTCGTGAACGTGGACGGACGCCTTGGGCTGGCGGTCGTCCCGGCCGACGCGGAGGTGGACCTCAAGGCGGCGGCGGAGGCGTTGGGCGGGCGTCGTGCGGAGATCGCCCCACCGGCCGATGCGGAGAGGGCCACGGGATACGTGCTCGGCGGCATCAGCCCGCTGGGGACGCGTCGTTCCCTGCCGACGGTGGTGGACGTCGGTGCCGGATCGTTTCCCACGATCCATGTCTCCGCCGGGCGCCGCGGACTGGAGATCGAGCTGGCCGCGGCGGACCTGGTTGCGCTGACCCGCGGGTCGATGGCGCCGGTTGCCCGACGGGACTGATCGACGGGTCGCCGCCGCGTGGCGCGTGGCGCCACGATCGTGCCGATTGGGCGTCGTCCGGACTCCATCGAGGCGGTTCGTGGTGCCACAGGGGCAAGTGCCAGTACATGCGGGCCGCCCCGGCCGCTTCGGGTGTCCCTCGCCGGCATCGGGGTCCCGCGTGGTCTGCCAGGCCACGACTTCGCCGGTCGGACGGCCGCTGGACGCACCGGCGGCGCTTTCGTGGTCCACCAGTCCCCATCCCCGCCGCCGTGCCCGGGATCGTTGCGTCCCAGGCACCGGCAGCCCGCCCAGAGCCGCCGGTGGGGCCGACACGGGCGATGTCGTGGCCTCTGGCGCCACACCTGCCGCCGCCCACGGGGTACCGCCTCCCAGGGCCCAGCCCCCGGCGCACGCACCCAGGGCAACCCACCGCCCCGGGGGACGCGTCGAGCGTGGCCCGCAGGTACTGAGCTTGTGAATGAACTCCGCCTCACGAAGTAGCCCACTCGTGCCATAGAACCTGACACTTGCCCGCTTTGGATGCTTCCGGGGTGGGACCTCATCGGCCTCGAAGCTCGATGCCGCTCTCATCACGGAACCGACTGCGGCCGGGAGACGTCTTAGCCTTGCGTGTCCCCGAGTGGAGCTTGATGATCAGGCCTATCCCGAAGGGGGGAGGGAAGTCCGATGGAGCAGACGACACGACATTTCGCCCGACCGAGTGCGAGGACAATCGTCTTCGCCCTTCTTGCTGGACTCGTTGTCCTTGTGCTGTTGTTCCCCGGGAGCGGCAACGCCGCGCTGCCCCCGACGTGCTACTCGGTGTTCGGATACGTTGTCCCGTGCGACGCCCGGGTGTCATGGGTTGCCGCAGCAGCCACAGTTGGACTCGTCGGCGTTGGTCTGTGGATGGTTGACCGCCGCACGAGGTCGAGCAGGTGAGATCGACGCTGCTGCTACTACTGATGGCGACGATCGTCGGATGTGCCGGTGGGTCCGCCGATCCGTGGCGACCGCTCGCTGTCATGACCACCAACGCCGGCATGCAGGCCCGTAACGAGGGCAACCTCGTCCTAACCGAACAATGTGCGTTTCTCGAACGGGAAGGCGAACGCGAGCTGCTCGTCTGGCCGTCGAAGCAGACGAACTGGTCGCCCGAGACATCGGAGATCGTCTTCACCCGGCACACGGGTGAGGTCATAACGATGCGAGACGGGCAGCGCGTCGTTCTCGGTGGCGGGGGGTCGAGCCGGGCCGAAGACGGCCTGACTGGCGAGCAGTGGGCAGATCGGATCGAATGGGTCGCGGCCCCGGACTCCTCGTGCCTGGTCGACGTCCGCTGGCTGGTCTCGGACGTGATGCCCGAGTGATCAGGCCGGCTCGACGCGGAGCCGGGCGAACAGATAGGCGACGGCAGCGACTTCGAGCCATGCGCTGGCGCTCGCAGCCGATCCCTCGTAGCACCGCGAGAGCCGCCGCCAGCGGCCCAAGCGTGCGAACGCGCGCTCGACGCGGTAGAGCGGGGCGATCGGCTTGAAGTCAACCGTCCCCTTCGGCGGAGCCTTGATGTCGAGCACGAGGCCCTGTTTCGCGGCCATCTTGTTGAGGCCCTTGTAGCCCCGGTCGGCCACGATCGCCTTGACGGTCCCGAGTTCCGACAGCGTCTTGGCGAGCAGTCTGCGCCCCGATCGCACGTCGTGCGGCTTGGCTGAGTCGACCTGGACCGCGAGCGGCAGTCCGAGGATCTCGATGACGATGCTGCGCTTGGTCCCGTTCGTCCGCCCGCCACGTCCGCCAGCCTCATGGAATGTCGGTCCCGCTCGTCCGCCGCGCACGGTCTGGGCGTCGATCATCACCATCGTGGGCTTGCCGGTGCGCCCGTGGCGCGTGCGGATCATCTGAGCCAGGCGTGTCATCGCCTTCGCCCAGACGCCGTTCGAGCGCCAGCGACGCCACTGCTGCCAGACCGCCTCCCACGGCGGGTAGCAGGCCGGGAGGTAGCGCCACTGGCAGCCGGTGCGGGCGAGGAACAGGATCGCGTCGACCACGCCGCGGCGCGGGTAGCGGGCTGGCTTGCCCTCACGCCTGGGCGGGTCGAACAGGTCCACGACCAGCGCCGACTCCGTGTCGCTGATCTCGATGATCGCGCTCATGCCGCGCATCCTGACGCCAGCAAGTGTCAGGTTCCATGGCACGAGTGGGCTATTTCGTGAGGCGGAGTTCATTCACGGGCTCTGACACTTGCCGGTGGGCGCCACGATCGGGGCGGAATCAGCGGGCGAGAGCCTCAGACCGGCGAGTTCGTGGACTCCGGCGCCACACCCGGACCGGCGGGTCCGTGCTGCGGTCTCGGGGGCCTCTTCGCTACCCGCCGATCTCCGCCCGTTCGGTCCAGAGTGCTGCCACCAGCACCGACGCCACCAGCCACCCGAGCGTAGCCAGCACTGCGGTGTTCGGGTCCAGGGTCGCCCCGAACCCGCCGCCACCGCCCATCCCCGACGCCGCGCCATCCGCGACGGAGACCACGGCTGACGAGCTCGCGAACGGGAACCACTTGATCACGTCCGGCAGGAAGATCCCGGCGATCCCCTCCGCGAAGTACAGGCCGATCCCGACACCGATGCCGGCGAGCTGGCTCCGCGCGATCGTCGCGATCGCATATCCGAACCCGACGTTCATGGACACCGCCAGCCCGGCGCGCCCGAACAGCTCCGGCATGCGGCCCAGGGTCTCGGCGTCGTCCATGCCGGAGATCGACACGCCGATGATCGTCGCCCCGACCGCCGCCCCGGCGACGCCCACCAGGAAGGCGAGCACCAGCCCGACGCAGGCGAAGATCGCCACGGCCACGAAGCCGGCGATCGTGTACCGCGCCCGGCTCTCGCCGCGGGCGATCGACGCCTTGAGCGTGCCCCACGTCCACTCCGAGCCGGCGACGGCCGCGCCGTACGTCACGGCCAGCAGCCCGCCGATGCCCAGGACCATCGCCAGGAGCAGCTCGTAGGCGCCGGGGAACGTGACGAACAGCCGGGCGCCGAGCGCGGCCTGCGGGTTGCGCATCTCCTGGGAGCCCACCACGACGGCGAGCAGCACGAGCAACAGGAGCCCGACAAGGAGGGCGAAGGTCACCCAGGTTGCCGGACGTCGGCGGAGCTTGCGCAGGTTCGAGCGGAGGAGCCTCATGCCGGCCCCCCCTCGACGCCGGCTGGGCCTGCGCCCACCGGGCCGGCGTTCCTCGGCCTGTCGCCCACCTGGCCGACGTCGGGTGTCGTGCCCGTCAGCTCCAGGAACATCGTTTCGAGGGTGGTGCCGCCCTCGATGCGGCCCGCGAACACCCCCGCGCGGGCAAGGGCTCGGTTGAGCTCGGCGGCGCGCCCCGGATCGAACCGGACCGCCAGCCAGCCGCGCTCAGGGCCCTCCTCGAGGGCCACGGCGCCCTGCCCGGCGATCGCCTCCAGGACCGGACCCGCCACGGGTACCTCGGCTGCCGTCACCCGGACCCTGATCATGCCCTCCTCGCGGAGCAGCGACTCGATCTTCCCCTCGCGGACGAGCCGTCCCCGGGCCACGATCCCTACCATGTCCGCCAGCTGCTGGACCTCGGACAGGATGTGGCTCGAGACGAACACGGTCTTGCCGGCCGCCGCCAGCGCCCGCAGCGTGTCGCGCATGCCGGCGATCCCTGCCGGGTCCAGCCCGTTGGCCGGCTCATCGAGCAGCAGCAGCCTGGGGTCCGACAGGAGGGCGCTGGCGATGCCGAGCCGCTGCTTCATTCCCAGCGAGTAGCCCGAGACCCGGTCCGACGCGCGGTCCCTGAGGTTCACCAGCTCGAGCAGCTCGTCGATACGCGAGGCACGCGTGGGTGCGCCCGCGGCCGCGAGGGTGCGCAGGTTCTCGCGCCCGGACAGGAACGGGTAGAAGGACGGGGACTCGATGAGCGCACCGACGTCGAACAGGCGGTGCCGGTCTCGACGGCCGAACGGACGCCCCAGGACCTCGACGCTGCCCGCGTCCGCCCGCACGAGGCCGGTCAGGATCCGCATCGTCGTGGTCTTGCCGGCGCCGTTGGGTCCCAGGAACCCGTAGACGACACCCGTCGGGACCCGGAGGTCCAGCCCGTCGAGGGCCACCAGCGACCCGTATCGTTTCGCCAGGCCCGTGGTGGCCAGGGCCACCCCCGCGGCGTCGGTCACGTTACCTCCCGTCAACCCGTGCGACCAGCCGGTCACCGCGGTACGGCGCACGATAGCCTGATCACCGAACGGACCCCGGCCAGGGGCGAGCGGCCAGCCCGCCCCGGAGCGGACGCCCTACGCCGTGAGGAGGTCCTGCGGAGCGGACCAGGAGTGCAGCGTGGCCATGTAGTTGGCCCGTTCGAACGCCGTGGGGTTCTCCACCGTCGCGGCGCTCGCGCTGCCCCGCAGTTGGTTGACCGACTCGTACTCGCGCTCGGTCAACCAGGCCACCAGCTGGTCCTGCACGGTCCGGACGTGGTCCGGACCGTGCAGCAGGATCGCCGACGCGATCATCGCCACGTCCGCGCCGACCAGCAGGGCCTTGAGGGCATCGCTGCCCGAGTGCACCCCGGACGTCGCTGCCAGTCCCACCCCGATGCCCAGCTGCGGGCGGAGGATGGCGATCCAGCGGAGCGGCATGCGCAGCTCCGAGGGGTGGCTGAGCGCGACGCGGTTGATGACATCGAACGTGTCGAGGTCGAGGTCCGGCTGGTAGAAGCGGTTGAACAGCACGAGGCCGTCGGCACCCGCCGCCACCGCCCGGCCGGCGAAGTTCGCAAGCGCGGAGTAGGACGAGCCGAGCTTCACGGCCAGGGGAATGCTCACCGCGGCCCGGACCGCGGCGATCAGCTCCAGGTCCGTGTCCTCGCGGTCCACGGCGGTCATCGAGGGGTCCGCCGCCACGTGGTACAGGTTGAGCTCCAGGGCGTCGGCCCCGGCGTCCTGCATCAGGCGGGCATAGCGGACCCAGCCGCCGGTCGTCGCCGCGTTGAGGCTGGCGATGACCGGGATCGACAGATCCCTCTTCGTCTTCTCCAGGCGCGCGAGGTACCGGTCCCCGATGCCCCTGTAGGTGTCGATGCGCGGGAAGTAGCCCAGTGCCTCGGCGAACTGCTCGGTGCCGGCCTCGAGGGCGCGGTTGAGCTCGATCTCCTCGTTGAGGATCTCCTCCTCGAACAGCGACGGCAGCACGACCGCGCCGACGCCTGCGTCCTCGAGCTGTCTGGCCACGGCCGGGTCACCGGTCAGCGGCGTGGACGAGGCGACGATCGGGGAGCGGAGATCCAGCCCGAGGTAGCGGGTGCGCAGGTCGGGGGTCACGCCTCGTCTCCCTTCTCGCCGGCGAGCGCGACCACCAGGTCGGCATCCGCGTCCACCGTGTGGACGTGGGGGATGCTCCGGTGCATGCCGGCCAGCTGCTCGTAGTAGCGCCACCGCTCGTCGGCATCGCCCTGGAGGAGCTGCGCGAGCTCGGCGGCCCGCTCAGGGTCGGTCCGCTCCAGGATGGCGAACCGCGTCTCGGTCGCCACGAATTCCCCGATCGGGATGGAGGGCTTGGCGGAGTCCAGCTTGAACGGCTGCCCGTCCTCCACCTTGCTGGGCTGGAACCGGTAGAGCGGCCAGTAGCCGCTCTTCACGGCGTCCTTCTGGTGGGTCATCGACCGCGACATGTCGATGCCGTGGGCGATACAGGTGGAGTACGCGATGACCAGGCTCGGCCCCGGCCAGGCATCGGCCTCGAGGAGCGCCTTGACCGTCTGGGCGTCGTTGGCGCCGATCGAGACCTGCGCCACGAAGACGTTGCCGTAGGCCCGGGCGATCGCGCCCAGGTCCTTCTTGCCGGTCGGCTTGCCGGCCGCCGCGAACTTGGCGACCGCGCCGCGCGGGGTGGCCTTGGAAGCCTGGCCGCCGGTGTTGGAGTAGACCTCGGTATCGAGGACGAGGATGTTGACGTTCCGGCCGGACGAGAGCACCTGGTCCAGCCCGCCGAAGCCGATGTCGTAGGCCCATCCGTCGCCGCCGATGATCCAGACGCCCTGGCGGACGAGGTCCGCGCTGAGCGCCATCAGCTGCCGGGCATCAGCGCCGTACTCGCCTTCCACGCCCGCGATGACCTCGCGAAGCCGGTCGACGCGCGCCCGCTGGGCGAACACCTCGGGCTCGGTCTGCTGCGGGCTGTCGAGCAGCTCCCGCACGAGCTCGTCGCCGATGACCGGTGCGAGGCGCCCCACCAGGTCCCGGGCGACACCCGTCTGGGCATCCAGGGCCAGGCGCATGCCCAGGCCGAACTCCGCGTTGTCCTCGAACAGCGAGTTGGCCCACGCGGGACCCCGGCCCTCGCCGTTGGTGGTCCATGGGGTGGTGGGCAGGTTGGCGCCGTAGATCGAGGAGCAACCAGTGGCGTTGGCCACGATCATCCGGTCGCCGAACAGCTGGCTGACGAGGCGCAGGTACGGCGTCTCGCCACAGCCGCCGCAGGCGCCGGAGAACTCGAACAGCGGCTCGAGGACCTGGGAGCCCTTGACGGTGTCGTGCGGGATGAGGCTGCGGTCGAGCGGCGGGATGGCCGTGAAGGCGTCCCAGCGCTCGCGCTCCACGTCACGATGCTCGAGATACGACTCCATGTTGATGGACTTGTGGCCGACGTCTGTCTTGCTCTTGGCCGGGCAGACGTCCACGCACACGCCGCACCCGGTGCAGTCGTCCGGGGCGACCTGGATCGTCAGGCGGTGGCCGGGGAGCTCCCGGGACTTGAACTCCTTGTGCGGGAAGCTCACCGGCGAGACCGGGACTGCGTCCTCCGGGAACACCTTCATGCGAATGGCCGCGTGCGGACAGACCATCGCGCACTTGCCGCAGTCGATGCAGATCGCCTGGTCCCAGATCGGGATGAGCTGGGCGATCGCCCGCTTCTCGTACTTGGTGGTCCCGGCCGGGAACGTGCCGTCCACCGGCAGCGCGCTGACCGGGAGCAGGTCGCCCTCACCGGCCATGAGGCGGGCGGTGACGTTCCGGATGAAGTCCGGAGCGGTGTCCGGGACCAGGGACCGGATGGGCCGGGCCCCGCCGACCGGCCGCAGGTCCACTCGGTCCAGGCGCGCGATCGACAGGTCGATGGCGGCATTGTTGCGCTCGACGACCGCGTCGCCGCGTTTGGCATACGTCTTCTTGACGGAGTCCTTGATGCGCTCGATCGCCTCGTCGGCCGGGAGGACGCCCGAGAGATGGAAGAAGCAGGGCTGCATGATCGTGTTGATCCGGTTGCCCATGCCGGTCTCGGCCGCCACCGCCATCGCGTCGATCACCCAGAGGTTGATCTGCTTCTCGACGAGCTGGTGCTGGATCTCGACCGGCAGGTGGTCCCAGACCTCGTCGGGGCCGTACGGCGAGTTGAGCAGGAAGGTGGCGCCGTGCTTGGCGTGGTCGAGCACCTTCACGCTCTGCAGGAGGCCGAACTGGTGGCAGGCCACGAAGTCCGCGCCATCCACGAGGTACGTGGAGCGGATGGGCTCGGGTCCGAACCGCAGGTGGGACGCGGTGACCGAGCCGGACTTCTTCGAGTCGTAGACGAAGTAGCCCTGGGCGAACAGGTCCGTGCCCTCGCCGATGATCTTCACCGATGCCTTGTTCGCACCGACGGTGCCGTCCGATCCGAGGCCGAAGAACAGGGCCTGGACCTCGCCGGCCGGCCGCGGGTGGCGGAACGTCGAGGAGATCGGGAGGCTGAGGTGGGTGACGTCGTCGTAGATGCCGACGGTGAAGTGGCGCTTCGGCCTGGCGGCCAGCAGCTCGTCGAAGATCGGCTTGATCATCGACGGCGTGAACTCCTTGGAGGAGAGGCCGTACCGGCCGCCGGTGACGCGCGGCATGGCCGCGAACGGCGGGGTGTCGCCGTCCATCGCCTCGACCAGCGTGGCGACCACCGCCTGGTACATCGGCTCGCCGACGGCACCGGGCTCCTTGGTGCGGTCGAGGACCGCGATGGAGCGGACCGTCTTCGGCAGGGCCGCCAGGAGCTGCTCGCCGGGGAACGGCTGGAACAGGCGGATGGTCAGCATGCCGACCTTCTCGCCAGCGGCGACCATCGTGTCCACGGTCTCCTCGACCGCGCCGGCGCCCGAGCCCATGACGACGACAACGCGGTCCGCGTCCGGGGCGCCGTGGTATTCGACCAGCGAGTAGCGGCGGCCGGTCTGGACGGCCAGTTCGTCCATGACCTCCTGCACGATGCCGGGCACCGCGGAGTGGTACGGATTGCAGGCCTCGCGGGCCTGGAAGAACACGTCGGGGTTCTGCGCGGTGCCACGCACGACCGGCGCCTCCGAGGTGAGGCCGCGGCGGCGGAACGCGAGCAGGTCCTCCTCGCGGATCAGGGCGCGGATGTCGTCGGGTGCGAGGACCGCGATCTTGTTGACCTCGTGGCTGGTCCGGAAGCCGTCGAAGAAGTGGAGGAACGGCACCCGCGCCCGCAGCGTGGCCGCGTGGGCGACCAGCGCGAAGTCGTGCGCCTCCTGGACCGATCCGGCGCCCAGCATCGCCCATCCCGTCGCCCGGGCGTGCATGACGTCGCTGTGGTCCCCGAAGATCGAGAGCGCGTGGGTCGCGAGCGTGCGTGCCGCCACGTGGATGACCGCGGGCGTGAGCTCGCCGGCGATCTTGAACATGTTCGGGATCATCAGGAGCAGGCCCTGCGACGCCGTGAACGTCGTCGCGAACGCGCCCTTCTGCAGCGCGCCGTGCATGGCCCCGGCGGCACCGCTCTCGGACTGCATCTCGACCACGCCGGGCACGGTGCCCCACAGGTTCGGCCGGCCGGCCGCGGCCCAGTCGTCGCAGTACTCGGCCATCGGCGAGGCCGGGGTGATCGGATAGATCGAGATCACCTCACTCAACGCGTAGGCGACGCGGGCCGCAGCCTCGTTGCCGTCGAGGCACTCCCATTGCTGGTCCATGGGTCTCTGCATCCTTTCGGGTGACGCGAGCCACCCGGGTTTCTGGTGGCGACGGGGACGGGAACCGGCGAGGCACGAGGCCTCCGATGCCATCGGCAAGTTTGCGCCTCCGGCGATGCGCGTGGGCGGGCGATCGGGACTGTCCGGACGGCCCCGGGGTCACGGGATTGTCGCGGATCCGGGGGCCGTTTGGCCCACGACGGGCTACGGATGGCCCGCGGGCGCCGCCCGGCACGTTCGGCACGCGGGCACGTCAGACCGGTCGTGCCTGCGTCAGGCCGGCCTCGCGGCCAGGTGCTCGCCGAAGAACGCGAGCACGCGGGACCAGGCGTCCTCCGAGGCGGGCTCGTCGAAGCGGACGTGCATCGGCATCATCGGCCCGACCATGCCCGTCAGGCCGGTGTGCCGGCTCATGAACGAATGGCCCGCGTCCGGGTACGTCTTCACGTCGTGGGGGATGCCGGCCGCCTCCAGCGCCGCCTCCAGCTTCGGGCCGTTCCTGCCGAAGACCAGGTCCCTGCCGCCGAACGAGGCCACGGTCGGACAGACGTCGGGGATGATCGACTCGTCCGCCGGCAGGTCGCCGTAGAAGGGGGCGATCGCCCGGAGGTGTCGGCCGCCGCGGGCGGCGTAGAGGAGAGCGAACCCGCCACCGGCGCAGAACCCGGCCATACCAACCCGGTCAGGATCGACGCGCGGCTGCTTCGCGAGCCAGTCGTGGAACGCCCGCATCTCGCGGTACGGGCGCCCCGTGCCCACCCTACCGATCCCCCCGAAGAACCGCGCGATGCACAGCGGCGGCCACCCGGCACCGATGAGGTCCGGCGCGAGAGCGACGTAGCCGCTGTCCGCGAACCGGGATGCGATCCGCCGGATGTCGTCGTTGAGGCCCATGATCTCGTGGACGACGATGACGGCGGGGGAGAGGGCCCCGGGCTCGACCCCGGGAGCGCCGTCGGCGGGCTCCGCGAGGAAGGCGGTCAGGGATCGGCCGGTGCCGGCGTCCAGGGTGAAGTCGCGACCGCTGCTCATGCGCGCAGGGTAGCGGGTCCGACCAGCTGCCCAGGGCGGCGACGCGCCCCAGGTCGTGCGCCCCAGGTCGTGCGCCCGTGGATCCCGGCCCATGCCACCTGTAGCACGGGCGGTGCTACCGGGACGCAGATCCTGGGCAGAACCTGGGCTCGCAGGCGCCAACGGCCTGTCACAGCACCCCGGATGCTCAAGAGGTGCGCTGCGACGGCCGAACCAGCAGGAAGTGACCCCGCCCGGCCCCGAGCGCGTTCGCTGAGCACGGGCGGTGCTCTCGTGACCGCTTCGGAGACCATCACGGCCCGCCCCGCGGCGGTTCGTCCGCCATCGCTCCCAGGACGCCATTCCGGGGGGATCGTGCGTACGCTGCGCTCTTCAGCCGGCCCGCAGGTCCAGCACCACCCGCCCGCCCTTCACCACGACCGCCGGCCGTTCCAGCACGGTGATGTCCGCCAGCGGGTTCCCGTCCACCGCAACCAGATCCGCGAAGCGGCCCGCCACCAGCGTCCCGACCCGGTCCGCCCAGCCCATGCACTCCGCGGCGACGACCGTCGCCGACCGGATCGCCGCCAGGGGCGTCATGCCGAACCGGACATACGTCTCGAACTGCTTCGCGACCAGCTCGTGCGGGTAGACGCCGCTGTCGGTGCTGTACGTGATCCGGACGCCACGCTCGATCGCCATCCGGAAGGCGGCGATCCCCGTCTCCATCGTCTCGGCCAGCTTGCGCATCGTGGCGGCCGGCCAGCGGTCCGCCTCGCCGTGCTCCAGCGCCCATTCGCCGTCGTACAGGTCCACGCCAAGGTAGGTGCCGGTGTCCGCGAGCATCGCGATCGTCGCCGCGTCCAGCATCGAGCCGTGCTCCACGGAGCGGGCGCCGGCACGAATGGCCCGCCGCGCGCCCTCGGAGCCGTGCGCGTGGACGGCGACGAAGGTGTCGTAGTGCGCGGCCTCCTGGACCGCGGCGCGCATCTCCTCCTCGGACAGTTCCGGGGCGCCCGGGACGCCGCCCCGCGTGAGGACAGCGCCGGTGCCGATCAGCTTGATGACGGTCGCGCCGCCGATCAGCAATCGCCGGACGCGCTCGCGGACCTGCTCCGGCGAGGTGACGACGCCGAAGCGGAGGTCCTCCGGGAGCCGGATGTCGTGCGCCAGGCCGACCACGTCGCTGCCGCCCCACGGCGCCGTGATGAACGCACCCGCGCACTGCATCCGCGGCCCTTCGAGGTCTCCGGCGTCGATGGCGTCGCGGACGGCGCAGTCGACGAAGGCACGGAACGGACCCACGTCCCGCACCGTGGTGAAGCCCGCCTGGACGGTGACGCGCGCATTCCGGACGCCGAGCAACGCCTCCTGGGCAGCCGATGTGATCGTGGCGGGGACGCCGGCGGTCTGGACCTCTCCGACGAGGTGGCTGTGGGTGTCGATGAGCCCGGGGAGGACGGTGAGGCCGCCGAGGTCGATGACGGGCGTGCCGTCGGGGAGGCCGTCGTCCGGGGCGAGAACGGCCTCGATGCGGCCGTCGTTGACCAGCAAGGTCCGGTCGGGTGCCGCCCGGCCGGTCTCGACGTCCAGGAGGTGTCCCGCGCGGACGGCCAGGCGGCCGCGGGCATCGGCGAAGGGGGCGGGCATCGTCATCGGGCGATGGTATGCGCCCGACGTCGCCGCGTTCCATCGGCCGCGCGCCATCAGCCTGAAGGGTGTGGTGACGGGCCACGTTCGGCCCCGGACACATCCCGGCAGCCGAGGCGTGGCGCCACAGTCCACGAGATCGCCGTCAGTGGGCCGTCGGCGGTCGTTCGGGACCTCTCGACGGCGGTTCTGTTGCCTGCGGCGCCGCAGTTCCGCCGTCAGGTGGCGTCGATCGGCGGCTCAGCCCGAATTCGTGGTGTGGGGGACCACGCGGCGCACCCGCAACCGAGGGGCCCAGGGCCGGCCGCCGATCGGCGCCACCTCCGGGCCGTCGAGCCCCTGCCACCGCCGAACGCCCCCGCTCGCGCCGCCGCGTACGATGGCGGCATGACCCTGCCCGTCCCGCCCGACCACCTCCCGTTCACCGGCAACCCCGACGCCGACGCCCTCCTCGCCGCGGATCCGCTGGCGCTGCTGATCGGCTTCGCGCTCGACCAGCAGGTCACGGTCCAGAAGGCGTTCGCCGGTCCGCACGAGCTGCGCAACCGCATCGGCGGCCTGGATGCCGCGGCCATCGCGACCATGGACCCTGAGGTCCTCGACACCGCGTTCCGCACGCCGCCGGCGCTCCACCGCTTCCCCGGCAACATGGCCAAGCGGGTCCGCGACCTGTGCGCCGCCATCGCGGACCATTACGGCAGCGACGCCTCCCGCGTCTGGACCGAGGCAACGGATGCGAAGGACCTGCACGCTCGCCTCATCGGCCTGCCCGGCATCGGCGAGATGAAGGCCGGCACGATCCTCGCACTGCTGGGTCAGCGCTACGGCATCAAGCCCGCCGGCTGGGAGGAGCTCCGCCCCAGGCATCCGACCCTCGGCGACGTGGACTCGGCCGAGGCGCTGGCCGACTACCAGGCCGGCAAGCGGGCGATGAAGGCGGAGCTGCGCGCGCAGGGCAAGCGCCCATGACCGTGACCGACGCCCTCGCGGTGGGGGCGACCATGGCCGGTCTGGTGATGGCCGTCGCGCCCACGCTGCAGATCCGCCGGATGCTCCGGACAGGGTCAAGCCGGGACGTGTCGCTCGGGTACCTCTCGCTGCTGTGCGTGGGGTTCGTGCTCTGGTTTGCCTACGGCGTCGCCCTCGGCAACGCGGCGATGATGATCAGCAATACGGCCTCGCTGACGTTCATGTCGCTGACGATTGCCGTGGCGCTGGCCGTCCGCCGCCGGACCCCGGCCCAGGTGGCAGAAGCGGAGCGAGTGTCGGCCGACCGCTGACCCGATCTGCGGCTCAGCGCCTCCCGGCCAGGCGCCACCCGGCACCGAACGGTCAGCGAGGTTCTTCGTCCATCAGCGCTCGGAACCGTTCCATCGCCCCGGGCAGCTCGGCGTCGATGCGCCGCCCGGCCTCCTTGACGATGAACCCGAGGAACGGCGGCGCCGACAGGGCCAGCTCCAAGGTGATGCGCGTCGACGCATCACCGAGCGCCGCGAGCAGCACCCGGACGTTCACCCCGAGCGGCCCCCCGGACCCGGCGATGGCCAGCGTCGAGGGTTCCCCGAGCTCCGTGACCGTGCCCGTGATCTCGGCACCCGCGGCAGCCGGCCCCATCCTGAGCCACACGCGGCTGCCCACCCGCAGCCACGGGTCGAGCAGCTTCGCATCCACCACCTCCGGCAGCCAGCGGGGGAGGTCCGGGATCCGCGTGGCCACGCGGAACACGTCCGAAACCGGGTAGGGAAGTTCGACGGCGGCGGTGATGGTGCCCATGCCCGGGATGGTACGGGCGGTCAGGCCGTTCCGCCGCGGGCGCGCGGCTTCCGTGCGGGCTTCGAGGCCGCCTTCACGGCCCCGGCCCGAGCCGCGAACATGAGCGCCCGCTCCACGAGGGCGTCCAGCCCGGCCTCCACCCGTCCGTTCACGGTATCGGCCGGATACGCCCCGTCGGCCCCACGCTCCCCGGCGGGCAGCCCCGTCAGCAGCGCCAGCGCCTCGTCGATCGTCCGGACCGCCCACACGGAGAACTGCTCGTCGGCCACCGCGGCCACCACGTCCGCCCGAAGCATCAGGTGCGGGAGGTTGGTCGACGGGATCACGACCCCGTGCGTCCCGTCCAGGCCCCTGGCGGAGCAGACGTCGAAGAACCCCTCGATCTTCTCGTTGACGCCGCCGATCGGCTGGATCTCACCGCCCTGGTTCATCGACCCCGTCATCGCGATCGACTGCCGCAGCGGCACCTCGGCGATGGCCGACAGCAGGGCACAGGCCTCGGCGATCGATGCGCTGTCGCCCTCCACGCCGCCATAGGACTGCTCGAAGACGAGACTTGCCCGGAGCGACAGGGGACGCGTCCGCCCGTACCGCGCGCCCAGGAACCCGCCGAGGATCAGCACACCCTTGCTGTGGATGGGGCCGCCCAGGTTGACCTCACGCTCGATGTCGACCAGCTCCCCGTCGCCCAGCCGGACGGTGGCCGAGATCCGGGTTGGCCGCCCGAAGGCCGTCTCCCCGAGCGTGACGACGGACAGCGCGTTCACAACGCCCACCGCCTCGCCGCTGGTGGCGACCAGCAGGGTCCCGCGCCCGATCTCCTTCAGCGCGCGTTCCTGGATCCGCGACGCCCGGTGCCGCGCCGCCACGACGGACGCCTCCACGTCCGCCGCCGACACGCGGTCCCGCCCGACCTTGCCGGCCCGGTCGTCGGCTTCACGGACCAGGTCCGTGACCCGGCGCATGTGCGTGGACATGCGCTCGGCGTCGCCCGCGAGCCGCGCCGCCTGGTCGATGACCGCCGCCACGGCTCCGGGCTCCAGCGGACGGAGCCCGCCCCGCGTCGCGATGGTGCCCAGCAGCCCTGCGTAACGCTGCTCGTTCTCCGGCATGCGCGGGACGTCCTCGTCGAAGTCGACCTGGACCTTGAACAGCTCGAGGAAGTCCGGGTCCATCTCGGCCAGGAGGTAGTAGACGCTCCGATCGCCGACGAGGACGATCTTCGCGGCCAGCGGGATCGGCTCCGGCTCCAGCGAGACGGTCGCCAGGCCCAGGCGGTCGCCGAGGGACTCGATCCGGATCTCGGCGGCGCGCAGGGAGCGCTTGAGCTCCTCCCAGGCGAACGGCTGGGTGAGCAGGCGGCGCGCGTCCATCACCAGGTAGCCGCCGTTGGCGCGATGGAGCGCGCCCGAGCGGATCAGCGTGAAGTCGGTGATCAGGGCCCCGAACTGCGCGGTGTGCTCGACTCGGCCCAGCAGGTTGGGCTGCGTCGGCAGGTCCTCGAACACGACGGGCGCCCCGATGGACTCCCCGTGGTCCACCAGGAGGTTGACCTGGTAGCGGCGGAAGAGCGCCCCGTCCTCCAGCCGGGCGGCCATGGCGGACTGGCTCTCGTGGGGCTGGGCGGCGGCGAGGAACCCCTCCGCGTTGGCGACGACGTCGGTTTCGAGGGCGTCGAGGTAGGCGAGGACGGCCGGATGATCCGGGTGCCCTGCGCGCACCTCGTCGATGAGGTGGCCGACCGCGCGGCGCGTGACCTCCTCGCCGGCCGCGCGGATGGCGGTCCGGGCCTCGCGCTCCCACCCCGGGAACGTGCGCTGGACCAGCTCGCCCAGCTCCTCCTCGAGCTCCGCGGTGGCGGCGGCGATGCGCTCCCGCTCGTCGGACGGGAGCTTCTCCACCTCGCTCCGCTCGAGGATCTTGCCGTCCCGCAGCGTGGCCAGGCCCACGCCGATCGGCGTCCGGAGCAGGGCGATGCCACGCCCGGCCGCGCGGCGCTCGAAGTCCAGCAGCGCGCCGTCGCGCCGCTCCTTCAGGGCGGCCTCGGCGGCTGCTCGCCGGTTGCGGTACTCCTCGGATTCGAAGGCGGCGGGGATGGCGGCCCGCAGCTCCCGATCCAGCTGGGCGATCCGGTCCCTGAGCCGGCGTCCCTTGCCGGCGGGGAGCGTTAGGGCCCGCGGCCGGCGAGGATCCGCGAAGTTGTGGACGTAGCACCAGTCGGGCGGGACGGGCTCGCCGTCGGCACGGGCCGCGAGCATCTGGCGCACCAGGGTGTACTTGCCGATCCCCTCCGGGCCCATCGCGTAGAGGTTGAAGCCGGGCTGCCGGATCTCCACCCCGAACGACATCGCCTCGATGGCGCGGTCCTGCCCCACGATCTCGTCCATGAGCGGCAGGTCCGCGGTGGTGGCGAAGGTGAAGACGCCAGGCTCCGTGCGGCGGGCGAGCTGGTCGGCGGTGAGCGGGGCAATCATGTCAGGCGACCTCGCGCAGGGTGGGCAGTGTGGACCGTCGCGTTGACGCTACGCACGGTATGCGTCCCCCGTGGCGACGGGCGGACGGCCCGTCCTGGACGTGACGATGGGCTCCCGCAGCCGCCGGAGGGCCGGCCGGCGTCGAGACCGGCAACCGGGTCAGCCATGGTCGGGCTCGGTCAGCAGCTCCACGAGCTGATCCAGCCCCGCGTCCGAGATGCCCTGGTCGCGGAGCAGGCTGCGGGCACCGCCGTGCTCGGTGTCGAGGTGGTCAAGGGCACTGTCCATGAACTCCGGCGGGCTGTCCACCACCAGGCTCCCGTGGCGCCAGTCGTCGAGCTCCATGTGGGCGACCGGCGAGGCGAAGAACGCCGCGGACAGGGCGTAGTCCTCGATGATCACGTCGCGCGGTACGCCGCACACGTCCAGGAGCAGCGCGATCGTCACGCCCGTGCGGTCCTTGCCCGCAGCACAGCCGATCACGGCCGGGAGACCGTCCTCGGCCAGCAGGGCCCGGACCACGTCGGCGAGCTGCGGCGCGCGGGCGTCGAGCACGTGGCGGTACATCCCGGCCAGGCCCGCGTGCGGGGTCGGGTCGTCGGCGAGGAGCGGGATGCTGGTGTAACGGACGACCGAGGAGCCGTCGAAGGTGTTCGGGGACACGACCAGTTCCTCCGGCCAGCGCAGGTCGATGACCTGGCGGAGCCCGAGGTCGACCAGCGCGTCGTGGGTCCCGTCCGGCAGACGGGTCAGCTCGTCCGAGCGGAGCAGGGTCCGCCAGCGCATGCGCCGGCCTCCGGTGGCCGGGTAGCCGCCCACGTCGCGGACGTTGCGGGTGCCGGCAAGGGGGAGGTGGCGGTCGGGCTCGTTCGTCGTCATCTCGAGGGAGAGGGTATCCCGGACGGTCCAGGTCGGGCTGCAGGAGAGCCCGTACCCACAGGCCGTGCCGGCCCGCCTGATTCGCTGCCATTGGTCCTGGCCATCCCATGACTCTTGGCGGATCGACCGGCAACCGGCGCGGGCGTACGGTCCGGTCATCAAACGGACCGCCAACATTCGGACCACATCGGGCGGCGCGTTGTCCATCCGGCGGGATGCCGGGCGGCGGCGGAGCCCGGAACCCTGTCCTCCAAGGCGGTCCGTTCCTGATTCCCCGAACCCCCGACCGTCTCAGAGCGCGGGATCGCCCTCGAACGCCCGCTTCGCCCCGGCGGCCGCGCCGCGCACGCCCAGGCCGACCGGCACGGCCGCGGCGGCCTCGTGCAGCCAGCCGAACGGCCCCCACAGGTTGGACCGCAGCTCCGCCACCTGGTGGACCAGGGTGCCGCTGCCGCGGGCCTCGAACCGCAGCACCAGGCGGACCTCCAGCCCGCGCGTGTGCGCCTCGTGCACCTGCAGGGTCTGTCGCCGGTATTCGACGATCTCCCACTGCTGCGTGCTGGGCACCCCGGCGAGGCGGCCGCGTTCCCGGTAGACGGTGCCCACCCGGGACGGCCCGGAGACATAGACGATCTCCCGCACGAACGGCACCCAGCGGGGCATCCCCGCGATGTCGTCGTACAGACGCCATACCTCGTCGCGCGAGGCGCCGACAAGCGCCTCGGCCTCCACGCGTCGCATCGGTACCAGTATCCCGCGCCCAGGTCCCGCTGCACAGCCCCGCCGTTCCGGTGCGCCGATGGCGGGAACCCGAACCGCAACCCAAGGATCACCTCCGGGGGGCGTGTCGCGCCCGGGGTCGCGCCCTACGCTCGCGAGCCCAGCCACGAGGGAGAGGACTGCGTTGCCCGAGCTCCGCACCCTGTACGAGCCGTCCACCGAACACGACGCCTGCGGCTTCGGGTTCGTGTGCGACATCGCCGGGCGCCCGTCGCACGGCATCGTCCGGGACGCCCTCACGGTGCTGGTCAACCTGGAGCACCGCGGGGCCAGCGGCTCCGAGCACAACACGGGTGACGGCGCGGGGATCCTGACCGGCATCCCGCACGGGTTCCTCCGCAGTGCGGCGCGCGAGGCGGGCCTCGACCTTCCGGCCGGCTCCGGCCGCGGCGGCCTCGGCGGCAGCCCCGGCAGCGGCTACGGCGTGGCGATGGTCTTCCTCCCGCGCGATGCCGCCAGCCGGACGGCAACCGTGGCCCTGTTCGAGCGGACCCTCGCGGACGAGGGCCTGGCGCTCCTCGGCTGGCGGGATGTCCCCACGGACCCGATGGGCCTGGGCGAATCGGCCGCAGCCAGCCGCCCGGTCATCCGCCAGGCATTCATCGCCCGACCCCTGGACCTCCCGCACGGCGAGGCGGCGGACCTCGCCTTCGAGCGTCGTCTCTACGTCGCCCGCCGGCTGATCGAGAAGTCCGTCCAGCGCAGCGCTCACCCCGGCCGCGGCGACTTCTACGTCCCGTCCATGAGCTGCCGGACGATCGTCTACAAGGGGATGCTCAACGCGTCCCAGTTGCTGACCTACTACCCGGACCTGCTCGACGCGCGCTACGAGAGCGCCGTCGCCCTCGTCCACTCGCGTTTCTCCACCAACACATTCCCGTCCTGGGCGCGCGCCCACCCGTACCGCTATATCTCGCACAACGGCGAGATCAACACGCTGCGCGGCAACGTCAACTGGATGTTCGCCCGCCAGTCCAGCCTCCGCTCCGAGGTCTTCGGCGAGGACCTGCGCAAGGTGCTCCCGGCGGTGGATGTGGACGGCTCCGACACGGCGATCTTCGACAACGTCCTCGAGCTGCTCCACCTCTCGGGCCGCTCGCTGGCCCACGTGATGGCGATGATGGTCCCGGAGCCGTGGAGCCGGGACGACTCGATGTCGCCCGCCCGCAAGGCCTTCTACCAGTACCACGCGTGCCTCATGGAGCCGTGGGACGGCCCCGCGTCGCTGGCGTTCACGGACGGGATCCGGATCGGCGCCACCCTGGACCGCAACGGCTTGCGCCCTGGCCGTTACTACGTCACCCGCGACGGGCGCGTGGTCATGGCATCAGAGGCGGGCGTCCTGGCCATCCCGGCGGCGGACGTCGTGGCGAAAGGCCGGCTCCAGCCTGGTCGCATGTTCCTCGTGGACACGGCCGAGGGCCGGATCGTGGGCGACGACGAGCTCAAGGACGGGCTGGCCGCCGCGAGGCCATACGAGCACCTGGTCGCGAGCTCCCTCGTGCGCCTCGAGGACCTGCCCGCCCCGGACCACGTGTTCGAGCCGAACCACGAGTCCGTCCTCCTCCGCCAGGAGGTCTTCGGCTACACGGCCGAGGACGTCCGCATGATCATCGACCCGATGGCGGAGACCGGCGCGGACCCGGTGGGTTCGATGGGCAACGACGCCCCGCTCGCCGTCCTGTCTGAGCGCCCCCAGCTGCTCTACAGCTACTTCAAGCAGCTCTTCGCCCAGGTCACGAACCCTCCCGTGGACGCGATCCGCGAGGAGATCATCATGGCCACCGAACGCTCCATCGGTCCCGAGGACAACCTCCTCGAACCGGGCGACGACGCGGCCCACCAGCTGGCGCTGCCGTCGCCGGTGGTCTCCAACACGGAACTCGCGAAGATCCGCGCCCTGGACGGGGGCCCGGCCTCGCTCGGCTTCCGGACGATCACGCTGCCGATCCTGTTCAAGGTGGCCGACAACGGCGCCGGCCTGCGCCGCGCGATCGAGGACCTCCGCCAGCGCGCGTCCGAGGCGATCAATGAGGGCTACAACCAGATCCTGCTCTCGGACCGCGGCCACGACGAGACCGACGCCCCCATCCCGGCGTTGCTCGCCGTCTCCGCCGTCCACCACCACCTGGTCCGGGCGGGCACCCGAGGTCGCGTGGGCCTGGTCATCGAGTCGGGCGAGCCGCGCGAGGCGCACCACTTCTGCCTGCTCATCGGCTACGGCGCGTCCGCCATCAACCCGTACCTCGCCTTCGAGACCATCGACGACCAGGTGCGCCTGGGGATCATCGCGGGCCCCACCGAGGACGCCGAGGCGCGCTACCGCAAGGCCGTTGTCAAGGGCGTGATCAAGGCGATCTCGCGGATGGGCATCTCCACGGTCCACAGCTACCACGGCGCCCAGGTGTTCGAAGCGCTGGGCCTCAACCGGGACTTCGTGGACGAGTACTTCACCTGGACCCCCAGCCGGATCGGCGGCATCGGCATCGAGGTGGTGGCGCGCGAGGTCCAGCTTCGCCAGCGGCGGGCGTACCCGCCCAAGCGTCCGGTCGTCCACCGCCAGCTGCCGCCGGGCGGCGAGTACAAGTACCGCACCGACGGCGAGCACCACCTGTTCAACCCGCTCACGATCCACACCCTCCAGAAGGCCGTCCGGACCGCCGACTACTCGACCTTCAAGGACTACACCTCCCTCGTGGACGACCAGTCCACCCGGCTGGCGACCCTGCGCGGGCTCCTGGAGCTGCGCCCGGCCCTGCGTCCCGTGCCCATCGACGAGGTGGAGCCGGTCGAGTCGATCGTGCGGCGGTTCAAGACCGGCGCGATGAGCTATGGATCCATCTCCGGCGAGGCGCACGAGGCGCTGGCGATCGCGATGAACCGCCTCGGCGGCAAGTCCAACACCGGCGAGGGCGGCGAGGACCCGGCGCGCTACCAGCCGATGGCCAACGGGGACTCGAACAACTCCGCGATCAAGCAGGTGGCGTCGGGCCGATTCGGCGTGACCAGCGAGTACCTGGTCAACGCCCGCGAGCTCCAGATCAAGATGGCCCAGGGGGCCAAGCCCGGCGAGGGCGGCCAGCTGCCGGGCTCCAAGGTCTACCCGTGGATCGCCAGGACCCGCCATTCCACGCCCGGTGTGGGGCTGATCAGCCCGCCCCCGCACCACGACATCTACTCGATCGAGGACCTGGCCGAGCTGATCCACGACCTCAAGAACGCCAACCACCACGCGCGGATCAGCGTGAAGCTGGTAGCCGAGGTGGGCGTCGGGACGGTGGCCGCGGGCGTGGCCAAGGCGCACGCGGACGTGGTGCTGATCTCGGGGCACGACGGCGGGACCGGTGCGTCGCCGCTGACGTCGATCAAGCACGCGGGCATCCCGTGGGAGCTGGGTCTTGCGGAGGCGCACCAGGTCCTGCTCATGAACGACCTGCGGAGCCGGATCACCGTCGAGGTTGACGGCCAGCTCAAGACGGGGCGCGACGTGGTGATCGGCGCGCTCCTGGGTGCCGAGGAGTTCGGGTTCGCCACCGCGCCGCTGGTCTCGCTGGGCTGCCTGATGATGCGCGCCTGCCACCTGAACACCTGTCCGGTGGGCGTCGCGACGCAGGACCCGGAGCTGCGCAGGCGGTTCGCAGGCGACCCGCAGCACGTCGTCAACTTCATGACCTTCATCGCCCGCGAGGTGCGCGAGCACATGGCGCGCCTGGGCTTCCGGACCATCGACGAGATGGTCGGGCGTTCGGACCGCCTGGAGATGCGCCCGGCGCTGGACCACTGGAAGGCGCGGAACCTGGACTTCTCCCGGATGCTCGCGCTGCCGGATGTGCCGGGGACCTATGAGGGCCGCCGGACGATCGCGCAGGAGCACAACGTGGAGGCGTCGCTGGATGCGACCACGCTGCTCCCGCTCTGCGCGCCGGCTCTCACGGAGGGCATCCCGGTCTCCGCCACGCTGCCGATCCGGAACGTCAACCGGGTGGTCGGGACGATGCTCGGCTCGGAGGTCACCCGACGCTGGGGCCGGGACGGGCTGCCGGACGGGACCATCGACCTGCTGTTCCAGGGTTCGGCCGGGCAGAGCTTCGGCTCGTTCATCCCGCCCGGCATCACGCTGCGCCTGGAGGGCGACGCCAACGACTACCTGGGCAAGGGGCTGTCGGGCGGGAGGATCGTCGTGTTCCCGGCGACGGACGCCACCTTCACGGCCCACGAGAACGTGATCATCGGCAACGTCGCGCTCTACGGCGCCACCGGCGGCGAGACGTTCGTGCGCGGCGTGGCGGGGGAGCGCTTCGCGGTCCGCAACTCGGGCGCCACCGCGGTGGTGGAGGGGACCGGCGACCACGGCTGCGAGTACATGACCGGCGGCCGCGTCCTGGTCCTGGGGCGGACCGGACGCAACTTCGCGGCCGGCATGTCCGGCGGCATGGCCTGGGTCTACGACGAAGACGGGGCATTCGCGTCCCGCTGCAATACGGAGCTGGTGGCGCTCGAGCCGCTGGCATCCGATGAGGCCGACGTGGCCGAGGTCCGGGAGTTGCTGGCCCGCCACCTGGAGCTCACCGGGAGCGTCCGGGCCGCGGACCTGCTGGGGCGCTGGGCGGATGTCGTCGGGCGGTTCGTCCGCGTCGTGCCGCACGACTACCGGCGCGTGCTCGAGGCGCAGGCCCGGATGCGGGCGGCCGGCCTGGACCCCGAGGCGGCCGAGATGGCGGCGTTCGAGGAGAACGTCCTGGACCTCGCGCGGGTCGGAGGCTCCTGATGGGCAAGCCGACCGGGTTCATCGAGGTCGCCCGTCGGTCCGCTCCCGGGCGTCCGCCGCTGGAGCGCATCCGCGACTGGAGCGAGGAGCACCCGCACCTCGACGACGGCGCGCTCCGGGACCAGGCGTCGCGCTGCATGGACTGCGGCATCCCGTTCTGCCACACGGGGGTGCTGATCAGCGGGATGGCCTCGGGCTGCCCGATCAACAACCTGATCCCGGAGTGGAACGACCTCGTCTACCGCGGCCAGTGGCGCGAGGCCTCCATCCGCCTCCACCGCACCAACAACTTCCCGGAGTTCACCGGCCGTGTCTGCCCCGCGCCGTGCGAGGGTTCGTGCACGGTGGCCCTCAACGGCGACGCGGTCACGATCAAGACCATCGAGCAGGAGATCGCGGACCGCGCCTGGGCCGAGGGCTGGATCACCCCGAACCCGCCGCTGACGCGGACGGGGAAGACCGTGGCAGTCGTGGGCAGCGGGCCGGCCGGCCTGGCGGCGGCCGACCAGCTCAACCGGGCCGGGCACCTGGTCACGGTGTACGAGCGGGCGGGACGCATCGGCGGGTTGCTCATGTACGGAATCCCCAACATGAAGCTGGACAAGGACGTGGTCTCGCGGCGGACCGGGCTCATGGCGGACGAGGGTGTCCGGTTCGTCACCGGAGTCACGATCGGGGCGGACGTCTCCGTGGACCGGCTGATGACCGAGCACGACGCGGTGGTCCTGGCGACCGGCTCCACGCTGGCGCGAGACCTGTCCGTGCCGGGGCGGGAGCTGGGCGGGATCCACCTGGCGATGAGCTTCCTGCGCGGCAACACGCGGCGGCTGCTGGACGGCGGCGCGGAGGCGGGGGCGCCGATCGACGCTTCCGGCCGCGACGTCATCGTCATCGGCGGCGGGGACACCGGCACGGACTGCGTGGGCACCGCGATCCGGCAGGGCGCGCGCAGCGTGCGCCAGCTCGAGATCATGCCGCGGCCCCCGGAGACCCGTGCTGCCGACAACCCGTGGCCCGAGTGGCCGAAGGTCTACAAGCTGGACTACGGGCAGGAGGAGGCGAAAGCGCTCTGGGGCGACGACCCGCGCCGCTACTCCACGACCACCCGCCGGTTCATCGGCCGCAACGAGCACGTGACCGGGATCGAGATCTCGGACATCTCGTGGAGTGCCTCGGCGGACGGACGGTCGGAGATGCGCGAGGTGCCGGGGACGTCCCAGGTGCTGTCGGCGGACCTCGTGCTGCTGGCACTGGGCTTCACGGGCCCGGAGGCGGCGCTGCCGAAGGCGTTCGGGTGCGAGCTGGACCCGCGCGGGAACGTGCGGACCGGGACGGACCGGATGACGACGGTGCCGGGAGTGTTCGCGGCGGGGGACTGCGTGCGCGGCCAGTCGCTGGTGGTCTGGGCGATCCGCGAGGGCCGGATGGCTGCCCAGGGCGTGGACCGGTTCCTGATGCGCGGTGAGACGGTGCTGCCCGGCTGACGCCGTCGCGCGCGCCCGCCCCGCCCCGCCCCGCCCCGCCCCGGCACTCCCCGCAGGCATTGATTCCGGCACGAACACCTCGCCTCCATCTCTGTGAAGCATCATCGACACCGAGTAGGGGCAGCTTCGGGTCAGTTCGATGCCCGAGAGGCCTCGGGCGGGCGCCTGATCTCCGGAAACAATGCCTTGCAGGAATGCCGGCCCGCCCGCCCCGGCAGCAGGTCCAGGGCCACGGGCCGGTTTGCGGATCGGGGCTACCCTCTACGTGTGAACGAAGAGAACCCCGAGCCCGAAGCGGCTCCCGACCAGACCCCCGTTCAGACCTCCGACGCGGCCACCGCCGTGGCCGATCCCGCGCCCGCCGACCTGGCGCCCGATCCCGCGCCCGCCGACCTGGCGCCCGATCCCGCGCCCGCCGACCTGGCGCCCGATCCCGCGCCCGCCGACCTGGCGCCCGATCCCGCGCCCGCCG
>CAMTVM010000080.1:0-23605 GCA_947085195.1 uncultured Chloroflexota bacterium
GGGGCGCGGAGGCGGCTGGCTTCGCCACCAGCTGGCCGGGACCCGTGTAGCGGAAGTACGCGGAATGGGGGCGCGCGACACGGACACGCCGGTCGGCGGGCTTGCGTCCCTTGATCGATTTACGCCCACCGATCACGGGGCACCGCAGGGCGATGGGCTCATGCCACCACTATCCCGCGCGCACCCAAGAGGGAATGGAGCGATCCGGGCCCTGGCCGCCTTTGGTTTCCCTAAAGGATTGCCGGCGGCGTTCATGGTTCGTCCGGGGCGCCCGGGTCCCGGATGCGGTATCCGACGCCGGGCTCGGTCAGGATCAGGCCGCCGATCACGCCGGCCGGGTCCGCGGCGGCAAGCTTGCGCCGGAGCTGGCTGACGTGGACGTAGACATAGCTGTCCTCGCCCTGGTACACCTCGCCCCAGACTGCGCGGAGCAACCGGCCCTTGGTGACGACGCGGCCGCGGTGCGTGAGCAGCACGCGCAGGATCTCGAACTCGCGCGGGGTCAGCTCCACCAGCCGGCCTTCGAGGCGGACCTCGTGCAGGGCCGGATCGAGGACCAGGGGGCCGGCGGTGATGCGGCCCGCGGTATCGCCCGCGGGTCCAGCTGCACGACGCAGAGCGGCCCGGAGGCGAGCCCGCAACTCGTCCACGCCGAAGGGCTTGGTCACGTAGTCATCCGCGCCGCGGTCCAGCGCCTCGACCTTCTCCTGCTCCTCGTACCGACCGGAGAGGATCACGATCGGGGTCGCGGCCTCTCGCCGGATCACGCTCACCACGTGCAGCCCGTCCATGTCCGGCAGGCCCAGGTCCAGGAGGACGAGGTCCGGCCGGCGGAGGGCCCACTTCTCCAGCGCGGTGCGGCCGTCCGGCGCCTCGACGACCGCATAGCCGCCCGCCGTCAGTTCCCGGACCAGCGCGGCACGAGCCTCGGCGTCGTCCTCGACGATCAGGATCAGGGGGCCGGAGACGGGCGCCACCTACCCGCCCTTCCCTGCGGCCACGCCCACCGCCGGTTCCAGATCGGCGGGGACGCTGCGGGCCGGCAGGTCGAGGTCCACGGCCAGGCCCCCGAGGTCGCTCCGCCTGGCCGCCACCCGGCCGCCCATCGCCTGCACGAGGCCTCGCACCACGGCCAGCCCGATCCCGGTCCCCGCCCGGGTGCGCTCCGTACGCCCCGGGACGCGGTAGAACTTCTCGAACAGACGGGACAGGGCGGCATCGGGGACGCCAGCGCCGTCGTCCTCGACCGTGACTCGCACGAAGTCGTCGGGCAGGTTCCGGGCCGTCATGCGGATGTGCGCGCCGTTGGGCGTGTGCTTGAGCGCGTTGTCCAGGACGTTGGAGACCGCCTCGTCCAGGAAGACCGGGTCCACCTCCACCGCCGAGGCCCGCAGGTCCGTCTCGAGACGTCGCTCGCCGAGCCGAGGGCCGATGCTATCGAGGGCACGCGCGAGGACGTCGTCCAGGTCGAAGACGTCCCGCTGGGCCCGCAGAGCACCCGCCTCGATCCGACTGAGGTCCAGCAGGTTGGTCACCAGCCGGTTGAGGTACGCCACCTCACGCTCGATCGCATCCGCGCTCGCGTGGCGATCCTCCTCGGAGAGCGGCACACCGGGGCGAAGGCTGCCCGCCGCGGCGCGGATGGTGGCGAGGGGCGTCCGCAGGTCGTGCGAGACGGATTGGAGCAGCGCGGACTTGAGCGCGTCGCTCTGGCGGGCGACGTCGGCCGCGCGCGACTGGTCGGCGACACGGTCGTGGGTGATCGCCTGCCCGATCTGGTCCGCGGCCGCCGCCAGCAGGCGTGTCTCGGCCCGGTCCGGCTGGCCGCGCTCGCGGTCTCTAAGCGCCCAGATGGACCCGACCTGCTCCCCGCTCGCCTCGATCCGGACCCGGTACGTGTCCTGACGGGCTGGGCCGCGACCGGTCGGGGTCCCGGGGCGCTGGACGCGGAGCCAGCGAGCCGGCTGGTCGCCCGGCGTCCGCTGGAGGACGCGCAGCCGGGCGGGTGTGGCGGGCGCGTCGCCGCCACCGGTGTCGGCGACGATCACCTCGGCTGCCGGGTCCGATCCAACCGCCACCCAGGCGCGTTCGAGGCCGGCCTGGTCAAGCAGCACCGAGGCGATCTGGGAAAGGGCATGTGGTGTGGAGTCGCGTGTCGCGAGCAACCGGCTCACCCCGAACAGGGCGCGCGCCTCCAGCTCACTCGCCCGGGCGGTCTCGGCGCGCCGCCGTTGCATCGCGGCCAGCCGCCCCACCACGATGCCCACGAACAGCAGGAGCACCACACTGAGCAGCACGTCCGGGTCGTGAATGGCGAAGGTGTACCTCGGCTCGGTGAACAGGTAGTTGTAGACGCCGGCCGAACCGACGGCGGTGGCGACGGCCCCGTCGGTCCCGACCAGCAGCGCGCACAGCACCACGGCCACGAGATACACGGAGGAGGCGTTGGCCACGCCGACCGGATGTTCGAGCGCGGCAACCGCGGCCGTCGCGACGGCCAGCAGCGTGACCGTGGCCACGATGAGCCGTGCCAGGTGCCGCGCCCGTCCGTACATGCCGCGGATGCTAGCGGGTCTGGGCATGCCGGCTGCGGTCGCCGCGCTGGGTGGCCCTGGCGCATCGGGAGGAACGGGTCCGGGGAGAAATGGTGAGCCGGCAGGGATTCGAACCCTGAACCTAGTGATTAAGAGTCACTTGCTCTACCGTTGAGCTACCGGCCCGGACCGGCGGAAGGATAGCGCAAGTTCGCGCACCGGGGCTGCGGCGCGCGCGGGACCTCGGGACGACCGGGGATCGATCGGGGCACGCTGGAGCCGACCGTTGGCGGGACACGCGTGTCCGGGCGTCAGACCCGCTCGACCGCCATCGCCACGGAGCCGCCGCCGCCCAGGCACAGCGTCGCCAGCCCGTAGCGCCCGCTGCGGCGCCCCAGTTCGTGGACCAGCGTCGCCACGATCCGCGCGCCGCTCGCCCCGATCGGGTGGCCCAGTGCGATCGCTCCGCCGTTGACGTTGACCTTGGACCAGTCGAAGCCGAGCTCCCGCCCGTCGGCCAGCACCTGCGCCGCGAACGCCTCGTTGATCTCCACCAGGTCGTAGTCGGCCGCCGCGAGACCCGTCTTCGCCTCGAGCGCCCGCACGCCGGCCACCGGCGCCAGGAACAGCCATTTGGGCGTCACCTCGGCCTGCGCGTAGCCGACGATCCGCGCCACGGGCTTGAGGCCGCGCTGCTCCACCGCTCGTTCGGACGCCACGACCACGGCCGCGGCCCCGTCCGTGATGCCGGGTGCGTTGCCCGCCGTGACCGTCCCCTTGGTGGCGCTTCCGCGGTCCTCCCCCTCCGGGAGGTCGAAGACGGGTCTGAGGCGAGCCAGGGCCTCCCCGGTTGTGTCCCGGCGCGGGCCTTCATCCAGCGTGACCACGGTTTCCCGGCCCTTGGCGTCCCGGATCGTCACCGGCGCCAACTCGGCGTCGAACCGGCCGGCGTCCTGCGCCGCCGTTGCCTTGCGGTGGCTGTCGAGGGCGAAGGCGTCCTGGTCCTCGCGACTCACGCCCGCCCTGATGGCGACGCGCTCCGCGTGGGTGCCCATGTGGCAGTCCTCGACCGAGCACCACAGCCCGTCGAGCACGGCCGAGTCATCCAGCGATCCCTGCCCCAGCCGGTACCCGAACCTCGCCTTGCGCAGCAGGTACGGCGCCTGGTTCATGGACTCCATGCCGCCCGCGACGTACAGGTCCCCGTCACCGGCGCGGATCCCGGCCGCGGCGAACATGATCGCCTTGAGGCCCGATCCGCAGACGCGATTGATGGTGGTGGCGGGCGTCGTGTCCGCGAGGCCGGCCCGCAGCAGCGCCTGGCGCGCGGGTGCCTGGCCGGATCCCGCCCCCAGGACCTGGCCCATGATGACCTCGTCCACGGGCGCGCCCGCGCCCAGGCCCGCGCGCTCCACCGCCGCGCGGATGGCGACGGCGCCCAACTCCACGGCCGGGACGCCGCTCAGGGCCCCGGCGAACTTGCCGATGGGCGTGCGCGCGGCGCTGATGAGATAGACGTGGCCGCTGGGGCCGCTCCGCATGTCCATGGTCCGACTCTACACCGGAGCGGTGAGCACGTCGGCCTCACCGATGTTCCCCGCCGCCTGACTGATGCTTCCCCCCGCCTGACAGATGTTTGCCGCCGCCTGACTGATGTTCCCCGCCGCCTGACTGGCGTTCCCCGCCGCCTGACTGATGCCCACGTGGTGGGCCGTCGCCACCGGCGCCCCCAGCAACGAGCCTGGCGCATCCCACCAGTTCCTCACGAGCGGCCGTAGTGCCCACGTGGTGGGCATCTGGCGCGCTCTTGAGACTCGCGGCGTCCCGGGCGTTGGCGAGTGCCCACCTGGCGGGCATGCGTCATGGGGGTAAGCGCCAGGTGAGTGCCGCCGCTCATGCTGGCGCCGATGTCGGATGTGCAGGTCGGTCGCGTGTTCAGGGCGGTGCGCCTTCGCTTGGGCAAGCGCCAGCAGGACGTGGCCGACGAGGCTGGCGTCTCGCGACAGGTGGTCTCGCGGGTCGATTGCGGCCACCTCGAGCAGGTCTCGACCGCGGCGCTGCGCGCGATCGCGCGCGTGCTCGGCATCCACCTCGACCTGATCGCACGGTGGCGCGGCGGAGACCTCGATCGCATGCTGAACCGGCGGCATGCGGCCCTCCACGAAGCCGCCCTCGGGATCCTTGCTGGATACCCGGGCTGGCAGTTCCTTCCCGAGGTCTCCTTCAACGTGTGGGGCGAGCGAGGTGTCATCGACCTTGTCGGATGGAACGAGGAGCATCGAGCCCTGGCCCTCGGGGAGCTCAAGAGCGAGTTCGTGGACCCCGGCGAGCTCGTCGGCACGATGGACAAGCGACGGCGCCTGGCGGCGGCGATCGTCGAATCGCGCGGATGGGAGCCCCGGGTCGTCGGCACGTGGGTGATCGCCGCCGACACACGCACCAATCGTCGCCACCTCGCGGCATCGCGCCAGCTGCTGCGGGGTGCCTTTCCTGCCGACGGTCACGCAATGACGAGATGGCTGACGAAGCCCACGGCCTCGATCGCCGGCCTGTCATTCGTATCGGTGCCTCGCGTGGCCGGCGAGGGGAAGCGGGTGCGGCGGCACCGGGCGCGTTCTCACCGCGCGGATCCGGGCGGTGGGTGAGCGCCCCGCCTGACAGACGTCCTCCGCACGGGCACTCGCCGCCGCAGCCGGCCGCCGATGGCGCAACCGTGCGCTGTCAGACCCCTGCCACGCGCTCAACGCCCACGTGGTGGACGAATGGCCAGGGGCGCGACCCCAGGTTGGCCTTCCCGGTGGCGAGTGCCCACCTGTCGGGCGGAAGGCAGGGGCAGGGGCAGACTGGGCAGGGCCAAGGCCAGGGGCGCAGGCGTTGGGGCAGGCGGCTCTACCGCGGGTAGGTGTGGAACCCGCGACCCGTCTTCTGCCCGAGGTGCCCGGCCGCCACCAGCTCCTCCAGGATCCGCGGTGGCGCGAAGTGCGGCTGCCCCAGCCCCGCGTGCAGGACCCGCATGATCCCGAGGCACACGTCCAGGCCGATGAAGTCCGCGAGCTCCAGCGGCCCCATCGGGTGGTTGAGCCCGACCTTCGCGCCCGTGTCGATGTCCTCGGCCGTGCCCAGGCCCTCCTCGAAGGCGCGCATGGCCTCCGCGAGGAGCGGCATCAGGATCCGGTTGACGATGAACCCGGGCCGGTCCGCGGACACGATGACCTGCTTGCCCAGCTCCCCGGCCAGGGACCGGACGGCAGCCTCGGTGGCGTCGTCGGTCGCGGAGCCGCGGATCAGCTCGATCAGCGGCATCACCGGCACCGGGCTGAAGAAGTGCATCCCGACGAACCGGCTGCGTCGCGCGGTCCCCACGGCGGCCGCGAGGGTATCGATGGAGATGGACGAGGTGTTGGAGGCGAAGACGGCGTGGGCCGGGGCGACCGCGTCCAGCGCCGCCCACAGCTGCGTCTTGACGGCGATGTCCTCGAACACCGCCTCGATCGCCAGGTCGGCATCGGCAGCGGCAGCCAGGTCGTCTGTCGGGGCCAGGCGCGCAAGCACGGCCTCCCT
The DNA here is from genome assembly GCA_947085195.1 of uncultured Chloroflexota bacterium. GTDB lineage: Bacteria > Chloroflexota > Limnocylindria > Limnocylindrales > CSP1-4 > CAIXZV01. The sequence goes on from CAMTVM010000080.1 coordinate 6,096, forward strand.
CGCCTCCGCGGTGATCTTGCCCTTGGCAACGGCGCGCTCGAGGTTGCCGGCGATGCGGTCCCGTCCGGCGACGGCACGGGCAAGCTCGGGCTCGTAGAGCACCACCCGCTTGCCGATGGTGGCGTGGACCTGGGCGATGCCGTGACCCATCAGGCCGGCTCCGGCGACGAACACCCGCTCGATGGTCATTCCGGCTCCTCGGTGCGGAGGGCGGCCAGCAGTCGGTCGGCCGCGGCGTAGGGATCGATCTCGTGGGCGGCGACCGCGTCGATGGCCGCGTTCGTGGCAGGGGCGACGCCCGGCGAGCGGAGGCGCTCCCAGAGCCGCTCGACGAGCACGGCGCGGACCTGCGCTGCGGCCCGGGACCGGCGTACGGCGGGTGTGCGCCCTCCGGCCAGGGTTGCGCGGTGCCGGTCGAGCGCCACGAGCAGCTCCGCCACCCCCTCGCCGGTCGACGCCGTCGTCACGAGGATCTCCGGGCGCTTCGGCTGCGGCCGGGTGGCAGCCGGGCCGGCGCCGTCGGAGGCATCGGTGCCATCGCGCATCCCCGACGGCACGAGCATCGCCCGCAGCTGTGCCGCCGTCCGCTGGGCGCCGGGACGGTCGCCCTTGTTGACCACGACCAGATCGGCCACCTCCAGGAGCCCCGCCTTGATCGCCTGGACCTCGTCGCCCATCTCGGGCGCCTCCAGGACGACCGTCGTGTCGGCCGCGGCCGCCACCTCCACCTCGCTCTGCCCGGTCCCGACCGTCTCCAGCAGGACCATGTCGAAGCCCGCCGCATCGAACACGGCTGCGGCGGAGATGGACGTGGCCGCGAGCCCGCCCGCGTGCCCGCGCGACGCCATCGAGCGGATGAACACCCCGTCGTCCGACGCGTAGGACTGCATCCGGACCCGGTCGCCCAGGAGCGCGCCGCCGGTGATCGGCGAGGACGGGTCCACGGCGACCACGGCCACCGTCCGGCCGGCCTTGCGGAGCTCCGCGATCAGGGCGGCCACGAGCGTGGACTTGCCCGAGCCGGGCGGCCCGGTGATCCCCACCAGGTGGGCGCCCCCGGCCAGCGGGTACAGCCGCCGGAGCGCGTGCTCGGCGACGGCCGTGTGGTTCTCGACGGCGGTGAGGAGCCGGGCAAGGGCTCGCCGGTCGCCGGAGCGCGCAGCGCCCGAGAGGGCCTCCGCGCGCTCGGCGGGGCCGCCGGCCGCCGGTCCGGCGTGGTCGGCCACCCTAGTCGCGGGGCGTGGCGTTGGCGCGGATGAAGTCGGCGACCTCGCGGATGGTCGTGCCCGGTCCGAAGACCGCGGCGACGCCCGCCGCCTGCAGCGCCGGGACATCCTCGTCGGGGATGATCCCGCCGACCGTGACGAGGATGTCGCCCAGGCCTCGCTCACCCAGCTGGGCGCAGACCCTCGGCACGAGCGTCATGTGGGCCCCGGACAGGATGGACAGGCCCACGACGTCCACGTCCTCCTGGAGCGCGGCTATCACGATCATCTCGGGGGTCTGGCGAAGGCCCGTGTAGACGACCTCGAAGCCCTCGTCCCGGAGGCCGCGGGCGAGCACCTTGGCGCCGCGGTCGTGGCCGTCGAGGCCGGGCTTCGCGATCAGCACCTTGAGCGGTCGGTCGGTCATGCGCGGATTGTAGGCTTAGCCCAACCTGGGACGAGCGGAGCCCGCGCGTCCGGCCGAAGCGAGGACGATCGTGAGCGCGAGCGAATCCCTGGACGCGGTGATCGTGGGCGGCGGCATCGCCGGACTCGCGGCGGCGTGGGGGCTGCGCGACCGGAACGTGCTCCTCCTGGAAGCGGGCGATCGTCTGGGTGGAAGGATCCGGTCGGAACCCCGGGGCGATGTCTGGCTGAACTTCGGCGCCCACGTGTTCGCCGGGCCCGGCTCGGCCTCCGACCGGCTGCTGGCCGAGGCGGGCGTGACCGCGTCTCCGGTCCCGGGCCGGCTCGCCGCGGTGTCCCTCAACGGCAGGACCGTGGCGTCGGGCGGCGTCGAGACCTTCCCCTTCCGCCTTCCCATGTCGCTCGGCTCCAGGGTTGCGCTGGTGCGTGCCGGGATCCGGCTGCGGCTCGCGGTCCGGCGCTACGCCGCGATCGCCGAGCCGATCCCGGGCGAGGATCCGGGTGAACGCCAGCTGCGGATGCTGCGGTTCATGGACGATCGGTCGTTCGCGGACTTCGCCGGCGCCCTGCCGGAGGACGTGGACCTTCTCTTCCGTTCCACGCTGACGCGCTCGTCCGGCGAACCGGAGGAGCTGGCCGCCGGGTACGGGATCGGCTATTTCCACCTCGTCTGGAACCGCTCGGCCGGCCTGTCCCGGAACATCCTGGGCGGCTCCGGCCGGCTGATCGACGCACTGGCCGGCGGGCTGGCAGGACGCGTTCACCTGGGCGCCCGGGTGACGGCGGTCCGGCCCGATGGTGGCGGCGTATCCGTCGCGTGGGAGGAGGATGGCGTGGAGCACGAGGTCCGCGCGGCCGCCGCCATCGTCGCGACCCCGGCGTTCGTGACCCGCTCGATCGTGGCAGACCTGCCGGCAAACACCGCCGCGGCGCTCGAGGCGATCCCGTACGGCCCCTATGTGGTCGGAGCCTTCCTGACCGGCGAGCGGACGGCCATGCCGTGGGATGACCTGTATGCGCTTGCCACGCCGAAGCGCTCGTTCAGCATGCTGTTCAACATGGCGAACGTCCTCCGGACCGCCGAGGGTCCCCGGCAGGCCGGAGGCAGCCTCATGGTGTACGCCGCGGCCGGGTTCGCCCGACGGTTGGCCGACCTGGACAACGCGGCCGTCGCCGACCGGTTCCGCGAGGATCTCGCGACGCTGTACCCGGAGTCGCGCTCGGTCGTGTCGGAGGTCGTCATCCAGCGCTGGGAGCGCGGCCTCCCCTACCCGCGCGTCGGGCGGAGCCGATTGCAGGCCGCGCTGACGCGGCCGCTGGGCCGGATCCACCTCGCGGGCGACTACCTGGGGACCTGGTACACGGAGACGGCGATCCAGACGGCCGTCGCGGCGGCGGCGGCGGTCCGGCGGGGCATCTGATCGTCCGGCCCCGCCGCCCCAGGCTCACGCGTTCGGGGCCGGTCGTCCGAGGTGCGCGAAGAACTCAGCACGGGTCTTGTCGTCGCGGCGGAACAGGCCCAGCACCGCGGCGGTCGTCATGACCGTGCCGGGCTTGCGCACGCCGCGCATCGCCGCGCACAGGTGGGTCGCCTCGATGACCACGCCCACGCCCTTGGGCGCCAGCCGCGTCATCAGGAAGTCCGCGACCTGCTGCGTCATCCGCTCCTGGACCTGGAGCCGGCGCGCGTACATCTCCACGATCCGGGGGATCTTCGACAAGCCGATCACGTGACCGTCCGGCACGTACGCCACGTGGACACTGCCGAAGAAGGGCAGGAGGTGGTGCTCGCAGAGCGAGTAGAACGGGATGTCCCTCACCACCACCATCTCCGAGTAGTCAACCTCGAAGATCGCGTGATTGATGAGGCGCTCCGGGTCCACGTGGTACCCGGCCGTCAGCTCGAAGTACATCCGGTGCATCCGCTGGGGCGTGTCGAGCAGACCCTCGCGATCCGGGTCTTCGCCGATCTCCGACAGGATCTCGCGCACGGCGGTCTCGATCCGCCCGCTCGCCACCGACCCGGGCGGCCGCGGGGTCGCGTCCTCGCCCATGTCGGTCTCCATCTCGTCCACGATCCTGCGGACGGTCTCGGACAGGTGGCTGTGCTCGGGTCGATCGGTCATGGTCAGGCGATGGTAGCGCGGCGGACAGGCCCCCATGCCAGGATCTCCGGCCTGGCCTGACGACGACGTCCACCTACGGCATCGGCCGCCGGGCGACCAGGACCGACGACGAGTTCACCTGTGCGACGACCGCCTACGACCACCGCGACCTCGCGCTCGGGACGAGCGAGGGACTCGCCCCGGTCACGTGCACCGGCACGCCCCTGCGCACGATCGCCCATACCCTCGACGGTCTCGGCCGCCGGACCAAGAGCCAGGTCACCGCCGGTGCCGGCTACGGGGACAAGCCGCTCGACCAGATCCTCGATTCGGTGGGCAACGTGCGCACCAGCAGCGCCTACGTCGCCGCCACGAATACGACGACGACGGTGACCTATGTGGTCAACCTGCTCGACCAGGTGACGGCCGAGACGCGCACCGACGGCTCGGTCGCGAAGTCGCTGTACGACCCGGTCGCGAACGTGACCGATCGCTGCTACTGGGCGGTCGCCCCGACGCCCGCCGAGCCGTGCAAGCCCGTCGGCTCGTCGTTCACGACCCTGCCCACCCGCCACACCACCACGAGCTTCGACGCCCGCAACAACCGGGTCCGCCTCGACGACGCCTCGACCAAGGCGACGACGACGTACGACGCCGAGCACAACTATCAGACGAAGGCGGTCTACGTCCCGACCAAGATGACCGGTTCCGCGGTCGACGTCGAGCACCAGACCTCGTACGGGTACGACGAGCGCCACCGGCTCGTCTCGATCAGCCACCAGCGCTGCACGAGGCTCGACCCGGCCAGCCAGACCGACCGGACCTGCTCGGCCAGCGCGCCGACGGGCTCGCTCGCCTACGAGTACGACGCCAACGACAACCGGACCCGGGTCAACGGCACGAACGGTGCGACGAGCGCGGACCGCCGCTACTGCTACGACGCCCAGGACCGGCTCCAGTACCGCAACACCGGTGCGGCGTGCAGCGCCTCCGCGAAGGACGAGACGTACGCCTACGACCCGCCGGGCAACCGCACCCAGGCGGTCGTGGGTGGCGTCACCACCAACTTCACGTACAACGACAAGGGTCAGCTGTGCAACGCGGGCGCGACCAACTGCAGCACCCAGAACGTCACCTATGACCCCGCCGGCCGGACCAAGACGTGGAACGGCTGGTGGCTGACCTACGACGCCGAAGGACGCCTGAGCAGCGCCTGCAAGAGCGAGACCTGCCCGACGACCGCGGACAGGGTGACCATGACCTACGACGGCGAGGGCCGTCGCACGGCGATCGCCAGCCGACCCGGCGGTGGGACCGAGTCGGTCCGCACCTTCCGCTACCAGGGCGACGCGATCGTCGAGGAACGGGTCGACGGCGTGCTCGACCGGCAGTACCTGGTCGACGAGGCGGGCTCCATCGTCGCGATGGTCATCCCGTCAGGTCCGAGGGCCGGCACCTACCTCGTCACCTACGACGGCCACGGCGATGCCCTGGCCCTGTGGCGGATCAAGCCTGACGGCCACCTCGAGCCCGCCAACAGCTACGTGTACTCGAGCTGGGGGTCGCCCCAGCCGACGACCGCCCACACCAACTCGGCCAACGGCGGCGCGTGCCGGCTCGCCGTGACTCCTCAGCCCCCTGGCGCGAGGATCGCCGCTGCGACGTCGGCGGGGCGGTAGCGCATCAGGTTGTGGCCCGAGGTCGGGAAGCCCGCCACCCGCACGGCACCGCCACCCGCGGCCACCCGCGCAGCGGCCGCCCGCCGCAGCTCCTCGAGCCGCGCCCCGGTCGCCGCCGGATCCCCGGCCCCGAGCGCCACCAGGGCGAAGACGGGAGCGGTGACCGCCGCGAGCACGAGCGCGGGGTCGTAGGCGAACATCGTCCGGGCCGCCGCCTCGACCACGTGCGGCCGCACCGCCCGGACCACGCGTCCTGCCGCGGTCTCGACCACCGCGTCCCGGGCCGCGAGCTCCTGGTCGGCATCCCAGGAGGACGGATCGAACCCCCGGCGATCCTTGAGGTACGCGTCCATCGACCGGAGCACCTCCGGCGGCTCGTCCAGGCCGCGCAGGAACTCGTCCAGGTCCACGCCGGTCGTCATCTCCAGGCGCTCGAACCCGCCATCCACGAGCACCGCTCCCGCGCACCCGGTCCCGAGCCTGGCCGCGGTCGCCGCGGCCACGATCGCCCCGAACCCGTGACCCGCCAACACCAGCGGCTTGCCGTCGCGTAGCCCGGAACCCTCCGCCACGGTGACCGCATCGGCTGCCAGCGAATCCAGGTCGTAGCCGTCCATCGGCGCGTCCGACAGCCCGTGGCCGCGCAGGTCCACGACCACCGTGCGGCGCACCCCGCACAGCCGGCGGGCGACTGGCGCCCACGCCCAGGCAGGCTGCAACAGGCCGGGCAGCAGCAGCACCGCCCCGGCACCGGCCGGCCCGCCCCAGTCCAGGAAGTGGAGCCGCACGCCGCCGTCCGCGAGCACCACGAACCCCTCCGGCTCTGCCGCAAGTGCCGGCGGGGGCGCCAGCGTCACGTCCGGGATCGACGGCGCGAGGGGCTCGGGATGATCTGGCATCGCGGCTACGATACCCGTGCCATGACCAAGCGTCGCCGAGGATCCCCGCGCGCCGTCGGACGGCCGCGCCCCGTCCGCCACGAGCGCTTCGACCGGCTGGTCGACCGCGCGGTGGCCGGGATCCCGGCCCCGTTCCGGGCCGCCCTCGACCAGATCGCCCTGGTCATCGCCGACGAACCCTCGCCGGACCAGCTCCGCGAGAACGGCCTGGGGCCGGACGAGACGCTCTACGGCCTGTACGAGGGCGTGCCGCTGAGTGAATGGGGTGGCGACGGGGTGGCGGTCCCCACCCGGATCATCGTCTTTCGCATGCCCTTGGAGGAGGACTTCCCGGATCCCCTTGACCTCGCGGACGAGGTTCGGATCACGATCCTCCACGAGCTCGCCCACCACCTGGGCATCGAGGACGAGGACCGCCTGGCCGCGCTCGGGATCGACTGAGGCTCAGCCCGGCAGCGACGCGACCCCGGCCACGAGCGCGAGCAGTGCCACGACCGCAGCCAGTGCGAGACCGGGCGTCACCCACGGGTCCCACGCATGGTGGACCTTGACCGGGTCCTGCCTGCCAGGCTCCAGGCCCCACGTGTAGTGAGTCAGCGCCATGAACGCGAACACCGGCGGCGCCGCGGCAATCGCCTCCACCAGGAACACGAGCGTGCCGATCGCGAACACGAAGGCGGCGACGATCGGGACCACGAGGGGCGCCGGGAAGTTCTCCGTGAGCCCCGTCCCGATGATGAAGCGCGCGACGGCGTCCAGCCCCGCGGACAGACCGAACAGGACGATGACCTGCGAGATGAGCCCGAACAGCGTGACCACCACCGCCAGGCGCTTGCGCGAGCGCGCGAGGCGGAAGGAGCGGCGGATCGACTCGAACACGCCGGTCCCACCCAGGACGATCGCGGCCGGGACGTACACGACCGGCGTTCCGATGACCAGGCCGATGAGGAGCTGGATGCCGAAGTCGATCGGCTCCACCGGACCGAGGACGAACAGCACGCCCAGCGACGCGAGGATCGCCACCATGCCGGTAATGAGGCCGATCAGGAGCTGGGCGCCGAGGACCGGCCAGAACCGCTGCCGCGCGATGGCGATCGACTCCACCAGTCGGAGCGGACGTCCCTCCGCCCGGGCGCCGATGACGGCGGTCGCGAGGGTTCGGGCCTCGACGGTCGCGGCGATGTAGCCGAGCATGCCGGGGATGGCCGCCAAGCCGAGCCAACCCGCCCAGGCCAGGTCGCCCGGGTCCGCGCCGTAACCGGAGCCGTACCCGAACGCCGGCCCGAAGAGCTCCTCGCCCTGGCCCACGAACACGAGCCCGAACAACGCGACCAGGGGTCCGAAGGTGACCAGCATCATCAAGCCGATGTAGAACGAGGCGCCCCGCAGACCACTGTCCGAACGCGTGAGCAGGTCCAGGGCCTCCCTGACGAGCCCGCGCGTCTTGAGGGGAATGGCCAGGACGGCCGCGGTCGCCGGAGGTGGTACCGGGATCGCCGCCGGGACCGGGTACCCCGGGAGCCAGCCGAGCCGCGGCGGGACGGGCGCGGGGGGCGGCAGCAGCGGGCCGGCGAACGAGCCGTCGAAGACCGAGAGGAGGGCCTCAACCGGACTCGGAGGGTTCGGCGGCGGCGGGCCGACCCCGGCGTCCCCCGGTTCGGTCACCGGCGGGGCGCGGGCAGCGGCGCCGCGCCGGTGAGCAGCTCGCCCAAGCGCTCCACGGCCACATTGCCGCCCGAGAGGATCACGCACACCCGGTCGTGCTCCCGGATCGGGATCGCTCCCGTGAGGACGGCGGCGAGCGCGGTGGCTCCGGCTGGCTCCAGCACCTGCTTCAGGCGCTCGACCGCGAACCGGAGGCCCGCCAGGATCGTCGGATCGTCGATGACGACCACGTCCTCCAGGTAGCGTTTCGCGATGTCGGTCGCGAGGCGACCCGCGATCGGCGCCGCGAGGCCATCTGCGACGCTCGTGGGCTGGACTCGCACCGGCTCCCCCGCCGCGACCGCCTGCCGCAGCGCGTCCGACTCGACCGGCTCGACGCCGTAGACGCGGACGCGCGACCGGCTCTCCTTGAGCGCCACCGTGACCCCTCCCAGCAGCCCGCCGCCGCCGACGGGGATCACCACGACGTCCACGTCAGGCAGGTCCTCGAGGATCTCCATGCCGCACGAGCCGTTGCCCAGCAGGACCTCCGGATCGTCGTACGGGTGGACCAGCACGAGACCCCGATCCTCGCGGAGACGGTGCATGTGCTCGAGGGCCTCGCCGACGTGCGCGCCGTGGAGGACGACCTCCGCGCCGTACTCGAGGCACGCGGCCACCTTGGACGCGACGGCCCCTTCCGGCATGACGACCGTGACCGGGACGCCCGCCTCGCGCCCGGCCCAGGCGTAGGCCTGGCCCGCGTTCCCGGCGCTGATCGTGATGGCGCCGCGCTGCCGTTCCTCGGCGGATAGCGAGGAGATGCGGGCGAGGGTCGCTCGCGGCTTGAACGAGCCGGTCTTCTGGAGGTGCTCTGCCTTGAGGTACAGGCGCTCGTCCGCGAGATGCGCCCCGACCGAGGGGCCGGCGAACCGGGCGGCCGTCGCCGACGAGAGCATCGGCGTGTGATGGATCCGTCCGGCCAGCATCGCCCGTGTCGCACGAATGCCGGCCAGGGTGACGGGGAGATCGCTCACGGGGCGAGTATGCGACGGTGCGGCAGCGCCCGCTTGGCGCACGTCGATGTGGGTCTCTGAGCCACCGCCGACATGGGCAGGAACCCACTTGCGTTCTTGCGCAATCAGTGAGACACTTCGTCCGTGATCGACCTTCAGACCAACACCGAGGACGGACGCCGGCGCTCTGCTGCCGTCGCCCGTGCCCTCGCGGACCCCAAGCGCCTGTGCGTCCTCGAATCTCTCGCCGCCGGCGAGGTCTCCGTGGGCGACCTGGCGACGCGGGTCAGCTGCCAGGTCCCGAACATGAGCCAGCACCTCGCCGTGTTGCGCTCCGCCGGCCTCGTCACGGCTCGCCGTGACGGGAACACGGTCTACTACCGCCTCGCGGACCCACGGGTCCTCGAGGCCTGCCGGTTACTTCAGGCCATCGCCCGCTGACGGGCTGCATGGGTCCCGCCACTCGCGCGGGAGAAAGGAGCCGCCCCATGGCGGAGATCAAGCACGCGACGGACGAGACGTTCGAGGCGCTCGTGCTCCAGAACGACAAGCCCGTCGTGGTCGACTTCTGGGCCGCCTGGTGCGGGCCGTGCAAGATGGTCGCGCCGGAGATGGAAAAGCTCGCGGCCAAGTACGACGGCGTCCTGGACGTGGTCAAGGTGGACGTGGACGCCAACCCGGGGCTGTCGCAGACCTTCGGGATCATGAGCATCCCGACCATCGCCTACTTCAAGCCGGGCGCGCAGCCGCAGGGCGTCACCGGGTTCCGCCCGCTCGACCAGCTGGAGCAGGCATTCGGCCTCACGACCCTCGTCGCGCCGGAGGCCTGACAGGCCGATCCGGCCCGCCCGGACCCCCGCACACGTGCCGCGACCCCGGTCATCGACCGGGGTCGATGTTCAACCGGGCACGATATGGGTCCCCGCCTCGCCGCGCAGCGCACGAGGAATGTTCTCCGGGGTCGTGATGATCGCGTGCTTGCCGCCGGCTTCCATGTACCAGATGATCGCCTCGATCTTGGGCGCCATCGAACCCTTGGCGAAGTGGCGGCCCTCGGCCAGGTACTGCCGGGCCTCCGAGACGGTGATTCGGTCCAGCCATTGCTGGTCAGGCTTCCCGTAGTTGAGTGCGACCTTGTCCACCGCGGTCGAGATCAGGAACAGGTCGGCCCGGATGCTCTGGGCGAGGAGGCTGCTGGCATAGTCCTTGTCGATGACGGCAGCCGTGCCTGCGTAGTCGCCGTTGCCGGTGTCGATGACCGGGATGCCGCCTCCCCCGACCGTGATGACGACCACCCCCGCGCTGATCAGCGCCTTGACGGTATCGAGCTCGACGATCTCCCTTGGCAGTGGCGAGGCCACCACGCGCCGCCAGCCGCGACTCGCGTCCTCGACCACCGACCAGCCCATCTCGGCCGCGCGGCGCCTGGCTTCACTCTCATCCATGAATCCACCGATGGGCTTGCTGGGGTTCTGGAACGCGGAGTCCTCTCGATCCACCAGCACCTGCGTCACGACGGTGGCAACGTCCTTGCGGATCTTGCGCTGGAACAGCCAGTTCTGGAGGTTCTGCTGGAGCGCGTAGCCGATCGCGCCCTGGCTGTCCGCGCCGCAAACGTCAAGCGGGACCTCGTGCATGCCTTCCACCCGGGCGGCGATCTCGGAACGGCGGAGGATGAAGCCCACCTGCGGTCCGTTGCCGTGGCCGATCGCGACCTCCCACCCCGCTTCGATCATGTCGGCGATGTGGCGCGTCGTTTCCTTCGCGGCCTGGTACTGATGCTCAACGCTCCGGTGCTCGGCATCCCTGATGAGCGAATTGCCGCCGATGGCGACGACGGCGACCCGAGTTGCCCGTTTAGACATTCGCGCTCTCCTCCTCGCTCGCCCCGAGGCCTGCCTCCGTTCCGCAGATCGGGGCGCCGGCCGTCAGCCCCGGGCGCGCCGGTGGGCCAGCCGGACCCAGGCGTCCGCGCGATCCAGGGCGAACCGGTCGATGACCGCGGGCGTGAAGGCGATCCAGCCCGCGCCCCGCGTCGACGGCAGCGTGTCGGGTGTCCGCAGCGCCGCGGCCGCGATCGCAGGGTCCAGGGCCACCTCCAGCAGGTCCGGCATGAGCACTGCGAACACGCGCCCGGCGGCGGCGCAGGCGACGGACTCACCGTCCCGGGTGCGCGTCACGCTCCCCAGCTCCTCGATCACCGCCTCGACGCGCTCGTCGAGCGTCTCGTCCGCCTTCTCATCGGCGGCGGCGGCGCCCGCGGCAGCCTCTGCAGCGTCAAGGGGAGCGTCGTCGTCCGCCTCGTCCTCGTCCAGGTCCGGCAGATGGCCGTTGTCCTCCGGCCCGCTCATGCGACGGTCTCGAGGATCGCCCGGAGCTCCTTCTGGTGGTCCTCATAGTGCTCGGTCATCTCGCCGAAGAAATACTCCTGGTGCGTGGCGTGCTTGATCCAGCGGGACTCCGGCACCACCGTCAGGTAGCCGCGCAGTTCACCCGACACGTTGCGGAAGAGCTCGCGGACCTCGGCCATCGGCATCGCTCGGAAGCGGGCCAGGCCCTCCTCGTTCATCAGGTCGCCGGCTTCGGGCGCCGAAGCCCACAGGGCCTCGAGCCGGTCCATCGTGGCGCTCCGCTCCCCCAGGGCGAGCTCCTTCGCGGTGGCCAGCGCGGCCTCCTGCCACAGGATCACGTGGCCCATGAGGTCCCGGCCGGACCAGCCCCCGGCGGTGGCCACGGGGATCTCGAGCTGCTCGTCGGTGAGCGCATCCAGCGCTTCGTAGGCGCGAAACGCGTCGCGCTCGTCTTCGAGGAAGGAGAGTGCGTCGAGGTACATGCCGCCATCCTAGTCCTCTGCCTCATTCGAAGCTTGGGACCGGCGCAGCCTCCGCCTCCCGGAGGCGATCCTGGCGCAGCGCGCCGTCAGGCTGGCGCATCCCCCACGTGGAACGTCTGGGTGGCCGCCCACAGCTCCTCGGTGCGATCGATCCGCCCGGTGACCTCGTCATGCAGGAGGCCCGCCACCTCGGCGACGAGGAGTTCGGCCATGGCGACGGCCGGCAGGGAGCTGTCGAACGGACCGATGGCGGGGACGTAGATCCCGACCCAGGACCCGGTGAGCCCGGCAAGGGGGGAGAGCGGCCCGTCGGTGATGGCGATGAGCTCGGCGCCGGCCTCGGCCATGATCCGGGCCGCGACGACCACGGATCGCCGGTAGCGGAAGAAGTCGAACACCACCGCGACATCTCCTGGCCCAACGTCGGTCAGCTCGTTCCCGATGGTCCGGTCCTCCAGCAACCGGACCCCGGCCCGGACCATGCTGAGTCCGCTCAGCAGGGCGTGCGCCCCTGCCCGTGAGGTCTCTCCCGAGGCGATCCAGACGGTCCTGGCGCCGGCAATCGATCGGGCGAGCTGCGTGAGGCGGCCGGCTCCCACTGCCGCGAAGACGGATGCGATCGACCGCTCGATCGCCGACCTGACCGGCAGCGACGTCCTGTGTTCCTGGCGGATGCGTTCCGTGGGCCGGGCGAGCTGGACGGAGAGTCCGAGGCGCACCTGGTCCTGGAGGTCCGTGTAGCCGGCGAAGCCGAGCCTGGTGGCGAACCGGACGATCGAGGGGCGGCTCGTCCCGATCGCACTCGCCAGGTCCGTGACGGTCCCGAAGGCCAGCAGCGTGGGATCACCCAGCACCGCTTCGGCGATGCGTCGATCGGTTGGCGTGAGGCGCCCTGCCGCGGTAGCGATCGTCTGGGCGAGGGAGAAGCTGGCCATCGTTGGACGAAACGTTACAGGCATTGCAGGTTGTGTGCAATAGCGTACACTGGGCCGAGCGGGAGCGGTTCTCGGAGCTGAGGTGGTGATCGTGAACGAGACGGCGGCCTACGTGCCCACGGCCCGGGAACAGGCGTTCCTGGACACTGTCGACAGCCCCAGGTATGACCGGCAGATCGTCAGCGGCCTCACCACGTTCTTCGAGGGTCGGGAACCCGAGGACATGAAGGGCTTCTACAGCGCGGATGAGCTCGATGCCCTGCGGCTCCTCAAGGGCACCGAGCGGGACGTCGAATCCCGCATGCCCGTGAAGGTCACCCGGCACTACTACGAGATGGCCCGGCACAGCCCCGCTCTCCAGCGGCTGGTCAAGGCCAGTCCCTCCGAGACGCTCGACCTGGCGGGCGCGGAGGACCCGGGCCACCAGATGGACTTCAGCCCGGTGGAGGGTCTCCTCCACAAGTACGAGATGGGCCTGCTGTACGTGGCATCCACGTGCTCGGCCCACTGCCGCTTCTGCTACCGCGAGGAGCTGATCGCCCGCAAGGAGGTCGAGCGCGCGGATGGCACGGTCGGCGCCAAGGGCCTCGCCCGGATCCCCGAGGTCACCGACTACATCCGGTCCCACAACCTGCGCGTCGAACGGAACGGGGGCCGCCACCCCACCTCCGGGCGCGAGAAGCTGCGAGAGATCCTGCTCTCCGGCGGCGATCCGATGGTGCTCCCCAACAGCAGGATCGCTCCGTGGCTGTCAGCGCTCGCCGAGGCGGGTATCGAGTCGATCCGGATCGGGACGAAGGAGATGGCGTTCCACCCCGACCGCTTCGACGAGGCCTTCCTGGGCATGCTCGACAGCTTCCATGCGACCTTTCCCGAGGTCGGCCTCAGGCTCATGGTGCACTTCAACCACCCGGACGAGTTCCTCCAGAAGGACGCGGACGGGGACTACATCCCCAACCCGAACGGATCCCTCAAGTGGAACGAGCGCACGCGTCGGGCCATGGACGGGGTGGTGTCCCGGGGCTGGATCCGGGTCGAGAACCAGGCGCCGATCATCAAGGGGATCAACGACGATCCGGATGCGCTCCGGATCATGCAGCGCGCCATCAAGCGGGTCGGTGCCGAGAACCACTACTTCTTCTGCGGACGGGACATCGTCGCCTACCGCTCGTTCAACGTGCCGATCGAGACGGCCTGGAGCGTCCTCAACGAGTCGCAGAAGGGCCTGTCGGGCGTCGAGACCCACGCCCGCCTCTCCATCACGCACTACAAGGGCAAGACCGAGGTGGCGGCGGTCACCAGCGAGGCGATCCCGGGCGTCCCGGGCTCGGAACACGGCGTGGTCATCTTCAAGATCCTCCGCAATGCCCTCGGCGCAGGCGATCGCGGCAAGGTCTGCATCGTCGGCCGCAACCCCGAGGCGCTGTGGTTCGATGACTATGCCGACCGGGTGATCTACGACGAAGCGGGCCTGTTCGCGTACTCCCGCGTCGAGTACGCCCGGACCGCGCCTCCCGTCGAGGTCGGCGCGCCCGCCTGAGAAGACCGGCACAGGAAAGGCGGTCTTGACTCGATGGCCGAAGACACCGCGGGGCGACCGTCCAGGAGCGAAGCCCTGTACGAGAAGGCGCGCCGGTTCCTGCCCGGGGGCGTGAGTCGCAACACCGTGCTGCGCAGCCCCCATCCGCTGTACGCGGCCTGCGGGGAGGGCGCCCGCGTCACCGACATCGAGGGAGTGACACGGATCGACTTCGCCAACAACATGGCCTCGCTGATCCATGGCCACGCACACCCGGCGGTGGTGACGGCGGTGACCGCCCAGCTCCGGAAGGGCACGGCCTTCAGCCTGGGGACCGAGATCGAGGTGCGCTACGCCGAGCACCTGTGCAGCCGGAACCCCGGATTCGAGCGGGTGCGGTTCGTCAACTCGGGGACAGAGGCGGTGATGAGCTGCCTGAAGGCGGCGCGGGCCTTCACCGGACGAGCCGGGATCGCCAAGGTCGAAGGGGCGTATCACGGCCTGTACGACTATGCGGAGGTCAGCCAGACCTCCGGGCCGGCCAACTGGGGCGACCAGGACAGGCCCTCGAGCGTGCCGGTGGCGGACGGCACACCGGCCGGGGCCCTGGGGGACGTGGTCGTCATCCCGTTCAACGATCCCGAGACCGCGCTGGCGATCCTCGACCGTCACCGGGACGACCTGGCGTGTGTCCTGCTCGATCCGCTTCCCCACCGGGTGGGGCTGATGCCTGCCTCCTCCGAGTTCGTCGGCGCCCTCCGGGACTGGACCCGCCGACATGGGGCCCTGCTCGTGTTCGACGAGGTCATCACGTTCCGCTCCGAGTACGGCGGGGCCCAGCAGTGGTACGGCGGACAGCCTGACCTGACCGCGATGGGCAAGATCATCGGCGGGGGGTTCGCGGTGGGGGCGCTGGCCGGCCGCCGGGAGGTCATGGACGTCATGGATCCGCTGGTCTCGCACGTCCGGTTTCCCCTGTCCG
This sequence comes from uncultured Chloroflexota bacterium, assembly GCA_947085195.1. Classification (GTDB taxonomy): domain Bacteria; phylum Chloroflexota; class Limnocylindria; order Limnocylindrales; family CSP1-4; genus CAIXZV01. Next base: position 21,339 of record CAMTVM010000080.1, read on the forward strand.
GCACGTTCTCGGCCAACCCGATCACGATGACCGCGGGCCTGGCGACGATGGAGCTGTTCGATCGACCGGCCGTCGCCCGCGTGAACGGGCTCGCGGACCGCGCCCGGACCGGGATCGAGGAGGCCATCCGCGCCACGGGCGTCGGGGCCTGCGTGACAGGCGGAGGCTCGATGTTCCGGGTGCACATGAAGCCTCGACCGCCACGCAACTACCGGGAGGCCTTCACCGGCCCGAACGAAGCTCGCCTGCTCCGGGGCTTCCTCGAGCACCTTCTCCAGGAGGGCTTCATCATGATCAACACCGGTTCGGCCGCGGTCTCGACCGCGATGGGCGAGGACGAGATCGACGGTCTGGTCGCGGCGGTGCGGGGCTGGTTCCGTGGGAGCGGTGCCGAGCTGTCCTGAGCCCGGACCCTCAGACCGACACCGGCTCGCGGTACTCCCCGAAGACCTCGCGCAGCACCCGGCACTGCTCGCCGAGCGTCGCGTACGCCTCCGCGCACCGCAGGAAGTGCGGCATCAGGTTCGTCTCACTGGATCCGGGCTGGGACGCCGCGTCCCGCAGGCCCGCCAGCGCCGCCGAGACCGCCCCCGCGTCCCGCCCCGCGCGCGTCCGTGCCAGCCGGGCGAGGTGCCGCTCCTGCGAACCGGCCGGGACCTGGAGGACGGGCACCCGGATCGGCTCTGCGACCTGGTAGCGGTTGACGCCCACCACGACCCGCTCGTCCGCGTCGAACTCCCGCTGGTAGCGGTAGGCGGCGTCCGCGATCTCGTGCTGCGGGTAGCCATCGTCGATCGCCTTGACCATCCCGCCGCGCGCGTCGATCTCGTCCAGGTAGCGCCAGACCTCGCGTTCCACGCGGTTGGTCAGGGACTCCACGAACCACGACCCACCCAGGGGATCCACGGTGGAGGCCACCCCCGTCTCCTCGGCCAAGATCTGCTGCTGGCGCAGGGCGAGGAGGGCGGCTTCCGCGGTCGGGACGGCGAGCGCTTCATCGTAGGCATCGGTGTGGAGGCTCTGCGTCCCGCCGAGGATCGCAGCCAGCGCCTGGGTCGCCACGCGGGTCAGGTTGTTGAGCGGCTGCTGCGGGGTGAGCGAGACACCCGCGGTCTGGGTGTGGAAACGCATCCAGGTGGAGCGCTCCGCGGTGGCGCCGTATCGCTCGTGCATCAGCTTCCACCAGATCCGGCGCGAGGCCCGGAACTTGGCGATCTCCTCGAAGAAGTCGCTGTGGCTGTTGAAGAAGAACGACAGGCGCGGGGCGAAGTCGTCCACCGCGAGGCCGCGCGCGATGGCCGCCTCCACGTACGCCATGCCATCCGCGATCGTGAACGCCAGCTCCTGGACTGCCGTGGAGCCAGCCTCGCGGATGTGGTAGCCGCTGATCGAGACCGTGTTCCAGCGCGGCAACTCCCGCGTCCCGAACTCGATCGTGTCGGTGACCAGGCGCATGGACGGCGCGGGCGGGTACAGGAACTCCTTCTGGGCGATGTACTCCTTGAGGATGTCGTTCTGGGTGGTGCCCTCGAGGGCCGCCCGCGGGACGCCGCGCTTCTCGGCCGCCGCGATGTACATCGCCCAGATCGGGGCCGCGGGGGCGTTGATCGTCATCGAGGTGCTGACGCGGTCAAGGGGCAGGCCGGACAGCAGGACTTCCATGTCCGCGAGGCTGCTGACGGCCACGCCGCAGGTGCCGAACTCGCCCTCGGCCTCTGCGTCATCGGTGTCGAGACCGTAGAGGGTGGGCATGTCGTAGGCGATCGAGAGGCCGGTCTGGCCGGCGTCGAGCAGCTGGTGGAAGCGAGCGTTGGTGTCCTCCGCGCTGCCGAAGCCCGCGAACATGCGCATGGTCCACGGGCGGGAGCGGTAGCCGGTGGGGTGGATGCCGCGGGTGAACGGCGGCTCGCCGGGCAGGCCGACGTCCCTGGCGGCGTCGAAGGCGGCGTAGGGCCCGGCGCCCTCGCGGAGCGGGCTTCCGTGGTGATCGACGGCAGTTGGGCCGCCGGGACCCTCCGGCCCATCCCAGTCCCACGGGCCATAGAGGCCTTCGACGGAGATGTCGCCCAGCGTGACGAAGCGGTCACGACGCTCCGGCAGGCGCGCCAGCGCGGGATCGAGGCGCTCGACCCGCCAGGCTCTCCGCCGTTCGGCCCAGGCGTCGGGACGGTCGCTCATGGTCGGCCGACTCTAGCACGCGGCGAGGCCGCCGCCTGACAGCCACCAGCGTGACTGGTGGTATCGCCCCGGCCGGCGCAGACTCCTGA
>CAMTVM010000081.1:0-24166 GCA_947085195.1 uncultured Chloroflexota bacterium
TACTACGTCCTGCCGCTGCTCTACGGCGACCGGTTCGTCGGGCGGATCGAGCCCCGGATCGACCGCAAGGCGGGCGCCCTGCGGATCCTCGGCCTGTGGTGGGAGGACGGCTTCGACCCGCTGGACGAGGCCAACCCGGGAGTCACCGCGGCTGTGGCAGACGCGCTGCGGGCGCACCTGGGCTTCGCCGGCCTGAACCGCGTGACGTGGCCGCGGGTCACCCGTCACCGGGCCTTCGCGGCCGCCGTCCGCGAGCGGCTGGGCGCCTGACGCGCTGCTACCCTCGAGTCCATGAGCATCGAGATCCCGTGAGCATCGAGATCCGCAACGTTTCCCCGGACGAGTTCGTGCCGTTCGTCGAGGCGCTGAGCACCGCCTTCCTGGACCGGCCGGACGTTCCCCGAGTCGCCGAGGCCGTCAAGTCGTTGTGGGAGCCCCAGCGGACGTGGGGTGCGTTCGACGGGGACCGGGTGTGCGGCACCTTCCGATCCTGGGCAACGGAGCTCACGGTGCCCGGCGGCGCTCGGCTGCCGGCCTCGGCGGTCGCCGCGGTCACCGTCCTGCCGACCCATCGGCGGAGCGGCATCCTGACCGGCCTGGTGACCGCGGAGCATGCGGCGATCCGCGAGCGGGGCGAGGCCGTCGGGGTGCTGTACTCGTCGGAGTACCCGATCTACGGGCGATACGGGTATGGTCCAGGCTGCCGCGTGGCGACGTGGACGCTGGACACCGGGGCCACCGGATTCCACGGCGCGCCGGTCCCGGGAGTCGAGCTGGTGCTGCCGGGGCCCGAGACCCGCGACGCGATGAAGGCCGTGTTCGAGGCCTGGCGGATGCGCCAGGCGGGCGAGATCCGCCGGCGCCCGTTCCGGTGGGACGACGAGCTCGGGCTGATCGATCCGCCGTGGGGCGAGCGCTGGAAGGGGTTCCTCGCCTTTCACCGCGACGCCGCGGGCTCCATCGATGGCTACGCCCGCTACCGGGCCGAGGAGAAGTGGGAGCACCGTCAGCCCCGGGGCATCCTCAAGGTCAACGAGCTCCATGCGCTCACGGACGAGGCCCACGTCGCCCTGTGGCGCCACCTCGCCGAGACGGACCTCGTGGCCACGGTGGTCGCGGAGGGTCGGAGTCCATCAGAGCGCCTCCCGTGGCTCCTCACCAACCTGCGTGCTGCGGTGATGTCGGATGTCGGCGAGGGCCTGTGGGTGCGCCTGTTCGACGTGGCGCACGCGCTCGGGGCACGGTCCTGGGAACGGTCGGGATCTCTGGTGCTCGAGGTCATCGATGGGGAGGCTGGTGCACCGATCAGGCTCACACTGGACGCCTCGCCCGACGGAGCCACCTGCCGGCCGACCGGCCGGTCACCTGACCTGACGCTGCCGGTCGCCGCCCTCGGAGCGGCATATCTCGGGGGAACACGACTGCGGGATGCCGTGATCGCCACCGGCGCCGACGAGCACCGTGACGGTGCCCTCGCGATCCTCGATTCGCTGCTTCGCACCGCCGATGAGCCCTGGTGCTCCACCTTCTTCTGAGGTTCGGCCGGCGCCCGGACGGGGGCATCAGGTCCACGATTGACGGATCGTGATCTAATTCCGATAATTCCACTCGGGATTAGCCGGCGGCCCACGTCCCAGCGGTCGCGGCGCCCCCGTATCGACGACCCAAGCGCGGCCGCCGGCTTTGGAACGGAGCAGCGATGACCTCGACCCGCGACCTCGTCCGTGACGATCGCGACCAGTTCGCCTTCCATGACGACATCGTCTACCTCGCTGAGACGAAGCGCGGCCTGACGCGCGACACCGTGGAGGAGATCAGCCGGTTCAAGGACGAGCCGGACTGGATGCTCCAGTTCCGGCTGCGCGCCTACGAGCACTTCCTGAAGCGGAAGATGCCGACCTGGGGCGGCCGCCTCGCCGACATCGACCTCGACAAGATCGTCTACTACCGCAAGCCTTCAGAACGCGAAGAGAAGTCCTGGGACGACGTCCCCGAGAAGATCAAGGCGACGTTCGAGAAGCTGGGCATCCCCGAGGCGGAGCGCAAGTTCCTGGCGGGCGTCGGCGCCCAGTACGACTCCGAGGTGGTCTACCACTCCGTCCGCGAGGAGCTCAGCAAGATCGGCGTGGTCTTCATGGGCACCGATCAGGCGATGAAGGAGTACCCGGACATCTTCCGGAAGTACTTTGGCACCGTCGTCCCGCCCGAGGACAACAAGTTCGCGGCGCTCAACAGCGCGGTCTGGTCCGGCGGCTCGTTCGTGTACGTGCCGAAGGGCGTCGAGGTCCCGCTCCCGCTCCAGGCCTACTTCCGCATCAACGGGGAGAACACGGGCCAGTTCGAGCGGACGCTTATCGTCGTTGATGAAGGCGCCAAGGTTCACTACATCGAGGGCTGCCTGAGCGAGACGGAGCTCGTGAGCCTGGGCGACTCGATGGTGCCGATCGTCGACGTCAAGCCGGGAACTCGTGTCATGAACAGCGACGGCGTTGAGGCGAACGTATCGGCAGTTCGCCGGCGCTCGTATTCGGGCGACATGCTCAAGCTCGTGCCGGTGTCGATCGGCAACGCTTTCGAGGTCACACCCGAACACCCGATTCTGGCGATGCGGCGCCACGACGCGGCCGTCTGGAACGGACACGGCTGGGTCATGGACGAAGCAGCCTTCCACACTTCCGACCCGGACTGGATCCCAGCGGGCGAACTTGCGGTCGGCGACCTCCTGTGCTTCCCGGTCGCAGCGAAGCAGCGTGATCACCCCGAGCTATCGGACGATCTAGTCCGGTTCCTCGGGTACTATCTGGCTGAGGGCAGCGCCTTCGAGAACGGCGTCAGCGGCGTCCCGACAGTGCGCCTCTCGTTCCACATCGACGAGCGCGACAAGGTGGCAGACGCGCGCTCGCTGATGTCGGCGCTCGCGGGCAAGGCCGCGGGCCTGTACGAGATCCCGGCCAAGCACGAGGCGCAGGTCTACGTCTATTCGCGGGAACTCATGGACCTGTGCATGCAGTACTGCGGGACGGGGTCATCCACGAAGCGGCTCCACGGAGACCTGATGGAGCTGCCCCCGGTACGCCAGCAGCTGCTCGTCGACACGTACCTGCTGGGTGATGGAAGCCGCGCGCCACGGAGGGCGAACCCGGATCGAACCGTCGTTCGCGCAATCACCACCTCCCAGACCTTGGCGTTCCAGCTCCAGGAGATCTTCGCGCGACTGGGCCGGTACGTCGGCATCAACATCCGAGCGGCGTTCGAGGAGACGATGCCCGACGGCCGGCGGATCAGCCACAGGGACGCGTACGTCCTGCATTTCGTTGAGAACCCGGGCAACAGCTACACCTGGTTCGACGCGGGGCGAAACTGCTTCTGGGTCCCGGTCCGGCGGATCGAGCGTCGACCGTACGACGGCTGGGTCTACAACCTCGAGATGGCCAGCGCCCCGAATGCATACCTCGCCCGCGGCTTCGCGGTCCACAACTGCACGGCCCCGATCTACGCTACTGATTCACTTCACGCGGCCGTCGTCGAAGTCGTCGCCCTTGCTGGATCGAAAGTCCGGTACACGACGATTCAGAACTGGTCCAACGACGTGTATAACCTCGTCACGAAGCGAGCACACGCGTATGCACACTCAACCGTGGAATGGGTTGACGCAAATACCGGTTCTCGCCTCACGATGAAGTACCCGGCAATCTACCTTCGTGGTGAAGGTGCGACGGCAGAAGTGATCTCGGTGGCGGTGGCCGGCAAGGGCCAGCACCAGGACACGGGGGCGAAGGCCGTCCACCTGGCGCCCAATACGACGTCCCGGATCGTGTCCAAGTCCGTGTCCAAGGACGGCGGCCGGGCCACGTATCGCGGCCAGCTCAAGGTCGCCCCGGGGGCCACCGGCGTCACCGCCAGCGTCCGCTGCGACGCCCTGATGCTCGACGACCAGAGCCGCAGCGACACCTATCCCTACATCGACATCGGCGAGGACGACACGACGATGACCCACGAGGCCACCGTCGGCAAGATCTCCGCGGACCAGGTGTTCTACCTCATGAGCCGCGGCCTCACGGAGAACGAGGCCCAGAACCTGATCATCCAGGGCTTCCTCGAGGTGTTCACCAAGGAGCTGCCCATGGAGTACGCGATCGAGTTCAACCGGCTCGTCAAGCTGGAGATGGAGGGGTCCCTGGGATGACGGAGATCGCCGACGCGTCATCTCCCGCCGGACGTCCGGCCAAGGCCCCGCGCCGCGCCCCGGCGGACCTGCCGTTCACGTTCATGGACCGCGCCCTCGTGGAGGGGATCTCGGCCGAGCGCGGTGAGCCAGCGTGGCTCCTGGAGGACCGGCTGGCGGCTCTCGCGCTGTTCGAGGCGCTGCCCGTCGAGAGCAGCCAGCTCTACACGCCGTACGTGGACCTTCGCGTCGCGTCGCTGGATGGCGCAGCGCCGTATCGGGTGACCGCGACCGCAGCGGCCTCGACCGCCGAGGGCCTGCCCGACGGTGTCGCCGGCCTGCTCGAGCTGCGCGAGGACGAGGTCGCGGTGGCGGCGCTCTCGGACGAGGCTCGCGCGGGCGGCGTCCGGCTCCTCACCCTGGGCGAGCTGGTGGCCACGGACGATTGGCTTGCGCGCGACCTGCTGGCCGGAGGCACGCTGATCCCCGCGGACGAGAAGCTGGCCGAGCTGTCGCGCGCGGCCTGGAGCCAGGGCGTGCTGGTCCATGTCCCCGCCGGCGTCCGTGTAGCGCAGCCGATCGTCGTGCGCTGGGCCGTCGGGGCGCCGCGTTCCGTCATCGCGCGCACGCTCATCGTTCTCGAGGACGGCGCCGAGGCCTCCGTGGTGGAGGAACTGGTGCCGTCGGAAGGGGTGGAGGCCGGTGCGCAGGCGCTCCTGTGCGCTACGACCGAGATCAGGCTGGGAGCCCATGCCCGCCTGGCGATGGCCAGCCTCCAGGAGACCGGCCCGGACCAGGTCGTGTTCCAGCAGAGGCGTGCGGAGATCGGCGAGGCCGCGGACCTGCGCTGGGCGCTGGCCCAGCTCGGAGGCCGGATCGTCCGTTCCCGCGTCGACAACGTCCTCGCCGGCGACCGGGGCACGGTCGAGCAGACCGAGATCGTGTTCGGCGCCGACGACCAGCTCCACGACCTGACCTCGTACACGCGCCACGTTGGGCGCGACACCACGGGACACCTGATGTCCAAGGGCGTGCTCATGGACCGGGCCCGGACGTACCTGAAGGGTCTCATCCAGATCGAGAAGACCGCGGTGGGGACTGACAGCTACCTCGGCGAGTTCGGGATGAACCTCTCGAAAGCGGCGCGCGCGGTGGCGATCCCGTCGCTCGAGATCGACCAGCCCGACTGCCGGCGAGCGGCGCACGCCTCTTCGGTGGGGCCGATCGACGAGACTCAGCTGTTCTATCTCGAGAGCCGCGGGATCCCGCCGGACGATGCGCGCAAGTTCATCGTCCTCGGGTTCCTGGAGCCGGTCGTGGCGCGGGTCCCGCTCGAGGAGGCGCAGGACCGCCTGCGCGAGGCCCTGGAGGCGAAGTGGTCTGCTGGGCTCGCCGGCACCCGCACCGCATCGGCAGCCTGAGCGCCACCGACTCGCCCGACCCCGGTCCGCCCGCTACCATCGACTGAGCGTGAGCCGCCGTATCGACCTCATCGCCGCCGCCGACCTGGCGGAGGGCGAGATGCAGATGGTCTGGGTCGACCAGACCGATCCGGTGCTGGTCGTCCACAGCAACGGCGAGTTCAGCGCGCTCCAGGGGACGTGCTCGCACGAGTACTTCGAGCTGGACCGCGGGTTCCTCACGGCAGGCACCCTGACCTGTGCGCTCCACCTCTCCCGGTTTGACCTGGACGACGGGGAGCCGCTGGATCCGCCGGCAGAGATGCCGCTCGCCGTCTACGCGGTGGAGGTGGTGGACGGCCGGGTGACGATCGAGGTGCCCGACGGGCCGCTGGAGGTCAACGAGGAGGCGTAGGGGCTCCTCTGCAACGCTGCACGTGGGCCGCGACAGCGACGCTTCTCAGTCGATCAGTGAGCCGCCGTTGATGTCCACCACCTCGCCGGTGATGTAGCCGGACTCGCCCGAGGCCAGGAACGTGACCAGTGCGGCCACCTCCTCCGGCGTTCCCAGCCGGCCGACGGGCACCCGCGAGGCCAGGTCCCGGGCTCCCGTCAGGAGCTCCGTGTCGATCAGCGCCGGCGCCACGACGTTGGCCGTGATGCCGTCCTTCGCATACTCGATCGCGATCGACTTCGCCAGCGTCATCAGCCCGGCTTTCGAGGCAGCGTATGCCGCCGACCGCGCCCCGCCCGACTTCCCGGCCGCTGCCCCGATGGCGATGACCCTGCCGTAGCCCAGGGCCCGCATCCCGGGCAGCGCACGGCGGGCGACGAAGAACGACCCCGTCAGGTTGATGGCGAGGGTCCGCTCCCAGAGCTCGGTGGAGGTCTCCTCGAGGGGCACGAGCGCGAAGATTCCTGCGTTGAGGACGAGGACCGTCGGGGTGCCCAGCCGGCCCTCGATCTCCGTGAACGCCGCGTCCACGGCCGTCTCGTCGCTGACGTCCGCCTCCAGGCCCAGGATCCCGGGGATCTCCGGGGGCGTGAGGTCCAGCGTGGCGACGCGCGCCCCGTTGGCCGCGAAGGCCTGGGCGATGCACAGTCCGATGCCGCGGCCCGCGCCGGTGACGACGGCGACCCGATCCTGCAGCCCGTCGACCCTGACCATCGGTGCCTCCATCGCGGTTCGGGCGCGTCTCGGACGCGTGGCGACCGCCGGTTCGTCCGGTCCGGCGACGCGGCTACCTTAGCCCAGCCGGACCCGTTCCGGGATGCCGGCGGCACCAAGCGGCCCCCACCTGCGGCCGCACCGCAGACCCTACCTCAGACGACGGGGCCGGCCGCGGTCTCCGCGACGGGCTGATGGCCGGGATGTGAGCGCAACTGGAGCACCAGGGCCCCGGCCAGGACGAGCGCGCCGCCGACGGCCTGGATCGGGCCCATCGCCTCGCCCAGCAGGATCCCGGCCAGGATCACGCCCACCACCGGCTCGAGGAGCATGAGGATCCCGGTCCGCGTGCCGCCGATCCTGCGGATCGCGGTGAGGAACAGCAGCGATGAGACACCCGCGCCGGCGACGCCCGCCAGGAGGAGGAACGGCCACGCGTCGAGGGAGCGGAACGGGGCGATCAGGCCGTCGGCCTGACCGGCGATGACCGCGACCACCGAGGCGCTCACGACCGACGTGGACAGGATCAGGAACGTTGCCGCGTCGGCGGGCACGGCCCGGTAGCCGGACCGGCTCACGGTCATGAACACCACCTGGCTGGCAGCGGCAATCAGCGCGAGCGCGATGCCCAGGGGGTCGATCGCCATGCCGCCCGCCCCGCCTCCGATCCCGCCGGCCAGGACCAGGACCACGCCGGTGGACGAGAGGACGAGCGCCGCGACACGCGACCCGGTGAGTCGCTCGTGCCCCAGGAGCACGTCCACCACGGCCACGCCGGCCGGGTAGGTGTAGAACAGCATCAGCGCCAGCGCGATCGGGATCAGGCCGAAGGCGGTGAAGATCGAGACGTTGAGGGTCACGCCCATGATGCAGGCCGTGGCCAGCGAGAGGCGCCCGCGGCCGGAGAGCCCGCGCACGGCGGCCAGTGACGACCCCGCGGTCCGCCGGCTGCCGATGAGGACGGCCAGGAACGTCACGCCCAGCATCGCGCGCCAGGCCGTGAACGCGACGCCCGGAACGCCCGCCTCCGCCCCGAACCGGGCCGTGGGACCTAGCATCCCGAACAGGGCGGCGGCGGTGATGGCGGCGAGGGTGCCGACGAGGAGGTCGCGGTCGCGGGGCATGGCGGCCCATGGTACCGGGCGGCCCCGGCCGTCAGCTCGCAGACCTTGCCGTCAGCTCGCCGACCTTGCCGTCAGCCCGCCGACCATGCCGTCAGCCCGCCGCTCCCCGCCGCCGGGCCACGCCGCTCCCACGCGGGGGTGACCTCCGCGCTACGGCCCCGGCTGGAGCACCAGGATGGCTGCCGACGCCTCGGCGATGGCGGGGTCGGTGAACGGGAGCGGCACGGTCTGGTTGCGGAACCATCTGCCGACCCAGTCGTCCGCGTGACGGCTGAACGGCTGGCCGCTCTGGCCGGTGGTCGTGATGATCCGCCCGGCGTCGAGGCGGCCCATGTCGTACAGCGCCCGCATCGACGGGCCGTTGGTGACGCTGAACAGCTCCGGCAGCGTGTCCGCCACCGGCGCCTCGGGGTCCGCCGGGTCCGGGTAGCCGCGTCCCAGCCGGTAGTAGGTGTTGTTCACCGTCCCGGCGGCGCCGTCCGCCGCGGCCGGTGCGGTGCCGAAGTACCACTCCAGCGGGCCGATCCCGCTGACGCCCAGCGTGGACTCCCTGAACGCGACCCGGTGGATCCGGCCCCACGTCCACGAGTCCGGCGATGCGCCCAGGTCACGGCGCAGCCACGAACCAGCGGTGTCCAGGGCCGCCGCGACGACGCCTGGGGCGGACGCGCCGGTCCCGGCCCTGCGGTCCCCCCACCACGCCGACGCACGTCCCTCTGGGGTCCCGACCAGCGTCGCCGCCAGGTCCTGCGCGTAGTCGCTGCCGACGTAGTCACGGGCCTGCGGGCCAAGCTCGTCGTCGAACAGCACGCGCTGGAGGGCGAGCTCGAAGACCAGGTAGGCGGAACACCCGGCCGACGACGTGTCGCAGCGTCCGTCCCAGCGGGCGATGGCGTCGAGCACGGCAACGCCGTCCGGGGTAGCCGGGGTAGGTCGCAGGTCGAGCAGTCCCGTCGTCAGGCGCGGGGCCCGGCGGAGCAGCGTGTCACCCTGGATCGCCGCCATGGTGTCCAGCGTGACGCCGGTGCCGGCGGCGTCGAGCAACTCGGTGATCCGGGCGGCTCGGTCGCCCCGATCGAACTCCACGCCGAGGAACACGTCGCCACCGTCGATCCTGTTGTTGGCGGTGACGATGCGGCCGGACGGGGGATCGAACACGGTCGGGAGGTCGTCGAACGGGACGAAGCTGTCCCACTCGTGCCGGCCGTCCCAGCCCGGGACCGGGCGCAGCCCGAGATCGGCGGGATCGGTGCGGACCGGGATCGCGCCCGGCATCTGGTAGCCGATGTGGCCGTCCACGTCGGCGTAGACGAAGTTCTGTGACGGGGCGCCGTACAGGCGCAGGGCATCCCGGAACGAGGTCCAGTCGTGGGCGCGGTTGATGGCCAGGAACGCCTCGAGCACGCGGTCCGGCACTGCGAGGGCCGTCCAGCGCAGCGCATACAGCGAGGATGCGTCCGCCAGGCGGGTCTCCGCGTCGTTGAGGATCGGGCCGTGCGACGTCTCGCGGACAGTGAGGGTCACGTCGTCGCCACCGGCCACCTTGATCGTCTCGGTGCGGATGGCGAACGGCGCGGAGCCGTCGGCGGTCAGGTAGCGGGTCGGGTCCGCGGGATCGACCCGCTCCTCCACGAGGTCCTGGACGTCCGGCCCGGCGTTGGTCACGCCCCAGGCGATCCGGGCGTTGTGCCCGGCGATCACACCCGGCGTGCCGGGGAAGGTGACGCCGGCCACGTCGTACGGGCAGGCGGTACTGACCGGCCGGCAGTGGAGGCCGTTGACGTACCAGACAGACGGCATGTTGAAGCCCAGGTGCGGGTCGTTCGCCAGGAGGGCGGTCCCCGTGGCGGACCTCGCCGGGCCCACGACCCAGTTGTTGGAGCCGACGCCGCCGTCGTTGACGAGGTCGCGCGCGGGCGCGAGACCGGCGAGGGCGGGGATCGCGTTCGCGATGCGGGCGATGGCGAGCCAGGCTTGGGGGTCGGTGGCCAGGGCGCTGCCGGAGCCGCTGCCGGAGCCGCTGCCGGAGCCGCTGCCGGCGCCGCTGCCGGAGCCGGCGATCGTCGAGGTGGGCGATGGGGCCTTCGCCGCCGCCCCGTCCTCCGGTGCCGCGATCACCGGCTGGTCGGCCGAGTAGGCGGGGAACAGCTCGTCGGTCAGGGCCGGGTCGCCCAGGCGCGCATCGACCAGCATCCGGAAGATCTCGCTGTCCATGTTCCCGCCCAGTCCCCACGCCTGGACCTTCGCCCAGGTCAGCGTGTCCAGCGGCGTCCACGGCTCTGGTCGCAGGCCGTCCAGGCCGGAGCCCGCGCCGGAGAGCAACCCGGCCACGTTGAAGGCGACGCCGAGCGACCCTGGGTGACCGGCCAGGTAGGCGTTGACGCCGTCGGCATAGGAGCCGAGCACGGCCTTCGTGTCCTCGGACAGGACCTGGAGGTCCCGGGCGGCGGCGCCGCGCCAGTCGAGGGTGCGGATGAAGGTGTCGGTCTCGATCTGGCTCTCGCCGAACAGCTCGGCCAGGCGCCCGGCCCCGATCCGCCGCCAGATCTCCATCTGCCACATCCGCTCGGACGCGTGGACCCAGCCCTGGGCGAAGAACAGGTCGTGCTGGCTGTTTGCCGCGATCTGGGTCACGCCGTTCTCGTCGCGCGAGATTCGCACCTCGGCGTCCAGGCCGGCCACCGGGCGCGTGCCGGACAGTTGCGGCTGGCCGCTTGCCGTCAGGGCCGCCAGCAGGCCGCCCCCGGCCAGGACGACGACCACGACGACCACCACGATCGCGGCCAGCCCGCCGCGCAGCACTCGACCCACCGGACCCTCCTCCTCCGTTCCGACCACCGTCCACCGCGTACCGCGACTCGGGACGTCACCGCAGCTCGTGACCGGGCCGCGTCAGGCTAGCCGGTCCCGGCCTCCGCCGCTCAGCGCGGCAGGATCGCCTTCATTCCGGCCCGCCCCGGCGCAGCACCGGGGGTGCTGGCAGGCCGCACACTTCGGGCCTGTTCAGCACCCGGGGTGCTGTCAGCTTTCCGGCCTCCGCCGCTTCAGCGCTGCAGGATCGTGCCCAGTCCGCGTTCCCCGGCTGTCGCCAGGATCGCGGACCCGAACACCACGTCCGCGAGCCCCGTGCCGAGGTGCGTCGTGACCACGCGTCCAGCCGGCCGCTCCCGGTCCAGCGCCTCGCCGATCATCGCCGCGGGGTCCGGATACCCGTCGAAGTTGCCGATCTCCCGGTTGGCCAGGAACTGCGCGGTGTGGTCCACGACGAACAGGGCGGCCTCCCGGGCCACCTCCGCGGCGCAGTACGTGGCGTAGTCCACGGGAACGATCAGCGCGTTTGGCGCCAGCCAGTCGTTGGTCATGATCTGCCGTTCCGGCGGAGCCACGAAGGAGGCGGCGGTGACCACCACGTCCGCACCCTCGATCGCCTCTCGAGCGGAGGCCGCCACACGGACGGTCGCGATCCCGGGGGTCCGGCGCGCGCCATCCGCCAGCGCCTCCGCCCGGACCGGGTCCAGATCGAAGACGGCGAGCTCGACGCCTGGCAGCACGTGCCCCAGCACGGGCAGGTGGCTCCGCCCCTGGACGCCGGCCCCGATCAGCGCCGCACGCGGTGCGCTCCCGCCCGCAACCGCCGGCGCGAAGGCCCGGATCGCCACGCCGCTGATCGCCGCCGTCCGCTCCGCCGTGATGGGGCCGGCATCGAGGATGGCGATCGGGGCCGTGGTCACGGGATCGTTGAGGAGCAGGACGCCGTAGATGCCCAGGAGCCCCGCCGCGTTGTTGGCGGGGTTGCCTGAGACCCACTTCATCCCCAGCCGGTCGGCCGACCCGTCGGCGGCGCCACCCGGCAGGAACGCCGGCATCGCATGCGCGAACGACGCCGCCGCTCGCGGATGGACGCCGATCTTGGGCGGCAGCTCCGCGGTGCCCGCGAGGCCCCGCAGCGTCTGTTCGGCCAGGGCGAGGCGTTCGGGCAGCGCCGGCATCGCCGCGGTGACGTCGGCCGAGGTGAGGTAGTGCAGCGGCGGCAGGGCGGTCATGGTGCGGAGTGTAGGGCGAGGGACACCGGCCCGGCCCGGCCCGGCAACGGGTGAGGGGCGCTAGATTGGTCGCGTGAACATCGCCACCAGCCTTGAGAACCTCAAGTTGGAGCAGGACGCCATCGTCCTGTATGAGGCCCTCGCCTCCATCGAGAAGGACGACAGGCGCGCCGCCGCGTTCCGCCACATCGCGGACAACGAGCGTCGCCACGCGGCCATCTGGGAGGAGCGGCTCCGGGAGCTGGGCGCCACCGTCCCGCCCGCCGGCCGTCCGCGCGCCCGGGTGCGGTTCATCATCGTCCTCGCGCGTCTGTTCGGGACGCGGTTCGTCAGCGATCTCGTCAAGGCGCTCGAGGGCGACGAGGAGGCGGCGTACGCCGGACAGGAGACGCACCCGGCTGTCGAGGGGATCGCCGCCGACGAGCGCGAGCACGCCGAGATCTGGAAGCGCCTGGACGGCGAGCCGAAGGCACCCAACGGGACGACGGGCCGGCGGCGCAGGCCGGGCGTCGCACGGGGCATCGTGGCCGCCGACCACCCGGGGATCGATCTTGGCGCGGCGCAGGCCGCCGAGACCATCGCCCGCGGCGAACGCTGGCACACCAGCGGCCGGTCCGGCACCCTGCGGGCCTCGATCTTCGGCGTGTCGGACGGCCTGGTGTCCAACCTGTCGCTCGTGATGGGCGTCGCCGGCGCCTCCGGCGAGGGCAGCTTCATCCTGCTCGCCGGGATCGCGGGCCTTATGGCCGGTGCGTTCAGCATGGCGGCGGGCGAGTACATCTCGATGCAGAGTCAGCGCGAGCTGTTCGAGCGCCAGATCGCCCTCGAGCAGGCGGAGCTGGAGGCGATGCCCGAGGAGGAGCAGAAGGAGCTGGCCGCGCTGTACATGGCCAAGGGCTTCACCCGCGAGGAGGCGGAGACGATCGCCGCACGGATGTTCGCGGACCCGCAGGTGGCGTTGAACACGCTCGTCCGCGAGGAGCTGGGCCTGGACCCGGACGAGCTGGGCTCACCGTGGGGCGCCGCCCTCGGATCGTTCCTGGCGTTCGGCGTCGGCGCGGTGATCCCGGTGCTCCCGTACCTGTTCGGCAGCGGCGCCGTGGCCTTCGTCCTGAGCCTCGGGCTCAGCCTTGCCGCGCTGTTCCTCGTCGGGGCGGGGGTCAGCCTGCTGACCGGCCGGGGCCTCCTGTACTCCGGCTTCCGGCAGCTCGGGCTCGGGGCCGCTGCCGCCGCGGTCACCTACGGCGTGGGCAAGGTCATCGGCGTGGGGATCGCGGGGTAGGGATGGACGCCTCGGAACTCGCTGCCCGTCTGCGTGCCGAGGGCCTGGACGCCGGGACCTGGTCCAACGGACCGGGCGACAGGTACTCGCCCCACGTCCACGACTACGACAAGGTCCTGGTCTGTTCCTCGGGCTCGATCCGGTTCGGGCTGCCCGATCGCGGGATCACCATCGACCTCTCGGTGGGGGACCGGCTGGACCTGCCCGCCGGGACCCGTCACGACGCGATCGCCGGGAGCGGCGGGGTCACGTGCCTCGAGGCGCACGTGCCGGCGGGGACCCTGCCGGAACTCCGGCGGCGGTCCGCGGGCACCTGGTAGGGCGGACGACGACACGCCGCGGGGTGCGACACGACCGCAGCGTCCAGGCCAGTCGGCCGACAGGGCCATCAGGCATGATCTCGCGGGCCGCCCGGGCCATCGTGGGCGGATGGTCCTGGGAAGATGGTGTGCGTGACCGGCAGGCTCTTCCGCTGGGGGGGGGCGTCCGGGGGCAACGAGGGGCTGAGCGTGGTTTCCCGTTCAGAATCCGCCAGGAGAACCGCTCCCACCCGCTCCTGACGAACCCGGTCGCCTGTAGCCGGTAGGTGCCGCCTCGAGCTCCGCTGGCGGGATGTCGCCACCGGTAACGCACCGTTGGCACTCCCGATCGCTGCGTTGGCTGCCAGAGCCTACGGGATGCTGCCGATGCAGACGCGCCCGGCGGCGGTGCCCTCGATCCGGTACGCGGCCGCCGAGGCGGGCACGACGAGCGTCTCCCATCGGGCCAGCCGCTCCGACCAGCCGCCGCCCGAGACCCGCGCCTCGCCCTCGATGACCGTCACCACCTCCAGGCTCCGGCCGCCCGGGCGACGTTCGACCGGGCCCGGCAGGTCCGCGATCTCGAACCGGAACTCGCGCACGTCGAGCGCGCCGCCGTCCAGCTGCCAGCCCCGGCCGACCGGGATCGCGTGGGCGTCGGCCCGGAGCGCACGGAGGGACTCCGCCGGGTGCAGCGAGCGTCCCGGCACCGCGGGACGGCCCCAGTCCGAGACCCGGAAGGTCAGGTCGGACGGCTGCTCGATCTCGTACACGAAGGCGCCGGCGCCGATCGAGTGGAGCGTGCCGGCCTCCACCAGGAGCGTGTCGCCCGGGACAGCCGGCCGTACCTCGCAGCGGTCCCGCTCGAGCGTGCCGTCGGCGATCGCCGCCCGCAGCTCGTCCTCGGCCAGCGTGCGGCCGGGTCCCGTGATGAGGTCAACCCCCGGCTCGGCATCCAGGACGAGCCAGGCCTCGGTCTTGCCCAGGGCGCGCTCGCCGTACAGCTCGGCGGCCACCTCGTCCGACGGGTGGACCTGGAGCGAGAGCCACTCGGCGGCGTCGATCAGCTTGACGATCAGCGGAAAGCGGGGGCCGAGCAGGCGCATGCCGGCCTCCCCCACGAAGGCCGCCCCGCCGGCCGCGGCCAGCTCGTCAAGTCGGATGCCCCCGCCCCCGGCGGTCTCCACGAGCGAATCCGGTCCCGCCAGCCACATCTCGCCCACGTTGTCGTCGGCGTCACCCAGCCGCCAGCCCGCCCACGGACGGACGCTCGGGGAGGGGACAGGGCGCAGCGGGAAACCGGCGGCGATGGAGGCGATCACCGGATCAGGGCTGGCGGAACGGTTCACCGCGGCTGGCACCTAGGGTTCGAGATGGTCGGAGTGCCATTGTAGATGCCCCGGAATTGCGAACGCCCCGGTCGGCGGGACCGGGGCGTTCGTGGAGTAGGCTGTTCGTGCGCCTAGCGGCGACCGAGCGTCGCCCAGAGGAGGGGATTGTCGCGTGGATCGGCCGCACCCTGCGGGTCCTCTGCGCTCATCATGATGCTGACGATCGAGAACACCGCGAGGAGCGCGAACACGGCAACAAAGACCATCGTCGTGCACCTTTCGGCTTCGGGGACTGCCGCGGACCATGTGGTCCCGCCAGTGGTTCCGGCGGGGTCGGCATCCCGGGTTGACCCTGGAATGAGACAAGAATAGCCTACGAACCATAGGTCACGCAAGTGATGCACCTAATGAACAGGGACAAGTGACCAAGAACCAATCGCTCAGCGACACCGACCGGCGGATCCTGGCCATTCTCCAGGAGGACGGCCGGCGCTCCTACGCGGATCTCGGGACGGATCTCGGGATGGCCGGCCCGTCCGCGTACGAGCGGGTCAAGAAGCTCGAGACGCGCGGGGTGATCCGCGGCTACTCGGCCGACGTGAGCCCCGCGGCCGCTGGCCTGACCGTGCTCGCATTCACGTGGGTGACCCAGGCGCCCGGCACGGTCGCCATCGACCTCACGCCGGAGTTCGCGGCGATGCCGGAGATCGAGGAGTGCCATTACATCGCGGGCGAGGCGGACTACATCCTCAAGATCCGCGCGCGCGACATGGACCACATGGGCGCCATCGTCCGTCGCGTGCAGACGACGAAGCACGTGTTCTCGACCGAGACGGACGTCGTGTTCAGCACCGGCTTCGAGGGGCGAGCGATCCCGCTCGGCGGGCCGGGACCCGAGGCTGCCGAAACCGGCCGGCGCGGGAGCGCGTAACGGGTGTTGGAGCGTCGCGCGGGTGTGCCCGGCGAGACTGACCTCGTCCGAGCCGTGGCGAGCGGATCGGAGGAGGCCCTCGCGGCGCTCTACGACCGGCACGTGGACGGCATCCATGCCGTTGCGCTCCGGCTCACGAACGATCGGCAGCTGGCCGAGGAGGTCGTGCAGGAGACGTTCCTCGCCCTGTGGAACCGGGCGGAACTGTTCGACCCGGCCATCGCATCGCTGGCCACCTGGCTCCGGACCATCGCCCGGAACCGGACGGTGGACCGGCTGCGGGCAGCGGGACGACGGCCGCCACTGGTGCCGCTTCCGGGGCACGGAGATGCCGGGGACGCGGACGTCGGGTTCGACCGGGTGGGCGTGGACGCATTGATCCTCGGCGGGGCGGCGCCGGACCTCGGCCCTGAGGCCGCCGCGGAAGCCGCGGAGACCAGGACGGCCGTCGGGGCGGCCGTCGCCGGGATGCCGGACCAGGAGCGGACCGTCATCCTCCTCGCGTACCGGGAGGGCCTGACGCAATCGGAGATCGCGGAGCGGCTCGACTGGCCGCTCGGGACGGTCAAGACGCGGACACGCCGGGCGCTGGCCCGGCTGCGGGCCGTGCTGGAGGCAGGGGACACGAAGCCGGCGGGGACCGGCGGCAACGACCGGATGGATGACCATGGAACACGCTGACGCGCTGGAGCGCATCGAGATCGCGGCGGTCGAGCCCGACGGCCTCGAGCGGCTGATGGCGGGCGACACGCCCGACGCGGCTGCGGTCGCCGGGCACCTGGCGGGCTGCCTGTCGTGCACCGCGGAGCTGGCCCGGATCCGCCGCGCCTCGGCACTCGCCGGTGAGGCGATCCGGTCGCTCCCGGACCCGGCGCTAAGGGTTCGGACGCTGTCGTTCGTCCGTGCGCTGGGCCGGGACCGCTCGGCCGTGATCCCCGCACCGTCGGCGGGTCCCGCACCGGCGTCAGGCCCAGCGCCGTCCGTCGAGCCCCCGCGGGCGCCCGTCTCCATCGACGCCGCGAGGGGCGGTGGTCGCCGGTTCGCCCTCGTCTCCGTGCCCATTGCCGCGGTTCTCATCGCCGGCGTCCTCGGGTTCGCCGCGGCGGGCGTCGTGCGCGCGCCCGTCACCGACACGCAGGACCGCGAGATCGCCGTCCTGTCCGCCATCACCCAGACCAGCCTGCGCATCGAGCAGCGGGCGGACGCGACCCACGTGGTCCTCGCCTCGGTCGACGGCGGCACCGACGTGACCGGGATCCTGCTCTTCTCGCCCTCGGACGGCAGGCTCGTCATGGTCGCGAAGGGCCTGGCGCCGGCGCCGGACGGACACGAGTACGGCTGCTGGGTGGAGGTCAACGGGGAGCGGCGCCGGATCGGGCGGATGTATGCCGCCGGCGAGGTCGAGGGGTGGGCCGGGCCGGTCGACGGTCTCGCGGACCTGCCGGCGGGCGCCTTGTTCGGGGTCTCGCTCGTACCGGTCGGGGGCGGGGCCGGGGAGCCGGTGCTGACGGGCAGGATCTAGCGGAGCTCTAGCTGGGCCGCACCGTGTCCGGATCGCCGCTCATCGCCTGCCGGTCCTCGAGCGTGACCAGTTCCTTCGGCTCGACCAGCAGGTCCGGCGGCGGGAAGCCCAGATAGCGCCGGTGGGCGCGCAGCACGCGCTCGGCGGTGTCCGCGTCCAGGAGCGGCTCGTCCAGGGACCGGGCGATCCAGCCCGCCTCGGCGGCCAGCTCCTCGTCGGAGATCTCTGCCTCCCGGCGATTGGAGTCCGCGACCACCAGGAACGTGAGGACACCGCCGGCCACCAGGCCGACGATCAGAAGCCACCAGTTGAAGTCTGCGCTCACGGGCGGGCCGCCGGGTGACGGGATGGGGCGTGCATCGGGGCCGAGGATAACCGACGGCGGCCCCGGTCGCAGCCGGGCTACACTGCGCCGACATGTCTGCCCCGATGACGCTCGTCGCCCTGCTCGCCCCGGTGCTGGCCCTGATCGCCATCACGCCCGAGCCGATCGCCTTCCAGCTTGGTCCGGTCCCCGTCCTGTGGTACGGGATCTGCTATGCCCTCGGGCTGGCGGTCACCTACGCCGTCATCACCCGCGAGGCCCGCCGGCGCGGCCTGGATGCGCGCCTGGTCGACAACGGGATCATCATCGTCGCGGTGGCGGCGCTGGCGGGCGGTCGCCTCTACCACGTCATCGACCAGTGGCCGCTCTACAAGGACAACCTGGTAGCAATCGTCCTGCCGCCGTACAGCGGTCTGGGCGTCTACGGCGGCATCGCCACCGGGACGGTGGTGGCGTACCTCCTGATCCGTCACTGGCGCCAGTCCTTCTGGCGCTGGGCGGACGTCATCGCACCCGGCCTGTTCGTCATGCAGGCAATCGGGCGGTGGGGCAACTTCTTCAACCAGGAGTTGTACGGGCCGCCGACCGGCCTGCCGTGGGGGATCGCGATCGACTGCGCCCACCGCGTGGCTGACTATCCGTGCGACACGTTCCCGGCCGCCACGACCGGCTTCCATCCGCTGTTCCTGTACGAGTCCCTGAGCGGCGCGCTGGGCGCCATCACGCTGCTCTGGCTGGCTCGGCGGTACGGACGGCACATGCGCCCGGGCGACCTGCTCCTCATCTTCTTCACTTGGTACGCGGTGGTGCGGTTCGCGCTCGAGACGCTCCGGACGGGCAACTGGGTGCTGTTCGGCATCCCGACCGCGATGCTGGTGTCGGGCGTGGTCATCGTCGGATCGCTGGCGGTGCTGGCGTTCCGGCACCGGCCGGGCGCCGCCGAGGGCGACCGCTGGGGTGACCCGCCGGAGCCCGGGCGGGATCGGGCTGACACCGCCGACGACCATGCTGATGATGACGACGAGTGGGTCGATGTCGACGATGACGACGAGGAGGCCGATGGACACGACGAGCACGGCGGACCCGGCGGACATGACGCGCCCGGCAGGCCCGGCAAGCCCGGCGGACCCGCCCCCGCCGGCTGACGCCGCCGTCTTGCCGCCACCCGCCACCCGCCACCCGCCACCGTCCCGTCTTTCGCCCGAGGTCCTGGCCGAGGCCCGCCGTCGCGGCGATGCCCGGGAAGGTCTCACCTGGCTCGGACGCGATCCGGAGGCAAAGGCATCGCTCTTCTACCGGGTCATGCGCCTCCTGGCGTGGTTCGTCATCTTCGTGCTGTTCCGATTCCGCGTGACCACGTCCGGCCAGGAGCTGCTGCCCGGGGGCGGCTACCTGCTCATCGGGGCGGCCCACCGGGGCTGGATGGACCCGTTCGTGGTCATCCACGCGCTGCCGGTGGAACCCCGGGCGTGGTTCCTGGGCAGCGGGCCCTCCACGTTCACGGCCCGGTGGCGCGAGGCCCTCATCCACCGGCTCGGCGGGCTGCTGCCGGTCTGGCGCGGCGGCGTGGGCGTGGACCAGCACGTCGCCTCCGCGCGAGCCGTGCTCGCGAACGGCGGGGTCTTCGTCCAGATGCCCGAGGGGACCGTGAGTGGGCCGCCGGGCCGCATCGGGCCGTTCCGCAACGGGGCGGCGCTCATCGCGCTGCGGACCGGGGCGCCCATCGTGCCGCTGGCGATCGCCGGCACCGAGGAGCTGTACCTGGGCCGCAGGATGGCGACGCGAGTCCTGCCGCCCACCAGCGCCCGGGAGCTCCTGGAAGACGACTGGGACGGCACGTTGCCGGAGGCCGGCTCCCGCGAGGAGCTGGAGCTGGCGCGCCGCCTCACGGCTCGCTTCGAGGCGTTGCTCAGCCCGGCCGTGGAGGCCCTTCAGCCCGGGACCGTTGACCCGCCGGACCACCCGCGCCGGCTCCGGGGCTGGCTCACGTGGCTGTTCCTCCGGCGCGGCCGCCTGGACAGGGACGAGGAGGACTGACCGGTGCCCCGTACTCCCGAGCCGGATCCGATGCCGCCGATCGTCCCCGGCGGCTATCCTCAGACGATGCGCTACGCGGACACCATCACCGACCTCGTCGGCAATACGCCCCTCGTCCGGATCTCCCGCCTGACGCGGGACCTCGGGCCGAGCGACCGGCAGCCGCTGCTCCTCGCCAAGCTCGAGATGCTCAATCCCGGCGGTTCGGTCAAGGACCGCATCGGCCTGCCGATGATCGAGGCGGCCGAGCGCGCGGGGCTGCTCAAGCCCGGCGGCACGATCATCGAGCCGACGTCCGGCAACACCGGTCACGGCCTCGCCATCGCCGCTGCCCTGCGGGGCTACCGCTGCATCTTCGTCATGGCGGACAAGCAGTCGACCGAGAAGCAGGCGCTGCTGCGGGCGTATGGCGCGGAGGTGGTCCTGTGTCCCACCAACGTCGCCCCCGAGTCACCAGAGAGCTACTACTCGGTGGCGGCGCGCCTCGCCCGGGACATCCCGGGGGCGTACAAGCCGGACCAGTACTGGAACATGGAGAACCCGCTGGCCCACGAGCGGACGACGGGGCCCGAGATCTGGGAGCAGACCGGGGGGCGGGTCACCCACCTCGTCGCCTCCGTCGGGACGGGTGGCACGGTGAGCGGCATCGCGCACTACCTCAAGGCGCAGAACCCCGGTATCCGCGTCATCGGCGCGGACCCGGAGGGCTCGGTCCTCTCCGGCGACACGGCCCGCCCCTACCTGACCGAGGGCGTGGGCGAGGACTTCCTTCCGGGCACCTACGACCCGGCGACGGTCGACCGGTGGGTACGCGTGTCGGACCGCGACGCCTTCGCGATGGCGCGCCGCATCACGCGCGAGGAGGGGATCCTGTCCGGTGGCTCGTGCGGGACCGCGATGGTGGCGGCGCTGGACGAGGCAGCCCGCCTCGTGCGCGAGGAGCCTGTGACGGCGGCCGATGCCGTGGTGATCGTGATCCTGCCCGACGGCGGCCGGAACTACCTGTCCAAGCTCTACAACGACGAGTGGATGCGCGCGAACGGCCTCCTGGCAACGACCGGGGCCTCCGCCCGGGTGGGGGAGCTGCTGGCCGACCGGCACCACGGCTCGGACCTGCCGGACGTGGTCCTCGCGCGCACGACGGACCGCGTTGGCGCCGCGATCGACCTGCTCCAGCTGTACGGGATCAGCCAGCTGCCGGTCTCCGAGCAGCCCGAGGGCGACGCGCTGGCCGGGATCGTGGGTTCGGTCAGCGAGAAGGGGCTGCTCGAACGGGCCTACCGCAATCCGGAGATCGTGGCGCGGACGGTGGGCGAGGTGATGGACCGGCCGTTGCCGACGCTCGACGTCGCCGCGTCCGTGGACGAGGCCTTCGGGCTGCTGTCCGGAGGCGCGCCGGGGCTGCTTGGGGTGCGGGACGGGCACCCCGCCGGCGTGGTGACGAAGCTCGACCTGCTCGAGTACCTGGCGCACCGGGGGTCCTGACCGATGGCCGACGACGATCCGGCCGCCGGCGATCCGGCCGCCGCCGACGCCTTCGACACCCGCGCCGTCCATGCCGGTGCCGAGCCGGATGAGCTGACCGGCGCCGTCTCGCCACCGATCTACCAGACCTCGACCTATGCGCAGGACGGCGTGGGGCGGCCGCGCGCGGGGTATGAGTACGCGCGGACACAGAATCCGACCCGCGAGCGGCTGGAGCGCGCCGTGGCGGATCTCGAGGGGGCGCGGCACGGGATCGCGTTCGCGTCAGGATCGGCGGTCACGTCCGCCATCGCCCAGCTGGCAGCGGCCGGCGAGGAGATCCTGGTCGGGGACGACGTGTACGGCGGGACGTTCCGCTACTTCGAGCGGGTCCACCGGCCGGCCGGGGCGGGGGAGGCCCGGTACGTGGACCTGGCGGGCGACCCGGACGCGCTGTGGGAAGGACTCAACGACCGGACGCGGCTGGTCTGGCTGGAGACGCCGTCCAACCCGCTGCTCAAGGTCACCGACATCGCGGCTGCGGCGGGCGTCATCCGCGAGCGGGCGGCTTCCTCGGGCGAGCCCGCGCCCTACCTGGTGATCGACAACACCTTCGCCTCGCCGGCGCTCCAACGGCCGCTCGAGTCCGGCGCGGACATCGTGTTCCACTCCGCCACCAAGTACCTGGGCGGTCACTCGGACGCGATCCTGGGGATTGCGGTCACCAACAGCGACGCGGTGGCGGACCGGTTGCGGTTCCTCCAGAACGCCATGGGTGCCGTGCCCGGGCCGTTCGACTGCTTCCTGATCCTGCGCGGGCTGCGCACCCTCGCGATCCGGATGGAGCGGCACTCGGCGAACGCGCTGGCCATCGCGCGGTTCCTGGCCGGGCGACCGGACGTGGCCTCCGTCAGCTACCCGGGGCTGGCCGATGGGCCGCACGCCCACCCTGGCGCGGTCGTGGCCGCCCGGCAGATGCGCCTCGCCGGCGAGCCGGCGTTCGGCGGCATGGTGTCGTTCGTGCCCGCGGCGGGCGGTGCCCTAGGACGGACGGCGGCGGACCGGGCGGTGGCCCTGTGCGAGGCGACGCGCCTGTTCACGCTCGCCGAATCCCTGGGCGGCGTGGAATCGCTGATCGAGGTTCCGGCCGCCATGACCCACATGTCGGTCGCGTCATCGGCGCTCGCGGTCGACCCGGCGCTGGTGCGGCTGTCGGTGGGGATCGAGGCGGCGGAGGACCTGGTCGCGGACCTGGCGCAGGCGCTCGACCGGGCGTAACGGCCCGCTCCGTGGCACGACTCGGTCGTCCCGACGTGTGATCCGCTACACTGCCTGAAACCGAATCGCAACCTTTGACTGTGGAAGCCGACTCCCGGGCGATTCGCCCGCCACGCGCGGCCGGTCACGAGCCACCGCGGGCGACCCTGCCCGCCACGCAGTCGAGGAGCCGATCGTGACGCTCGCCCCAACCGCCCCAACCGCCCGCATCGGCGGCACCATCGTCGCCAACCTCCCCGTCGCCGAGCTCTATGAGCGCGCGATCGCCGAGGGAGAAGGCACACTCGCCGCCGACGGCCCGCTCGTGGTCCGGACCGGCCTCCACACCGGTCGCTCGCCCAGGGACAAGTTCATCGTCCGCGAGCCCTGGAGCCAGGACAAGGTGTGGTGGGGCGACGTCAACCACGAGATCAGCGAGGAGCACTACGACCGGCTCCGCGCCCGCCTCATGGAGTATGTCTCGGACCGCCGGCTGTACGCGCAGGACATGTACATCGGCGCGCACCTGCAGCACCGGCGCAGCCTCCGCGTCTACACCGAGACCGCCTGGGCCAGCATCTTCGCGCGCAACCTGTTCCGCCGGCCACCGCGCGAGGACCTCGCGTCCTTCCTCCCGAACTTCACGATCATCAACGTGCCCAGCTTCCAGGCTGACCCGGCCACCGAGGGCACCCGGACGGGCACGGCGATCCTCCTCCACCTCAAGCGGATGGAGGTCATCATCGTGGGCACGATGTACGCGGGCGAGATCAAGAAGTCCGCGTTCACCGTGATGAACTACCTGATGCCCGACGAGGGCGTGCTCCCGATGCACTCCTCGATCAACGTGGGCAAGGCCGGCGACGCCTGCATCTTCTTCGGCCTCAGCGGCACCGGCAAGACCACCCTGTCCGCGGATCCGCTCCGCAGCCTGATCGGGGACGACGAGCACGGCTGGGGCGACGGCTACACGTTCAACTTCGAGGGTGGCTGCTACGCCAAGACGATCCGTCTGTCCCCGATGTACGAGCCGGACATCTTCGCCACGACGAAGCGCTTCGGGACCATCCTCGAGAACACGGACATGATCCCGGAGACCCGGGAGCTGGACCTCGACTCCGAGCGGTTCACCGAGAACACGCGCGCCGCGTACCCGCTCCACTTCATCGGCAATGCGGACCCCACGGGCGTCGCCCCGGGGCCGAGGAACGTGGTGTTCCTGACGGCGGACGCCTTCGGGGTGCTGCCGCCGATCAGCAGGCTGACGCGCGAGCAGGCGGCGTACCACTTCATCAGCGGTTACACGGCCAAGCTCGCCGGTACGGAGATCGGTGTCAAGGAGCCGTCGGCCACGTTCTCCGCCGGGTTCGGGGCCCCCTTCCTGCCCCGCCATCCGGGCGTCTATGCCAACATGCTGGTCGACCGGCTGGAGACCTTCGACGTCCCGGTCTGGCTCGTGAACACCGGCTGGACGGGTGGCCCGTACGGGACCGGACACCGGATGAACATCAACCACACCCGGAACATGGTCCGGGCGGCGATCAATGGCGACCTGGACCACGTCGAGACGGTCATGGACCCGGTGTTCCGCGTCGCCGTCCCGGTCGCGGTCCCGGGCGTGCCGGACGAGGTCCTCCTCCCCCGCACGACGTGGGCCGACCCGGCCGCGTACGACGAGGCGGCGAACCGGATCGCGGGGATGTTCCACGACAACTTCGCCAAGTACGCCGACGGCGTCTCCGAGGCGATCCGCACCGCCGGGCCGATCGTGGTCGACGCGGCCACCCCCGCCGAGGGCTGAGCGTCCGCCCGCCACCA
>CAMTVM010000082.1:0-51412 GCA_947085195.1 uncultured Chloroflexota bacterium
CTGACATGGACCAACCCGGCTGGTGCACGACGAAGGCGGCGCCGTCCTCGGACCAGAGTCGCGCACGAACCGTCGCGGCTGGGACTCCGGAACGCCGCAGAACCCGCCGAGCACCAGTCCAACTGGTGGCTGGCAGGACCGGGCGGCTTCAGCCCGGCTCGTCCTCCGGGACGCGAGCGAGCCCCAGACGCCCATCCTTCGTCCCCTGGGACACGAAGAACGCATCGGCAGTCTCGGCCATCGTCGTTACGGCGCCGCGACATCCTCCACGGCAGCCGCCACCTTCGTGTCGCCCAGGTCCGCGGCCAGCAGGACCATGACCCGACCGTCGTCGCCCGCCGGCCACGCAATGACCGTCTGGTAGGCCCCGTTAGACTGGAGGACGTCCAGCCGCCGTGCGGGCAGGATCCCGGCCGTGGTGTCGGAGACCCGCATCTTCTCGGTCTTTCGGTTGCCACGGGCGCTCGCCTCGTAGAACTCGATCATCCCGGCCGGGTCCAGGGCCGCGGCCTCGAACACCGCCACCGTGAGGCCGGTCGTCCCGCCCAGCCCCCACGTCGCCCCGGCGAACCGCAGCTCCGCGATCCCGCGCTCCGCGAGGCTGCCGAGCGCGCCGGGCGTGCAGCTCCGCCCCGAGTCCACGTTGTCGGGCGTGCGGCCCTCATAGGCAGCAGGCAGGAGGCCCTCGAGGTCCGGGTACGCGCCCGGCTGGCGGCCGTCGGTGGTGCATGGCGACGTGGGGTCGAAGCTGACCACCGGGATCGCGGACCCGCACGCAGCAAGGGCAGGCGCGAGCAGCAGCGCGCAGACGAGCAGGAAGGTCCGTGTCATCACCGCGAGCGTACCGGCCACGCCGGGATCCCGCCCGCTGGACCCCGCTCGGCGCTGGAGTCCCGCCGGCCGACGGGGCGAGACCGCCGGTAGTCCGATGGTCGCGATCTGGCCTCGTCCGATGGTCCGGGCGTTGCCCGGGTGCGCCTGACCATCGCCACCACTGGCCCCTACACGCGAGCCATTGAGGTCTTGCCGGGGTGCCCGTACATTGAGTTCCGCGTTCGAAACGCGCCGACCCCACGACGTACCGGGGCAACCTGGGGCGTCGGCCACGGGCCGGTGGGTCGGTCAACCCGGCCGTCGGGGACGCTCGACGGCACGGGGGTATCGGACCCCCGGTCACGAGCCGAGTAACCACGGAGATCCGGCCAGCAGGCCCGGGCGTGGGGGCGGCAGGACTGATCGAACTCGATGCACCCCCGCCGTCACGCGGGGGTGCATTTCATGTTCACCCCACGCGGCTGCCGGGCGCCCTGGGTGTCCGGACCCTACTCGAATGGATTGGACTGGAACCCCGGGCGCGACGGCCGGTGAGGCCGACGGATCCCGCGCCGGTCCAGCTCACCCACGACGACCCTCGCCGCCATCGCCAGGTCCGGGTCCCGCATGACGGTCCCCGCCACCCAGTCGATGTAGGACGGCTCGAAGGCAGCGATCTCGCCCAGCGTGTGCCCGTGGAACTTGCCGAACGTGACCTCGAGGTCCAGCGCCTCCTCGAGCGTCGGCGGATTCGGCGGAACGTGGCCGGCCAGCCGGTCGCGCTCCATCGGACCCGAGGGCTGCGAGGCCCGGAGCTCCGGTGAGGAGCGGCCCCACCGCAGCGGCGGCTGCCCCGTGAGCGGGAAACGGACGCCCGGCGGCGTGGTGGTCTGGTTGCGCGGCCGGACGGTTCCGCTGAGGTCCAGTCGACCGGTGACCGGACGCGTCCGTGGCGGCGGTGGCGGACCGCCGGCGCGGCTCCCCCGCGTGCCGCGGCCGGGCCCGCCCGCGTGTGCCCCGCCCGGGCCGCCGTCCGGCCCACGCCGGTCGCGGCGTCCTTCCTGGGTCTCACCGGCCCTCGTCAGCGCCGCGTAGGCCGCGTTGATCTCCGCCATCCGTCGTGTCGCCCGCAGGGCAACCTCGGGCTCGTCTCCGGTCAGGTCCGGGTGGTGGCGGCGGGCGAGGGTCCGCCAGGCGGCCTTGATGGCGTCAGGGGAAGCGCCGGGCTCGACGCCGAGGACGGCGTGGGGATCCTTGTGGGGCACGCTCCTGAGTGTAGCCCTCCCCCATTTGACAAGCGGGCCGGGCCGGGGTCCGATGGTGTCGATGGCCCCGCTCCGAACCGCCCGCCGCGCCGGGATTGCCGCCGCCCTCGCCGCCCTGCCCCTCGCGTTCGCGTACCGCTTCGCGCTGCACTATCGCGTGCGAGCCGGGTACCCGCGGAGACACCCGCCCGTCCTGGCACCGGACGCGCTGGGGCTCGCGTTCGAGCCGCTGGACATCTCCACCGCCGACGGCCGGCGTCTGCCCGCCTGGTTCATCCCGGCCGGTCCGGCCCGCGCTCCGGGCGTCGTCCTGGTCCACGGCTGGGAGTCGGCGCGGGACCGGACGCTCCCCCACGCGCAGGTCCTCCACGCCGCCGGGTTCCACGTCCTGACCTTCGACGTCCGCGGCCACGGGGCGAACGGCCCGGAGACCCTGCCGCTGTCCGTGGGCGAGTTCGCCTCGGACGCCCGCGCCGCCGTCGCCGCGATGCTCGCCCGACCGCAGGTCTCGCGGGTGGCGATCCTGGGCCACTCGATGGGCGCTGCCGGGTCGCTGGTCGCCACCGCCGCGGACCCGGATGTCGCCGCCGTGATCGCCGTCGCCACGCCCGCAGATCCGTACCGGCTCACGCGCCAGACCTTCCGGCTCGTCCGTCTCCCGATCCCCGGCCTGATCGCGTGGCCGCTTGCCTGGCTCACCACCCGCGTCTACCTGCGCCCGCGCGGCCACACCATCGCGTCCGTGAGCGCCACCCGTGCCATCCGCCAGATCACCGTCCCGGTGATGCTCGTCCACGGCGACCAGGACGGCGTCGTCCCCGTGGAGCACCTCGCGCAACTCGCCGCCGCCAGGCATGCCGCGCTGCCGCACGCGGTGACCGAGACGATGGTGGTCGAGGGCGGACGCCACTCCTGGCTCTACGAATTCCCCGCCTATCGGGCGGCGATCGCGCGATTCCTAGCGACGGCGATGGCAGGGCCGGTGTCGCCCGACGAGGCCGCCGCGCTGGCCGAGGCCGTGCCCGCCGCCCGCCTCCCCGAGCGCGAACGCCTGGCCGCCCTGGACGCGGAGCCCGGCGGTTTCCGCTCCCTCGCGCGGATCATCCATCGTCGCGAGCGCGTCTCCGGTCCGACCGGCGCACCCGAGCCGGAGGCTCAGGACCGATGACCACCTGGGACGCCGTTCTCGCCAGGCGCTCCGTGCGCGAATTCGCCGATCGCCCGCTGGACCCCGCCCACCTCAACCGGATCCTTGCCGCCGGCCGGCGCGCGCACAGCTCCAAGAACCAGCAGCGCTGGGGCTTCGTCGTGGTGCGGGACCGCGATCACCTGCGGGCGTTGGCCAAGGTGGGCCCGTATGCCGGGCACATCGCCGGGGCCGCGGCCGCCGTCGCCCTGGTCACGCCCGACCCTCGCGCCGCCGGCGCTCCGCTGAGCATCACCTGGGACCTCGGCGGGGCCGCCGCCCAAATGGTGCTGGTCGCGTGGGAGCTCGGCATCGGGAGCTGCCCGGCCACGGTCTACGAGCACGATCTCGCGCGCGAGCTGCTGGGCTACCCAGCGGGGCTCCACTGCGAGTACGTCCTCTCGTTCGGATACCCGGCGGACCCGGCGGTCCTGACGAAGCCGAACCGGCCCGGCGGCCGGAAGCCGCTCGGGGAGCTGGTCCACCACGAGCGCTGGGGCGGGGACCCGCGGGCCTGACGGAAGGCGGCTCGCGGATGCTGCTGCCGGCCCCAAACGCACCACGGCCGGGCCGCTGGACTCGTGATGTCGACCTCGATCCCGGCGTAGATGGATGGCCCGCTGGGCGATGGCATGTCCAGCAACAGCCTGACGCCCGTGACGGTCTCCGGTATCACGACGGCGATCATGGTCTCGGCGGGCAGCCAACACTCGTATGCGCTGCTCTCCGGCGGGATCATCAAGTGCTGGGGGAACGGCTCCCACGGCGAACTCGGGAACGGATCGCTCAACCAAGTGTCGATGCCCACGAGCGTGTCGGGGATCTCCGTCGCCACCGCGCTACGCGCCGGGACGCAGTTCACCTGCGCGATCGCAGGGACCGGGGGCGTGCGGTGCTGGGGCTCCAACTCAGCGGGGCAGCTCGGCAACGGGTCCACCGCAGACAGCAGCACGCCGGTGACGGTCACCGGGATCACGACGGCGGCCGCGCTGGCACTCGGGACTTGGTATGCCTGCGCACTGCTGGCCGGCGGCGTGGTGAAGTGCTGGAGCTCTGGGCTGCTTGGCGACGGCAACTGGCATAACTCGACGACCCCGGTGACCGTGACGGGAGTCACCACTGCGACGTCTC
This sequence comes from uncultured Chloroflexota bacterium, assembly GCA_947085195.1. Lineage (GTDB taxonomy): Bacteria > Chloroflexota > Limnocylindria > Limnocylindrales > CSP1-4 > CAIXZV01. Next base: position 4,396 of record CAMTVM010000082.1, read on the forward strand.
CGGGATCAGCGCCGCGACGGGCTTTACGGCCGGGGGCGGGCATGCCTGCGCGCTTCTTTCGGGTGGGTCGGCCAAATGCCGGAGAGCCCAACTTCTGGGGCCAGCTCTGCAACTGACCACATGGGCCATTCAGCGACCCCAGTTACGGTCCTCGGCGTGGTGGACACGGTGGCGCCCGCCCTCATGGACATCAAGAGCTCCGCCACCCTCACCAAGGCCTCGACCCTCACCTACACGCTCACGTTCAGTGAGCCCGTCGCGGGTCTCGCCGCGGGTGACTTCACCCGGACCGGGACGGCCACGGGATGCGGGGTGGGGACGCCGACAGGGTCGGGGGCCTCGTACACCGCGGGGACGGTGATCTGACCTGGACCGGGGCCGACACGGGGGGTGCGGGGATCGCCCGCTACGAGCTTGCCCGAGCACCGACGGGGGGACGACCTGGACCAGCGTCTCGACGACGCTCACGGCACCCACCCATGCCACCACCGTCGCCACGTCGGGGACCGTCCGGTTCCGGGTGCGGGCGGTCGATCGGGCCGGCAACACCGGGGCCTGGGCCACGGGTCCGGTGCTCACCCTGGCCGCTGGCCCAGGGGGCCACCGGCTACACGGGGACCTGGGACACCGCCACGTCCACCAGCTACTCCGGGGGGCTCGACCCGGTACGCCAGCACCGCGGGGCCTCGGCCCCCTATACCGTCACCGCCCGCTCGATCGCCCTGGTCACGACCAAGGCGGCCTCGCGGGGCTCGGTCAGGGTGTACGTGGACGGCGTCCTCGCCGCCACGGTCAGCACCTATGCCACCACCACCGCGTACCGGTCCATCGCGTGGCAGAAGACCTGGTCCAGCGCGGGCACCCACACCATCAGGCTGGTCGTCGTCGCCACCGCGGGACACCCCCGGGTCGATCTCGACGCCTTCGCGTACGTGAAGTAGGGGGCGCAGACGGAACGGTCGTCCTCCTCCGGCCGTCCCGCCTGTCGCCGCGGCCCCCGCACCCAACGGAGCAGCACCGCCCCGGTCGCGTGGCGGGCCACCCCGAACAGCAGTGCCGCCCTGGGGCCCGACGCACCGCGTTCGGTCCCGCCCACGATGTCCACCACGGCCCCCCGATCGCCACCGCCAGCAGCCCCGCCGACGCCGTCACAAGGTTGGCGCTCCCCATGAACCCGCCCGCGGCCTCGCGCGGGACCAGTCATGAGAGCAGTGCCCAGCGGGAAGGAGATCAGGCGATGGCCGAGAAGCTGGTGATCGAGCTGACCCGGGAGAAGGAGACGCCCGGCACCGTCCGGTTCCAGGAGCAGGATCCCGACGAGGATCCGAAGGTCGGGACGCTCTACGTCAAGAAGGCGGCCAGCAAGCGGCTCGGCAACCCGACGCGAAACCGGGTGACCATCGAGGCGATCGAGCCCTGAGGCGGTTTGCGATCGGCGTGACGCGATCGACGCAGGGCGCACGCAGCGGGAGGGCCAGGAAGCCGGCCACGGATCGGATGCCGGAAGGCCCTCACACCATGACCCGTTCGACGTAACGGACGGCGGTACTCGCGAAGTGGAGCCATTGGTCCCCTTGGGTCGTGGTGTCGCCGTGGCCGGGGCTGCACGCTCCGTGTCGGGGGTCAATACCTACATGGCCGATCCCTCACCGCTGACCGCTCGCCATCCGTTCGCGAGCGGTTTCGATCGCAGGACCCGACGATGACGACCCTCGACCCTCGACCCCCCCCCCCCCCCCGCCGCGCGGGGGGGGCGATCCACTCGCGGGGGTCGCGCGCCCGGCTGACGGTCGACGGCGCGGATCAACACCGGCCGAGCCGCAACGCGACTCGACGACTCGACTCCACGATCTGACGCCGATGTGGCACCTGGCGGCCATCGAGCATGTCGCCGACGCGATCATCGTCGCCGACCTCGATGGCACGATCCGCTACGTCAACCCGGCGTTCGAGCGCGACACGGGCCTCGGGCGCGACGGCGTCATCGGGCAGAACGTCCGCATCCTCGCGGCCGACGAGCAGCCGGCCGCCACGATCAAGGGTCTGTGGGCGGCGATCCGGCGGGGCGAGGTCTGGACCGGCGAGCTCATCAACCGGCGGCCGGACGGCACGCTCGCCCATGCCGAGGCGACCGTCGCCCCGATTCGCGACGCGGCCGGCGCGGTCGTCGGGGGCGTCGCGGTCAAGCGCGACGTCACCTGCCAGCGCGCCCTGGAGACGCGCCTCGAGGAGTACCACCGGGAGCGGACGGCCCTGGCCGCGGCGCTGGCGGCGATGCGCTCCGGGGAGACGGCGGAGGCGACGGCCGAGGCGATCAGCCTGGCCCTCCTCGGCCTGTCGGGGTTCGGCGGCGTCATCCTCTTCGGCTTCGAGCCGAGCGGCGAGGTCGTCCCGCTCGCGACGCTTGACCGCGACGGTCGCCCGGTCCTGCTGCCCGGAAGCCTGCCGGCCGAGCGGAGCGCCTATCTCCGCGAGCGCGCGAGCCACGGTCCGTGGATCGAGGACTGGAGCCCCCGGCCGGACCATCCGTACTATGCGGCCGGCGTCGAGCACGACGTCCGCACCCTCGCCTACGTCCCGGTCCGGAGCGACGGTGACGCGGTCGGGCTGCTCGTCGTGAGCGCCGGGGACGACGACGCGCTGGCCCTCACTGAGCGCCTGCCCGCCCTCGTCGAGTGCGCCGCGTTCGCCGGCGCCCTGCTCGGACCGCAGCTCCGGTTGCGCGGGGAGCGCGCGGTCGACGAGGCGCGGATCCGGGCGATCATCGCGGATCGCGCGTTCCTGCCGGTCTTCCAGCCGATCGTCGAGCTGGCGAGCCGGGTCGTCGTCGGCTACGAGGCGCTCACCCGCTTCGCCGACGGTTCACGGCCGGACGAGGTCTTCGCCGAGGCGGCGCGCTGTGGCCTGACGATCGAGCTCGAGGCGGCGACGCTCGAAGCGGTTCTGGACGCGTCCGGATCCCTCCCGGCGTCGGCTTGGCTCAACCTCAACGTGTCGGCCGAGCTCGTCCTCGCTGGCGAGCCGCTCGCCTCGATCCTCCGGCGCTGGGGCTGGCAGAACGTCCTCGAGCTCACCGAGCACATCGAGGTCACCGACTACCCGGCCCTCCGCGCGGCGCTCGAGCGGCTCGGCCCGAACGTCCGGCTCGCGGTCGACGATGCGGGCGCGGGCTTTGCCAGCCTCCGCCACATCCTCGAGCTGCGGCCCGACTACGTGAAGCTCGACCGCGCAATCGTCCAGCAGATCCACCGCGACCCGGCCCGCCAGGCGCTCGTCGCCGGGATGGTCCACTTCGCCGGCAAGACCGGGGCGGTCCTCGTCGCCGAGGGCGTCGAGACCGAAGCCGAGGCCCGCCAGCTCCGGCAGCTCGGCGTGGCCCTTGCCCAGGGCTACCGGCTCGGGCGTCCGGCCCTCGCCGCGCGCATCGCGGCTCCTCCTCTCGCGACCATCGCCCGTCCCGCGCCCCTCACGCCTGCCCGTCCAGTCCGGCGCCGGTCGGCCACGACGGCAGCGCAGGACGACATCGGTCACGCCGTGAACATCGGAGTGACCCTCGCCGCGGTCCTCCGCGAGGTCGGGGTCACGACCGTCGCCGACCTGCGGGCGCTCGGTGCGGTGCCGGCCTGGGAGCGACTGCGCCAGGTCCGCCCGCGGCTCGCCTCCGGGACGGCCCTCCTCCAACTCGAAGGCGCGACGCGGGGGGTCCGGGTCACCCAACTGTCGCCGGCAGAACGGGCGAAGCTCCGGCTCTTCGTGAGGCTGGGGCGGCAGGCATCGTGAGAGAAACTGCTCGGCAAGACCATCTGCGGCGCACCGGCGCCCGACCGGCGGGCGCAAGCGGGCCAACGGTCGCGCGCGCTGCGACCCCAAGTCACGGACCGGCGCTGGCGGTCACCGTCAGGCTCGCCGTGTAGGTACCGGCTCTGCTGTCCGCGGGGACGACGAGGCTGACCGCGAGATCCTGCGTGTACGTGCCGCCGCCGTATCCGATTTCGGCCTGGATCGTCTTGCGGGCGACATCGAGGCTCCCCGTGGTGCCCGAAGGCGGCACCTTTGGGCCGCCAGTCGGGTCGATCGCCTGACCCGAGACAAGGACCGGGCTCCTCGCCTCAGTGATCGAGAGATTCGCCGCCGGGATGCTCACCCCGCCGTAGAGGCCGGAGTAGGCGAAGGCCGACGAGAGGACTGTCACGTTCCACCCGGCGCCTGGCGCGGAGTCGGTGACGGTGAGCGTCATCGTGCCCGCGCTCGCCTGAGCCACGTGGGAGGACGTGACCGCCGGCAGGTTCAGATCGGCAATGCTCGCCGTGAGCGCGGCCCCGACGGTGGCCGGTGCGGCCAGGACGGCGACGGCGGAGAGGACGAGCAGCACCAGCAGTCTGCTGGACGATCGGCACCGACGAGCGCCCCGCCGTGAGTCTCGCGTGGCCGGCGGTGCGGGGGCCGGCGCCTGGTCAGCCCACATCGTCCGAACGGCCTACCGCTTGGAGGCGGTTGGCCGACGACGGCGCCGGAGGCGGAGGCGGACGATGAGCCAGCCGATGAGGATGCCGAGGACGAGGCTGCCGGCGAGGACGGCAATACCGACAGGGAGCGGGACCCGTCCCTCCCGGACGGCCTGGATGACCTCGGTCAACCCAGGCACCAGGCCCACGACCCCGGCAGGCTCCGGCGGCGCCTCGATGACGAGCGGGATCGCCGCTTCGTCCGCCCGGACGCCCTGAACAGCATCCTCGAGGCTGAGCCGGACGGCGTACGTGCCGGGCAGGAGGAGCGCCGCGAGCGGCACCTCGACGAGCGTCTCCGTGTGGGCGTAGAAGGTGTCCATCGGCACGCTCGCCCGGCTGACCTCGGCGCCGGCCACATCGAGCAGGACGAACTCGGCGGCTGGCTTGAGCCGGACGTTGCCGGTGTTCTCGAGCACGACCGCGACGACCGATCTGTCGGCCACCATCTTGTGGCTCGCCTCGCCGATCGCGAGCGCCGGCAACCGCTGGCCAGGCACGGTGACGACGACCGCGACCGCCTGGCGGACGACCTGGTCGAGGGCCACGTCACCACTGCCGCGGATCGGCTCGTCGTTCTCGAGCAATAGGCTCGTGATGTACTCGCCGGGCTCAGCCTCGGCGGGAACGGCGACGGTGAACGTCCGCCGGATGCCCTGGCCTGCTGGAAGCTGCAGGACGTCGGTCGTGTAGTCGAGCCAGAGCGTCGTGCCCGTCTGGGGCTCGTCGCGAAGGCGCGCCCCGAAGCCGCCGTTGATGATCGTGTAGACGTCGGAGGCGTAGGTTCGCACCGCGATCGCCGCGTCGCCGACGTTGGCGAGCTCGACCTCGAGGGTCATGGTCTCGCCGGGGCGCAGCGTGACGTCGAAGAACTGCCCCGTCTGGTCGATCGGACGGAGAGCGAGTTCGACCTTGCCTTCCTGGGCATGCGCGGTGATCGGCGCCAGCAGCGCCGCGAGCAGGGCGAACAGCGCCAGCATGGCCGACAGCGAGCCGCGACGACGGACTCCCGGGAGCAACCTCGCTCCGGTCACCGCCGCCCACCGCCGAGCAGGGCGACCGTCGCGCCAATGGCGACGCCGGCTCCCCCGGCGAAGGCCAGCCCGATCGCCGCCCCGGCCCCGACTCCGAGCGTGGCGCCGACGGCGGCCCCGACCGAGAAGGCCACGCCGACCGCGATCGTCCCGATCGCGGCGACGAGGGGGAGGTTGGGTCCGACGCGGCGATGGGCATCTCTCTCGCGCTCGTCGTGAAGTTCGACCACGCGTGGCGCCTCGGGCGTCCCGAGCGTCGGGCGGGCGGACGGGATGTCGGCCCGGGGCGCTTGCGTGGACACGATCGAGGCAATCGCCGCGTAGGGGAGCGGGAGGTCAGCGCGTTCCCATGTCGGAGGGGCATCGGCGGCGGCGTTGGCGCTCCCGCCGTCGGGTGCGGACACTCCCGAGTCAGTCGTTTCGGCCGCCCCGGCCGGTGTCGGTTGCAGGAGAGACGTCGGGGCGCCGGCCATATACTCAAGATCCACGTCGGGCGGCGAGCCGGGAGGCCACCCGGAGGCCTGATGCGCGGCCTCGATCATCGCCTCCCGAGCCGCCCACGCCTCGGCCTGCGCGGCGTCCAGAAGAGGACTGGGCATGAGGCGGCCGAACTGATCGGGGTCCTGCACGTCATCGCGACCGGCAGGAAACGTCGGCCGGAACACATGCGCGTCCTGGGCCGGCGAGGGGAGCGTCGAGCGCGAGTCGAGAGCGTTTTCGGAGGACTCGGCCGGTACGCTGTCGGGAACGGGTGTCGACCGGTGGCGTCGTTGCCGCAGCGTCGCGACGAGGAGGGTCAGCAGAATCCCGACGGCGAGCGCGAGCAGCGCCCCGGCGAGGAGCAACTCGACCGGGAGCTCGTCTCGGCCGAGCGCCTCGCCGAGCTGCGACAGATCGAAGAGCGCGAACGGTATCTCATCCGCCGGTGGTGACGGCCGGCCACCAGCCAGCCCGGTCGCGGGCATCGCGGCCATCGACAGCGCGAGCACAATGGTGACACCGGCCAGTCGACCGAGCAGTCGACGGGGTCGGGAGGTTCCTTGCGGTCGGTCGGCGGTCATGGTCAACTGAAGTCTACCGACATAGACAAGCCGGGCGGCGCCCCAGGAAGCGGGAGGCCGTCCGGCTTGCGATCGGGGCTTACGGGGCCGCAGCGATCGTGGTCGTGAGCGTGCCGGTGTAGGTACCGGCGCGGCTGTCGGCCGGGATCGTCAGGCTGACGCCGAGGGCCTGCGTGTACGTGCCCTCGCCGTAGCCGGCGTTGGCCTGGACGGTCTTGCGGGCCGAGTCGAGCGTGCCGACCGGGCTGACGGTTGGGACCTTCGGGCCGTTCGTCGCGTCGACCGCCTCGCCGGCCGTCATGGCCGGTGCCGCGGCGGATGTGAGCGAGAAGTTCGCGGCCGGGATATTCGTGCCGCTGTTCGTGCCGCTGTACACGAACGCGGACGAGAGGATCGTCACGTTCCAGCCGGCGCCGGAGCCCGAGCTGTCGTCGGCGGTCAGGGTCATCGTGCCGGTGCTCGTCTGGGCGCTGTGCGTCGTCGTGACCGCGCCGAGCGTCAGGTCGGCGACGCTCGCGGTGCGGGTGCCGGCGTTGACCGTCTGGGTCACCGTGTCGGCCGCGAAGGCCGGGCCGGCGATGCTGCCGACCAGCAGCGCGCTCGTCCCGAGGGCCAGCGCCAGCCGGCGCCGGGTCGAAGTCCTGTCCATCAATGCTCCACCTTTCTGGGTGTCGATCCGGGCATCTCGTTTACTCCCGCGGGTGCCCGTTTCGGCCATCAGCGGAGAAGGCGTCCGGCTCGGCCGATGGTCACGCCATTTACCTGGGTCCACCCTATCCGCGGACATGCCGGCGGGGCTATGAGGCAGTCGTCCGGGGCGATGAGGCAGTCGTCAACACCAGTCAACCGCCAGGAACCTGCCGCCAGCCACCCCGAACACCGCCCCGCTTGCGACCGATCGGCGACATACGTCCTCTCGTTCGGATACCCGGCGGACCCGGCGGTCCTGACGAAGCCGAACCGGCCCGGCGGCCGGAAGCCGCTCGGGGAGCTGGTCCACCACGAGCGCTGGGGCGGGGACCCGCGGGCCTGACGCCTGAACCAGCTACGCCGCCACGACGGGCGGACGGCAGCGCAGAAGATCGACGAGCCCGGACACCCTGATACGGCCGCAGGCATGCGGAACCACCAGCGTCATGCCGGCGCGGATCGCCATGCCGGCGTCGTCGCCCCACGCCAGCTCTCCGGCGCCCGCGACGACCACGACGACGGAGAAGCCGGCCTCGAGCCCCCGGGCGCCGTCGACGGCTTCTCGCTCGATGCGGAAATGGGCGTCGGCCGCAGCGGGCAGCATCGATCCCGATCGCTCGCCGCAGCGCACGACGAGACCGCTGATCTGACCCGCCGTCCAGCTGCGGCGATCCACGCACGCAAGGGCGACGTCAAAGCCCAGGCCGAGATGGCCGTCCCGCTCGCCATCGAGGTCGAAACCTGTCCATTCCATCAGCACGGACAGGTCGGTCGGTTCCTGGGTCTCGACGAGCAGGATCCCGTCCCCGATCGCGTGCGGAAGGCCCGCCGGCACGAACACCGCGTCACCCGGCTGAACCGGCAGTCGATGCATCGCTCCGAGCATCGAGCGGTTGTCCTGCGCTGCCACCCAGCCGGCCAGCTCGTCGGCGCCGATCTCCCGCAGGAACCCGAGGTGAACGACCGCGCCGGGCTCGGCGCGCAGGATGTACCACGCCTCGTTCTTGCCGTGACCCGAGCTGACGCCGTGGGCGACCGCAAAGCGGCCGTCCGGATGCGCGTGGACAGGAAGGCGCTGGCCGGCGTCGAGCAGCTTGACAAGCAGGGACGGGTCCGCTCCGTACCGTCCGACATGTTCCTCACCGAGCCAGGCGGCGGGAGAGCCGGCGATCGCATCCCGCAGGATCGCGCCGGACGGCAGTCTGGTCAGGCCCATCTCCGGCGACCCGAACAGGGTCGTGGTGGATGCCACCCAGTCCTCGGGAGACCAGTTGTCGGCCGCCTCAACTTGCCGGAACGCGGCGATCCGCGGACCGCCGCGGTAGAACCGGCGCGGCTGATTCGGGCCAAGGGCAATCGGGCCGAACTCTCCATGGGACGTGCGGTTCGCGTGAGGCGTGGGATCCATCGTGGTCTGTCCACCCTTCCCGCGGCCAATGCTACGTCCGATCAGGGGCGACCCGGGACCTAGCTCGTCGGGCCGTCCCAGGCCGGATCGTCCAGCTCGACGTCCAGTGCCTCCAGGGCACCCCCGAGACCGGCGACCGGCCGCTCGGGTGCGGGCGCACCCTCCGCCACGTAGGAGGCCACCGCGGCATCGAGGCCCACGTCCCGGCCCGCCTGCTCTGACAGCAGCCACTTGTGCTCAAGCACGTCGCAGTACGCCTGAACCAGGTCCCGGTCCGGTCCGACCATGCCGGCGATGCGGGCCTGTGTCGGCCGGTAGACCTCGCGCAGCCAGCGGTCGGCGGCCTCCTCGGGGACCACGTCCCGCTGCTCGAACCACTCAAGCCATGCGCCATACTCGGCCAAGTCGTTGAGGAGGATCCGGGCCTGTCCCTCCAGCGTGCGCAGGCGGGTCCGCCGCTCGAGTTCGTTGGCGTGGTAGCGGCGGGTCGTGACGGAGGTCCGGAGGCGCACGGCGCCCCTTGGCCCCACCGGGTCGACCTGCAGGTCCACGCTGAAACCCAGGTCGTTCAGGCGCCGCAGGCGGGCCCGGATCGCGCGCCGGTCGCCCGGGATCATCTCCGGCTGGTCGTGCAGTTCCGCCCAGACGGCCTCGTACCGCGTCCGCACGGACTCGGCGGCGACGATCGCGGCGTCGAAATCGTCGGGCCGGCCCTGGAAAGCCGCCAGGTCCGCCAGCCCGAAGGCCACGTTCTCCACGAGGATCTCGCTGTCGAACCGACGCTGCCCGTCCGACAGCGAGGCGTGGACCTCGCTCGTCTCCGCGTCCACCAGGTACGCCTGGATCCGGTCCCCGTCCCGACGGAAGAGCGTGTTCGCGAGGGAGCAGTCGCCCCAGTACACGCCGCCGCGGTGCAGGTCCACGAGAAGCAGCGCCATCGCGTCCAGCAGACGCTCCCGGTAACCGGTGCTGACCGACCGGAACCGCATCAGGAGGCGCCGGTACTGCATCGAGTGGCGCAGGTACTCCGTCACGAGGATGGCGTCGCCGCGCTCAGGGCGCTCGGCCAGGCCCACGGCGCGGACGGCGGGGAGGCCGGCATCCTCGAGATGGCGCAGCACCTCGTACTCGCGGTCCGCCACGCCGGCCGGCAGCTCCTTGAGCGCGTAGACCATGCCGCCCGACACGAGGAAGCGCACGAGATGACGCGAGGGACCCACCGGCAGCTCGCGGAAGCGGTGGTCTGCGGCGTTCCAGTGGGCGAGCGGCTCCTCCCAGGGCAGGTCGAGGAGTCCGGCGACCTCATCGCGCAGCCGGAGTCGCGGGAACGTCATGGCCGGCGCCGGGGACGCGGTACGGGCTCGGGCGGGCGAGTCAGGGGCGCTTGCGCAGGTACGCCGCGACGCCTGCGTCATACCCGAGGGACTCGAACAGCTTCCGCGCCTCCGGCCGGTGGTGGCCGGCGGTGATCTCCAGGAAGCTGGCGCCATCGGCCTTTGCGGCGGCCTCGACCTCGGTCATCAGGAGGCGGCCGATGCCCCGCTCCCGGACGCCCGGGTCCACGACCAGCGCGACGATGCGGACGAACCACTCGTCCGTCTCGAACCGCGGCAGCAGGTGGAACGCGATGAAGCCGATGACCTCGCCGCCGGCCTCCGCCACCAGCGCGCGGGACTCGTGGGTCGAGAAGCGCTCGATCCGCGCGGCGAGGTCGCTGGCCCCAGCCGGGTAGCCCTCGTCGGTGAGGAGGGAAGCCAGCCGTCCGGCATCCGAGGCCGCGGCGGCGCGCACGGTGACAGTGGCTGCGTCGTTCATGGTGCGATGGTACCGCCGGGAGCCGCGGACGACGAACCTTGACGATCGACCATGACGAGGTGCGGCCCGGACGGCCGACCGGCAAGGAGCACCGATGGCCCCAGAGGGCCAGGACGGACCGATGACGTGACCACGCCCCGGGAGGCGGCCGTGACACGCCAGGCCTCGAGCCCCTCGGCGGCCTCCAGGTACAGCACGCAGGGTCCCTCGCCGTCACGGGCGAGCGACGCGGCCAGGCGTCCCTCGGTCACCGGCTCGGCCAGCACCAGCGTGTCGCCCGGCAGGCCCGGCGAGCGGCGGACCCGCGTCCGTGCGCCGAGGTGCGGCTCATGCGTCGCCTCGGGCCCGCCCGCCACCTCGTCGCGGCCCGCCGCCTGCGCCAGCCAGGGATGGAGCTCAGCCTCCGCCCGATCCAGTTCCACGGTCGCCCAGCCCACGCCCGCGAGCCGGTACGCGACCGGCGACGACGGGCTCCTCGCCAATGGGCTCCCCGCCGCGAGGTGCTCCCCCTCGTCCGTGACCCCGAAGTCCCCGGCCTCGGGATCCACCGGCTCGAAGACCAGCCGGCCGGCAGGGTGCGGCTCGTCATCCGCGGCCTCCCGCCGCCAGGGCACGAGCTCCAGGTCCCCGGCCCCCAGCCGGACGACGTGCGCCCCACCCGGTCCGGTGCGGGCGGTCGCACCCGGCCCAAGGCGGCTCACCAGCTCTGCGGCCAGTGCCGAGGGATCGGCCGCCTGCCAGGTGAGCCTCGCCCAAGCCGTCACGGAAGCTCGATCCTCATGCCGGTCCCTCGAGCAGCAGATCCGGCGACTCGCCGATCGAGGCGAACCCCAGGCGCTCGTACACCCGCCGCGCAGGCCGGTTGCCGCTGAACACACCCAGGTAGACGGTGGCGCGATCACGGGTGCCCGCCGATGCGAGGGCATGCCGGGTGACGAGGGCCGCAAGCCCCATGCCCCGGAACCTCGGCAGCGTCCCGACCGACGAGATGTACGTGTGGCGATCGAACGAGGTCACCTTGGCCACGGACGCGGGCTCGCCGTCCACTCGGGCGATCGCCAACACGATGCGCGGATCGTCGATCGTCAGCCGCAGGTCCGCCGCCAGCTCCGGGACCCGCGTGTCGGGCGCCGCGAACGACGCAACGAGCACCCTGGCCATCTCGTCGGCGTCCGCAGGACCGGCATCCGCGGCGCGACGGATGACCTGGAGGGTCACGCCGTGGCCCGCCTCGCCCGGCCGCACCGGGCCGCAGGCCTCGCGGTCCACGAGGACCATGAGGTGGCCGCCGCCGCCGTCGCGGAAGCCGTTCGCGACCAGGCGCTCGGCAAGGTCGGCCGGCTCCGCGTGCACCGGCGAGGGCCACACGTGCGGGCGCCGGCCGAGCACGACGAACAGCGCCATGGCCTCCGTCAGCCGCCGATCGAAGGCGGCTGGATCCGCGGGCCAGCGCACCCGGGCCATCCGGTTCCAGAACGGATCCGGGTCACGGGGGTCGTGGAGCACCAGCGCATCGCCCAGGTCCCGCACCTCGCGGCCAGGGATCGCGTGCGCGTCGGTCTCGTGTCGCTCAAGGGCGAGCAGGGCGGCCGCGTCGATCCCCGTGGTCCTGGTCACCCGGCCACGATACCGGGAGGCCGGCCGAAACCGCGCGCGGCGCCCGGTCGTATCGATCCCCGCACGGGCCGTCTGTCCCGACGGGCTCCATCTCTCACCCAGGAGGACATCATGACCCGACGCCTCGGGCTCGGCGCTGGCCTCGGCGCCACGGCCCTGCTGCTCGCCGCCTGCTCCGGCGGCGGTGCCACCGTGGCCCCCGTGGCCCCCGTGGCCCCCGCTACACCCGCCGCCACGCCCGCTGCGACGGAAGCGCCTGTCGCGACCAATCCCCCCAGCACGCCGCCCACGGCGAACGCCGCCGGCTGCGAGACCATCGCGGATGGCACGGGCACCGCCGCCGAGATCAAGGGCTTTGCGTTCCCGGCCGGGCTGACCGTCAAGGCCGGCGAGGCCATCGCCTGGACCAACAGCGACAGCGCACCCCATACCGTCACGTTCGACGACGGGACGTGCGCCAGCGGCTCGATCCGCGGGGGCGCGACGGTCGTGGTCCGGTACACCGTGCCCGGCACGTACGCCTTCCACTGCGCGATCCACCCGAGCATGACCGGCACGCTCGAGGTGAAGGGATAAGGGTCGGCCCACCCGGGCGGACGGCTGGCGGCGGACGACGATCGCGCTGGCAGCTGACGGCTAGCGGCGGACGACGATCGCGCTGGCGCCAGACGGCAGGTCGATCAGTTCGGGCATCGGCAGGCCGGCGTCCGCGAACCAGCCCAGCGCCTCGGACCGGGTGACCAGGCGCGTGCCCTGGACCAGCTCGTCGAGCTGGTTGCCGGCGAGCAGCTCCCCCATCCGCGTTCGGACGTCGTCCGGGTCGGACGGGAGGTACCAGTCCAGGGCCACCAGCCAGCCGCCGGCGCGGACGGCGCTCCAGGCGGAACGCAGGGCGGCGGCGGGATCGGCGAGGTGGTGGAGGGCGTACTGGAAGTAGACGAGGTCCGCCTCGGCGGCGTGGCCGACCGCGGCCATGTCCCCGGCCTCGATCGTGATCCGGTCCGAGAGGACGGCGGCCGCCACGTTGGCCCGGGCACGGGTCACCGAGTCCGCCTCGAACTCGACGCCTGTGAGGAGGGTCCCGGGGAACCGGCGGGCCATCGCGATCAGCCACCGTCCGCCGCCACAGTGAACGTCCATGATGCGGGTGCCCGGGCGCAGGTCCAGCACCAGCTGGGGCAGGGTGGCCAGGACCTCCTGGAAGAAGACCCCGATGTCCTGGAGGGTCAGCCGCTCGATCGCCAGGCGATACCGGTCCGGCCGCGTCTCGAGTGGGCGGCCGGTCCGGAACACGTCCGGGAGGCTCCCGTAGTCGAGGCTGGCGATCGCGGCGAACTGGAGCTGACCGCCCAGGTACTCCGAGCGGTCCGCGTCGAGCAGCACCCGTGCCACGTCCTCCGGCAGCCGGATCCGGCCATCGGCGATGTCGACCAGATCGTGCGCGTAGGCTCCCCACGCCCACCGGCCGGCCAGCCCGGGCTCCGTGCTCGTGCGGAGGCCAAGCTCGTCCTCGGTCAACCCCTGCGGTCCCGCCTCCCGGAGCCGCTGGAAGAGCTCCAGCTCCAGGCCGACGTAGGCGTACCAGGTCCGGTAGAAGCCGCCGAGACTCGCGATGAAGTCGTCGAAGCTGTCATCGAGGCGCATGCCCGGATTGTGACACGCCAGTGGGGGCGCCAACGGGATGGCAGGCGGCATCAGGCTGCCGTTCGCGAGTGCTAGCATCGGCGTCCCCCACCCGTCCGCCGCCACCCCGGAGCCCAGCCGCGATGCCCGCGCTCGTCACCTGCTGCAGCGTGCAACTGCCGGCCCGCGGAGCGTGTTGAGGAAGGTGATGGACGACACCCAGCTCGCCGAACGCCTGGCCCGGGACCTCGACGGCACCTTCGAGGCCCTCGTGCACGCCCACGTGGACCGCTGCCATGCGATCGCGCTGCGCGTGCTGGGCAATTCCCAGGATGCGGAGGAGGTGGCGCAGGACGCGCTGGTCAGGGCCTACCGGGCGCTCGGAGGCTGGCCCCCCGAGCGCATCCGGGAACTCCGACTCCGCGGCTGGCTGGCAACGATCGTCGTGAACCTGTGCCGGAACCGGGTCCGCCGCCACGTTCCGCTCACGACACCGCTGGCCCCCCTCGTCGAGGGCGGGTCCGGGCCCGCGGCAGACGCCTCGACGGATCCCGCCGGGCTGATCGTCCTCGCGGAACGGCGCGATCGGCTGGGGGCGCTGCTCGCCGCGCTCCCGGAGCGCTACCGGATACCGGTCGTCCTGCGCCACGTCGCCGACCTTTCCTACGCCGAGCTGTCATCGGTGCTCGGCCGCCCCGAGGGCACGCTGAAGGCACAGGTCCACCGCGGCCTGGCCATGCTGCGCGTCGCGGCGGCAGGCACCGGACTCGAGGAGCTGATCGCATGACCCGTCACGTTCACGCCGTGGATGCCGACGACGCGCCGGGCGCGCTCTCCTCCCTCACCGTCGCCGCGCCCGCCCACGTCGCGGAAGACGTCCTGGTGGAGGTGGGCCTGGCGGACCGCATGGCTCCCTTCGACTCGCCGATCGGGCAGCTGTGGGTCGCCTGGAACGGCCGCGGCGTCAGCGAGGTGGACCTCGCCGATGACGGGCCGGCCGCCGTGATCCGCCACCAGGCCCAGTGTGGTCGCCGCACCACGCTGGCCGCCGCTCTCCCCGATCACCTGGCCGATGCCATCGTGCGCCGCCTCGCCGGGGAGCGGCGGGTCAGGATCCCGCTGGACCTGCGCGACCGGACCGAGTTCGAGGTCGCCGTCTGGACCAAGGCGCTGGAGATCCCGCGCGGCGAGGTCCGCCCCTATGGCTGGATCGCCGCGGAGATCGGGCGACCGAAGGCGGTGCGTGCGGTGGGCACGGCACTGGGCCACAACCCCGTGCCCCTCATCGTCCCCTGCCACCGCGTCGTCCGCACCGACGGCACCATCGGCCAGTACAGCCTGGGCGGACCCGGCAACAAGCGGACGATCCTGGCAGCGGAGGGCCTGGACCCGGACGCGCTGGAGGATGCCGCCCGACGCGGGGAGCGCCTCGCCGGCTCGACGACCACCAGGATCGTCTGCTGGCCCACCTGCCGTCACGCCCGGCGGACGCAGGACCGCTACCGCATCTCGTTCCGTTCCCTGGGCGACGCCGCAGGCGCCGGGTACCGGCCGTGCAAGGTATGCCGGCCCACCGCCATCGAGACGGAGGCGTAGTGCGCCAGACCGCCAGTCCCCTCGCCGTCTGGACCGGCCTCATCGTGCTCTACCTTGTCTGGGGCTCGACCTACCTGGGCATGAAGCTCGCCATCGACACCGTGCCGCCGTTCGTGATGGGCTTCCTGCGCTTCGTGCCGGCCGGGGTTCTGCTCGCGGGCGGGATGGCCCTGCGCGAGCGCCGGGCCATCTGCCGCCCGTCTGCCGTGCAGCTGCGCGACGCCTCGATCGTGGGCACCTGTCTGCTCCTCGGTGGCACCGGCCTCGTCGCGCGGCCGTCTCGGCAACCAGCTGGTTCGGGATCGGCTACCTGGTGGTGATCGGGAGCCTCGTCGGGTTCACGACCTACGCCTGGCTGCTCACGGTGGCCCCGCTGGGTCGGATCGCCACCTACGCCTACGTCAACCCCGTGGTGGCGGTCATCCTCGGCTGGCTGGTCCTGGACGAGCCGCTCACGGCGCGCACGGCGGTCGCAGCCGCGGTGATCGTGTTCGCGGTGGCGCTGATCGTCACGGCCCGCGCCCGCAGCGCGAGGACGCCCGGGCGCGAGGTCGCGCCCGTGACCGCCGAGGCGCCGGGCGGCTGAACGGAGGTCCGGGTCAGGCGGTGACCGCCCGACCGTCCGCGGCCGCCGTCAGCGACCGTCCGACTCGTCAGCGACCCGCGAGGAACGCCTCGAGCCCTTCCACCACGAAGACGTGATCCTCCACCTGGGGGAGCCCGGAGACCACCACGCTCCCGACGAAGCCGACGTTGGCAACGCGCAGCGGGAAGGCGCCACCGTGGGCCGCGTACCGCTCGACCGGCAGCGAATGGGTGACGTTGACGTCGATATCGTCCCGCTCATGGATGCGGCGGACCAACAGCGAGCTGTGCTCGAAGAGCCCGACCACGCGGGCCTTGCGGGCGGCCCACCGCTCGTTCACGGCCGTGCTCCCCGGGGCCGAGGCGGAGAAGACCAGCCGCTCTCCCCGGCGGATCTGGATGGTCAGCGGGAGGCCCCGCTCGACGGCCGCGTCGTACAGGAGACGCCCGAGCGCATGGAGCGTGGCCAGATCCGCAGCCGGCAGCACCAGCCGGCGCTCCTCGCCCTCCAGCTCCTCGATGGTCGGGGCCGTCGGGGTGGGGCCCTGGGGATCGGTCACGGATCGCCCTCCTGTGAAACGGACGTGGGCCCGGTGGGCGCCGGCCCGCCGGGTCTGCGCGCTACCCCCGCTCGAACCCCTGGGCCGGCCACGGCTCGCAGCGCAGCGGCCGATCCGCCCGGTAGCCCAGGGCGTAGTCGGCCTGGATCAGCGTGTGCAGCTGGCTCGTGCCCTCGTAGATGACCGCGGCCTTGGAGTTGCGCAGGTACCGCTCCACCGGGAACTCGTTCGAGTAGCCGTTGGCGCCGTGGATCTGGATCGCGTCCAGGGCCGCCTGCACGGAGTGGTCCGTCGCGTGCCACTTCGCGAGGGACGTCTCACGCGTGTTGCGCAGCCCGCGGTTCTTGAGCGCGCCAGCCTGCCAGACCAGCAGCCGCCCGATCTCGGTGCCCTTCGCCATGTTGGCGATCATCTGCTGGACCAGCTGGTGCCGGCCGATCTCCTGGCCGAAGGTCTCACGCTCGTGGGCGTACTTGAGCGACGCGTCGAGGCACGCCTGTGCGAGCCCGACCGCACCCGCAGCCACCGTGAACCGGCCCTGGTCGATGGCGCTCATCGCGACCAGGAAGCCCTCCCCCTCCTCGCCGATCCGATTCTCAACCGGGACGCGGAGGTTCTCGAAGTCGATCAGCCCCGTGTTCCCGGCCCTGATCCCGAGCTTGCCGTGGAGGGTACCCGTGGTCAGGCCGGGCATGCCGCGCTCCACCACGAACGCCGTGATGCCCTTGTGCTTCTTCGCCCTGTCCACGGTGGCGAAGACCAGGAAATGGTCCGCCAGGTCCGCGAGGCTGATCCAGATCTTGTGCCCGTTGAGCACGTAGCTGTCGCCGTCGCGGCGCGCCGTGGTGGCCAGCGCGGCGGCATCCGTGCCGACGCCCGGCTCCGTGAGGCCGAACGTGGCCAGCTTCTCGCCCTTCGCCTGGGGCACCAGCCAGCGCTGGCGCTGCTCCTCGGTCCCCCACTGCAGGAGCGTCAGGCTGTTGAGCCCCACGTGGACGCTCTGGACCACGCGAAACGCCGTGTCGGCGCGCTCCAGCTCCTCGCACAGCAGCGCGAAGCTGATGTAGTCCATGCCCGAGCCGCCGTACTGCTCCGGGATGGGCGCTCCCAGGAACCCCATCTCGGCCATCTTCGCGAAGACCTCGCGGTGAACCTCGCCCTTCTCGTCCCAGTCGCGGATGTGGGGCAGGATCTCCGCCTCGGCGAACGCCCGGGCGGCGTCGCGGACGAGCTTGTTCTCGTCGGTCAGGGTGAAGTCGATCACGGTGCAGGCCTCGACGTAGGGGCCCGCGGGGCGGGCGGACGGGGCGGACGGGGCGGACGTGCTGTCATGGTACCGCCGGGCTGGGGTCACCACCCGGCTGCGTGCACGCTCCCTATACTCGGCCCGTGGACACCAACGACGCCTCTGACGCCCTCGACCTCGCCGCCCTGGCGGCCCCCAACATGTCGCCGGTGCTCGGCCGGTACATGGACCGCAGCTGGTCCCATGGGATCGGCCATCGGCTCTACGACACCGCCGGCAGGGCGTACCTCGACTTCGCCAACGGCATCGCCGTCACGGCGCTCGGACACACCCACCCGCGCGTGACGGCGGCCATCCACGCCCAGGTGGACAAGCTCATCGGCCCCGTGCACGCGATCGGCTTCGCAGCGTCCACGGTCAGGCTCGCCCGGATGCTGGCCGACGCGTTCCCGGATCCGCTTGACGCGGTCCTGTTCCTCAACTCGGGCTCGGAGACCATCGACGGCGCAATCAAGCTGGCGCGGCGCGTGACCGGGCGGCCGGCCATCCTCGCCTTCCGGGGCGCCTTCCACGGGCGCACGATCGGCGCGACCAGCGTCACCAGCTCCAGCATCAACTACCGCCGCGGCTACGAGCCGCTGTTGCCCTCGATCTACCAGCTGCCCTACCCCGCCGCCTACCGGGACTTCGACGATGACGAGGAGGCGGCCTCCGAGGCGTGCCTGGCACACCTGGACGACCTGCTGGCGACGACGGTCGCTCCGTCCGAGGTGGCCGCGGTCCTCATCGAGTGCGTCCAGGGCGAGGGCGGCTACTACCCGGCGCCGCCGGCCTTCCTGCGGGCGTTGCGGGCGATCTGCGACGAGCACGGAATCCTGCTCATCGCGGACGAGGTCCAGTCGGGCTTCGGCCGGACGGGCGCAATGTGGGCGTTCGAGCACGCCGGGATCGTCCCGGACGTGGTCTGCGTCGCCAAGGCGATTGCCAACGGCCTGCCGCTCTCGGCGATCGTGACCAGCAGGGCGCTCCAGGAGCGATGGGGGCGGGGCGCCCACGGGACCACGTACGGCGGCAACCCCGTGGCCTGCGCGGCCGGCGTAGCGGTGCTGGAGACGATCCGTGGCGAGGACCTGGTCGCCAACGCCCGGGCGCGCGGCGCGGAGCTGTCCGGCGGCCTGCGGGAGCTGATGGCGGACTTCCCGATCATCGGGGACGTGCGCGGACCCGGCCTGATGATCGGGGTGGAGTTCGTGAAGGACCGCGGGACCCGTGAGCCGGACGGACCGATGGCAGAGGCCGTGGCGACCCGGGCGAGCGACGCCGGGCTCCTGCTCCTCAGTTGCGGCATCCACCACCAGGTGATCCGCTGGATTCCGCCGCTGGACGTGACGGTCTCCGAGGTCGAGGAGGCCCTGAGGATCTTCGAGCGCGCCCTGCGGGGCTGAGATCCCGGGGGTTCAGCGGTTCCGGGTGAGGAACGCCATCACGTCGTCAAGCCGGAAGCGCCGGTCACCGCGCTTGCAGACGCGGTAGTACGGGAGCTCGCCGCGGTCACCGAGGCGCTTCACCGTGTTCACGTGGAGGTGGAGCATCTCGGCCACCTCGCTCGCCGTGAGCATCGGTCCGAGGTTGTGGATCGCCATGGACGCCATTCGACTTCCTTTTCTGTCACCGTGAGCCGGGCGATCCCGTGGAGGGCACTTCGGTGGGGTCCGGCTCGCTGTTGACAGGAGTGTCGTAGTCCGGGGCGGCTCCGACAAGCCGTACTCTCGTCCACCCGGTGGTACCAGCGGAGGTCCGCCAGCATCCAGTGGAGTTGTGGGTCGGAGGGTTGCGCTCAGAGGCCCGGACCGGTGAGACGCACCTCGAGCAGTTCCAGCTCGGCCGTCGGTGGCAGCTGGGCCACCTCGCTGCAGGCCGGGCAGACGGCCATCGAGCCCCCCACCATGTCGTCGTGGCCCAGGGCGCCACTGAACCCGCAGGCGCAGGCGAGCCGGACGTCGAACGGCTCGAGATCAAGGGTCGCGCCGGCCAGCGGCCCCGACTCGGTGAGCATCTCGAACGCCTGGCGCAGGACGTCCGCCGGGATCGTGGTGGCATGGCGCACCCGGACGAGCGACACCGGAGCGCCGCCGGCCCGGACCTCCGCCACCTCGACCAGCTCCGCGACGAGCGATACCTCATGCACGGCGATGCTCCTCGATGGCGAGGGCGACGGCATCCGCGGCCCTCGGGATCGCCGCTTCGACGGCGGGCGACAGACGGTCGCCGACGTCCAGGGACGCGACGCCGACACTGACGATCACCACCGGGGGTGCCGCGCCCCAGAGCTCGCGCGCCAGCCCGACCAGGCCCGCCGGGTCCACGTGGTGGGTCAGGACGTCGCCGGCCGCCTCACCCGGGTCCAGCCGGCGCACGGCCACCTCCCCCGCCGGGGCGTCCGTCGCGGCATCCACCAGCACCAGCAGCGCGGCGCCGCTCGCGTCGAGGGCCAGCTCCGGGGTGAGCTGGTGCGCCGCGCGCACGTCCACGTCCCGGAACCTCCGGTCATGCGCAAGATGCGCCACCACTGCGGGGCCGATGCCGTCGTCGGACCGCAGCTCGTTGCCGTAGCCCACGACCAGGACGCCGCCCATGGCGGCCATCGTCATCGCGCCAGCTCTGACAGGACCGTGCCATCCGGAGCGAGCAGCTGCACCCGCAGCGCCATCTGGCCGAGCGCGTGCGTGGAACAGGACAGGCACGGGTCGTAGCAGCGGATGACTGCCTCCACCCGGTTGAGCATGCCCTCCTCCAGACGGTCCGCCTTCACGTGCTTGCGGGCCACCTGGAGGACCGCCCGGTTCATCGCCATGTTGTTGTGACCCGTGGCGATGACGAGGTTCACCCACTCCACGAGACCGTTGTCGTCCACCTTGTAGTGGTGCATCAGGGTGCCGCGGGGAGCCTCGGAGACGCCGATGCCCTCGTGACGGTTGATGCCGGCGACGGACCGCACGTGGTGCGAGAGGATCTCGGGCCCGCGCAGGAGCAGGTCGATCTTCTCGATGGCATGGAGCGTGTCGATGAGCCGTGCGTAGTGGTAGTGGAAGGAGGAGCTGGCGATCCGGCCGACGCGCCAGCGGAACTTCTCCAGCTCCTCGTCGGCACGCGGCGTGCCGGTCCGCTCGGCCACGTTGAGCCGCGCCAGCGGGCCCACGCGGTACAGGCCGTCCGGGTAGCCCATCGGCTTCCAGTAGGTCGACTTCAGGTAGGACCAGGGCTCCACGGCCTCGCCGATGTAGTCGTTGAAGGTCTTCGGATCCACCTTGTCGGCGAGGTGGTGGCCGTCGGCATCCACGACCCGCAACCAGCCACCGTAGTGGTCCACGTTGCCATGGCGGTCCACCAGGCCCATGAACGCGGAACGGAAGTTGCCGAATGTGGCGGCCTCCTCCTCCCAGCGCAGCATGTCGGTCTTGTACCAGGCGATGGCACGCTCGACGGCGGCGATCGCCTCGGGAACGCCGGCCAGGATCCGGTCCCGGACCTCGGCGGTGAGCTGGAAGGCCACGCCGCCGGGGACGATCCCCTCGGGGTGGATCCGCTTGCCGCCCAGCCACTCGATGATCTGCTGGCCCCACCTGCGCAGCCCGATGCCGTCCCGGGCGAGCTCCGGGTGCTTCCGGGCGACGCCGATGATGTTGCGCACGGCCGGGTCCCCGTCGAAGCCGAACAGGAGGTCCGGCGACGAGAGGTGGAAGAACGACAGCGCGTTGCTCTGGACGATCTGGCCCAGGTTGATGATCCGTCGCAGGTCGGCGCCGGTGGGCGTCGGCTCCACGGCCATGATGTCGTCCACCGCCTTGGCGGAGGCGATGAGATGGCTCACCGGGCAGATTCCGCAGATGCGGGCCATGAGCGCCGGCATCTCGTGGACCGGGCGCCCCTGGGTGATCCGTTCGAAGCCGCGGAACTGCGTGACATGGAAGTGCGCGTCGACGACCTCGCCCCGGTCGTCGAGCTGGATGGTGATCCGGGAGTGGCCTTCGATCCGCGTGACCGGGTCGATGACGATGGTCTGGCTCATGGCGGGCTCCCCGTCAGCGCCCGAACCGGGCGCCGGCAACCGCGGGGGTGCGGCCGGACAGCAGGTCGTCGAGCAGGGTATAGATGAGGTCCGCGTGGGGCGGACAGCCGGGCAGGAAGATGTCCACGGGGACGACGCGGTTGATGGGCTCCGAGGTGGGCAGGAGCGCCGGCACCCATTGCGTGGGCACCTGCGGGTTGAGGGTCACGTTCTCGCGGTACGCCCGGTCCATCAGCGGCGCGACGCCGATCGGGTTGCGCATGCCGGGCACGTTGGACGTCACGGCACAGTCGCCGAACGCGACCAGGACCTTCGTCCGCTCCCGGACCTGACGGATCCTGTGCAGATCCTCCTCGCTGGAGACCGCCCCCTCGACGAGGCACACGTCCACGTCCTCGGGGAACTCCTTGATGTCGACCAGCGGCCCGTAGACCAGGTCGGCGCGCTCGAAGATGTCCAGCAGCCGCTCGTCCATGTCGATCAGGGACATGTGGCAGCCTGAGCAGCCATCGAGCCAGACGGTGGCGACACGCGGCTTGCTCACAGGCCTCGCTCCTCCTGGCGGACCCGCAGCCACGGCAGGAACGGGCGCCTGGTCTTGCTGCCGGAAGCCACCGGCCGGCCCTTCTCGAACAGGGCCCCGGTGGGGCAGACCTGGACGCACTTGCCGCAGCTCGTACAGGTCGGTGACTCGCCCCAGGGGATCCCCATGTCCGTCTGGACGCGGGTCTCGAGGCCCCGGTGCATCACGTCCCAGGTGTGCGCGCCCTCAATCTCGTCGCAGACGCGGACGCAGCGCAGGCACAGGATGCAGCGGTTGTGGTCGATCGCGAACAGCTTGTGGCTGGCGTCAATGTCGACCTTGGGCATGATCCGCGGCAGCTCGAAGTGGGTCAGCTGCAGGTCGTCGGCGAGACCCTGCAGCTCGCAGTGGTTGTTGGCCACGCACACGGAGCAGACGTGGTTCCGCTCCAGGAAGATCATCTCCGTCGCGGCGCGGCGGTACTCCTGCAGCGTCTCCGAATGCGCCGTGACTGCCATGCCCTCCGCGATCTGCGTGACGCAGGCGGCGGCCAGCTTGGGCGAGCCGGCGATCTCCACCACGCACAGGCGACAGGCGCCGCGGTCGTGGATGCCCGGCAGGTGGCAGAGCCCCGGGATGTCGATCCCGTTCTCCTCGGCCACGTCCATGATCGTCTGGCCCTGCGTGCCGGCCACGTCCCTGCCGTCGATGGTCAGGGTGTAGACGGTCTTCGTCATGCCATCACCTCCGCCGGCTGCTCGATCGTGCAGACGCCGGCCGGACAGACCTTGTCCACGATGTGCGCGAGGTACTCGTCCCGGAAGTAGCGCAGCGTGCTGAAGATCGGGTTGGGGGCGCCCTGACCCAGGCCACAGAGGGACATCCGCGCGACGATCCCGGCCAGTCGCTCCAGCTGGGCCAGGTCGGCCATCGTGGCCCGGCCCTGCGTGATCTGGTCAAGGAGCATCCACAGCTGGGTCGTGCCCACGCGGCACGGGACGCACTTGCCGCAGGACTCGTCGCGGCAGAAGTCCATGAAGTACTTGGCCACGTCCACCATGCACGAGGTGTCGTCCATGACGATCATGCCGCCGGAGCCCATGAACGAGCCGAGCTCGATCAGGGATTCGTAGCTGACAGGGATGTCCAGGTGCTGGGCCGGGATGCAGCCGCCGGACGGCCCGCCGGTCTGGACGGCCTTGAACGGCCGCCCGTCGATGATCCCGCCGCCGATGTCGTAGATGATCTCTCGGAGGGACATCCCCATCGGGACCTCCACGAGGCCCGTGTTGACGATCCGGCCGGCCAGCGCGAACACCTTGGTGCCCTTGCTCTTGCCGATGCCGATGTCCGCGTACCAGTCCGCGCCCTTGCGGATGATCGTGGGCACGTTGGCGAAGGTCTCGACGTTGTTGATGAGGGTCGGGCAGTCGAACAGGCCCTCGACCGCCGGGTACGGCGGTCTGGGTCGCGGAGTGCCGCGCTTGCCCTCGATGGAGGCGATCAGGGCCGTCTCCTCGCCGCACACGAAGGCGCCGGCGCCGAGCCGGATCTGGACGTCGAAGCTGAAGGAAGTGTCGTTGATGCCGACGCCCAGGAACCCGGCCCGCTGCGCGTTCCGGATGGCGGTGCGCAGGCGGGCCACCGCGAGCGGGTACTCCGCCCGGCAGTAGATGTAGCCCTCCGTGGCGTGGACGGCGAAGGCCGCGATCGCCATGCCCTCGAGGATGCGGTACGGGTCGCTCTCGAGGACACTGCGGTCCATGAACGCACCGGGGTCGCCCTCGTCGGCGTTGCAGATGACGTACTTCTGCTTGCCCTCGGCCTTGGCCACGGTCGTCCACTTGAGGCCCGTCGGAAACCCGGCCCCGCCGCGGCCGCGCAGGCTGCTCCTCGTGATCTCGTCGCGGACCTCGGACGAGGTCATCTCGGTGAGGACCTTGCGGAGGGCCTCGAAGCCGCCCCGCTCGACGTAGTCCTCGAGGCTCTCCGGGTCGATCCGGCCCATGTTCTCGGTGGCCACCCGGAGCTGCTTTTCGAAGAACGGACCCTGGGGCCGGCGCTCGTCGGTGGGCCTGACCGCCTTCAGCGCCGCGACGACGGTCCCGGCATCGGCCGGGGTCAGGCGCTCGAAGAGCTGGCCGGTCTCCGGGATCTCGACCAGCGGGCCGGCCGCGCACAGGCCGAGGCAGCCGACGCGCTTGACGACGACATCGGAGAGACCCGCCTCCGCGGCCGTCTCGCCGATGCGCAGCATGAGGTCGTGGCTCTGGGCGGACAGGCAGCTCGCCGCCTCGCACACGTAGGCATGGGCGCGCACGGGCCCCTCGTGGACTTCCTCCGTGACCACGCGACGACGGATGGGTCGCGCCGCGACCGGCTGCTCGCTCACATCGCCTCCAGCTGGGCGATGAGGTCGCCCGCACTCACCTTGCCCCTGACCTCGCCGTCGATGATCACGGCCGGCGCCAGGCTGCAGGCACCCACGCAGCGTGCCGTCAGCAGCGAGACCTTCCCGTCCGCGGTCGTCTCCTTGGGCCTGACGCCGAGCTCCCGGTGGAGGCCGGCCAGGATGTCCTTTGCGCCGTTGATGTAGCAGGCGGTCCCGGTGCACACGACGCACGTGTGCTCGCCCTGCGGCTTGAGGACGAAGAAGGAGTAGAACGTCGCCACGCCGTAGACCCGCGAGGGCGGCACGCCGAGGGTGTCGCCCACGTAATGGAGCGCACCCTCGTCCAGGTAGCCGAAGGCCTCCTGCGCCGCGTGCAGGGCCTCGATCAGGGCCGCCGGACGGTCGCCCATGCGCCGCATCCGCGTATCCACGATCTTCCAGCGCTTGTCGTCCGTCGGCGGCGAAGGCTTGGCGTACAGGGCGGGCATGAGGCCTCCTCCGGGGATCCTGGAGCCCGACGGGGACGCGGGCGCGCAGTCGATGGCGTACGAATGAGTTTGTCTGACCCGTCAAGTCGATGCTACGGGACTTCTCGATGCTACGGGACTTCTGCGTCGACGCCGGGGGCCGCACGTCCCGAGTCCGCGGTGCCCGTCGGCGGCGGCGGTGGGCCTGCCGGTCCGGCGCGAAGGGACCAATGGCCGGGGGCGGGTTGGGCGGAGGCCCCGAGCGCGGCGGTTTATCTCCCACGGCGATCACCCCCAGTGATCGAAGCGGGGCACGACGGGAACGGTGGCGCCCCCGGCAGGAATCGAACCTGCGGCCTACCGCTTAGAAGGCGGCTGCTCTATCCGCTGAGCTACGGGGGCGTGGCGGACGCCGAGCCCCGAGTCTAGCGCGGTGGGGCCGGACCATCGGCCCCGCGGATGCGGCGTTCGCTCCACTCCCGGCGCCGAATCCTGCGTGCTACGCTTCGCGCCCCTTCGCGTGGATGCCCAATCCACGCAGGTCCAGTCGAGCCAGGGGTATGCCCGACCTGACCCGTCGAACGTCTTCGCTCGCCACCGGGCAGCTCGCCCTCGAGCTGCCGAGCTCCCTGCCGGCCCTCGCCATGGAGCCGGAGTGGAAGGACCAGGCCCGCCTCTGGGGCCACAGCCTCCACCCCATGTGCTCGTACCTGGCGAGCTTCCCGGCCTCGCTCGTGCACGCGTTCATCGCCCGCTACAGCCGGCCGGGCGACGTGGTGTTCGACCCGTTCTCCGGCCGCGGCACGGCACCCCTCCAGGCGGCCGCCGAAGGGCGCATCGGCGTCGGCAACGACCTCAACCCGCTCGCCCACGTACTGACGGCGGCCAAGCTGGAGCCCGCGACCGCGGCCGAGACCCGGACCCGCCTCGCCGCCCTGCGCCTGCAGTGGGCCGCGGACGCACCGGCCTGGCTGAGCCTGGCCGAGCGCGCGATCCACCGCCCCGGCCACCCTTCGGCCTTCGTGCCGGCCGCGGGCAGCGGCGCTGGCCCGGATGCCCGCACGGAGCCCCTCCCCGACGAGGTGGCCCTGGCCTTTCATCCGCGAACGCTCGGCCAGCTGCTCCTGGTCCGCTCCTTCCTGCGCCTCGACGACCGCTCGGACCGGTTCCTGGCGGGCGCGCTCGCGGGCGCGCTCCACGGCAAGACGCCGTCCTACCTGTCGACGATCATGCCGAACACCTTCAGCATGGCCCCGCGCTATGTACGGGATTACGTGGCCCGGGGCGGCTACGAGGCACCGGCCCGGGACGTCTTCGATGCCCTCTCCGCCAAGCTGGACCGCCTGTACCGCCAGCCGCTCCCGTCCACCACCGGCGTGGCGCTCCTGGGCGACGCGCGAACGGCCGGTCGCCGTGCCCGAGTCGCCCTCCGCGCCCGAGGCCTGCCGGACCGCGCCCGCCTGGTCATCACCTCGCCGCCCTACCTGCGCGTGCTCAAGTACGGCTACTACAACTGGCTCCGGACCTGGCTGCTGGGCTTCGACGCCCGCGAGATCGACGCCACGCTGGACGACGCCCACCACCGGGAGCCGTATCTCGCGTTCCTGCGCGAGGTGCTGACGGACCTCCGGCCGGCGATGGCGGACGACGGGATTGCCGTGGTGGTCATCGGCGAGGTCGAGATGGACCGCGGCAAGCCCTCTGCCGCGGGGATCGGACTGGCCGAACGCGCGTGGGAGGAGGCGGCCTTCCCCGCCGGCTACCGCCTGGCCGGGCTCGCCCGGGACGAGGTGGCCGCGAACCGGAAGATGACGCGCCTGTGGGGCGACGAAGCCGGCCGGGCGACGAAGACGGACCGGATCCTGGTCCTCGGGGCGACCGAGGCCGGGCGCCGCCGGGCGCTGGCGTCCGCATCCCTGCCGGTGGACTGGACCTGGCCGCCCACGAGGCTCCGGGCGCTCTGATCCCCCGCTCCGGGGCAGGTCCCCGGAACCCTCCCGAGGTCATGGATGCACCGCCCGGCGTCCCAACCGGCCCTCCGCGGCGCCCGCGGTTGGGCTAGGATGACCCCGCGATGAACCAGATGTACCCCCCGTCCGACCTTGCCTCGATGGACCCGCTGGTCCTGATGAAGAACCTGGACCACGTGCGGATGACGAGCCGGCGGCTGTCGTACATCCTCCAGCAGCAGGTCCACCTCTACACGCCGGAGGCCAACCAGCTGCGCGGTCAGATCGACCGCTATGTCGAGGCCGAGCGCCAGATCGAGGCCGAGATGGCCCGGCGCCGAATCCGCGCCTGACCCATCGGGGCCGCGCCGGTCGCGGCGCGTCCCAGTTGGGGGTTCCCGATGGGTCCCGCCCGATGGGTCCGCACCCGTCCCTACGCCGCGGTGTTCACCTGCGCCGCTTCGATCGCCATTGCGCGTGCGGCGCGACGCGCCGCCTGCTCCTCGGTCGAGATCCGGGTCACCAGCGCCGCCAGCCGCGGCGTCTCGAACAGGCTGAACCCGATGCCGATCTCCGCCAGGGCGTCGTGACCCATCCCCCGGTAGAGGCCCCGCGTCGCCACCGCGCACATCTCGTCATACAACTCCGGCCACCCGACGCGACGGCGCTGATAGCAGAACCGGACGAAGGCCTCGGCCTCCGGCGTCGATGCGCAGACGGTACCGGCGGGCAGCATCGATACAGGTCCTCCTCTCCCTGGGCACACGGGAACTGCCGGTGGTGGGGCGGGTAGGGCCCGACCCCCGGCGCATCGGTCGGGGTCGCCACCGGGGCCAGTCTCCCTCGGGGTTCCCCACCGCGCTCCGGCGACCCCCGAATGCTACGACCCGGGAGGGCGCACCGGAAGGGGCTTCTCCACCATGTTGCGCACGGACTTGTCCACAGCCCGCAACCATGCGTGGACAGTCGCCCGAAACCGGCCGAAACCTGTGGACCATACGGCGGCCGGATCGGCTAGAACGTGCCGGCGCGGACCTCCAGGCCCAGGCCGGGCCGGTCCGCCAGCTGCCATCGCTTGCCCGCCCCGAGCTCCAGACCGGACACCGGGTCGTCCGCCAGGAGAAGGCAGCCGTCGAGGTCAAGCCACTCCGCGAGCGGCGCGACGGCCGCCGAGGCCGCGATCCCGATCGACGTCTCCTCCATGCAGCCGATGAAGGTCCGGAAGCCAAGGTCGTTTGCCCGCGCCAGCATCCGCCGCGCCGGCCCGATGCCGCCGCACTTCGCCAGCTTCACGTTGATCCCGTCCACGACACCCACGAGCGCCTCGAGGTCCTCGATGAAGACCGCGCTCTCGTCCGCCACCAGCGGCAGGGAGGATCGCTCCTGGAGCGCGCGCAGCTGGTCCAGGCGCCCGGCCGGGAACGGCTGCTCGATGAGCTCCACGCCCAGGCGCTCCAGCTCCGGGAGCAGTTCCAGGGCGCCATCGGGCGTCCAGCCCGTGTTGGCGTCCACCCGGATCGGGCCGGCGTACACCGCCCGGACGGCCTCGAGCGTCGCCAGGTCGGACGGGCCGCCCAGCTTGATCTTGAGGGCCGGGAAGTCCGACGCCCGTCGCGCGCGCTCCGCCACCACGGCCGGCTCGTCGATACCCAGGGTGAAGTCGGTCGGCGGGATCGGCGCCGTGATGCCCAGCAGCTCCCGGATCGGCAGCCCCAGGCGCTTGCCCACCAGGTCGTGCAGGGCGATGTCGACGGCACACTTGGCGCCGCCGTGGTTGCCGATCGTCGCGCCCATCGCATCATCGGCGGCATCCAGGGCAGCCCGCGCCTCGGCGACGGAGCCCCGAAGGGCCGGCGCCAGCGAACCCACGGCCTCGAGCAGCAGCGGGATCACCGCCGCCATCGTGGCCGGCGTCTCGCCGTAGTAGGTGTCCGGGTAGCCCTCGCCAAGCCCGACCGGCCCGTCGGGCCCATCGGCATCGTCCCGCAACTCGGCCAGCACCGTGGTGATCGTCCGCCCCTCGCCGTGCGTGGAGCGGGCGATGACGAACGGGTCGCGCAGCGGCAGCGCCAGGGTCCGGAGCCGGATGGAGAGCGTCATGCCGGGGTCCCTTCAGCCGGCGCGGGGACCACCCACGGCAGAGCGTCGACGGCGGTCTCGATCCTGCGCCACAGCGCCTCCCCACCGAACCGCACCGGGTCGTCGCACGGCAGCCCGGTCTCGGCCTCCGTGTCCGCGATCACGGCCCGGGCCTCGGCCACGTCCGGGATCCGGGACGTGTTGAGCGCCACGGCCACCACCTTCGACGGCGCGACCAGCCCGGCCATCTCCTCGTGGATCCGGATGAAGTCGGGCAGCGGCCTGAGGGGGAACGTCCGGTCCGGGAGGTGGTCGAAATCGTGGGCGTCCAGACCCGGCATGTGCACCAGGATCATCGCCAGGGGCGTGAAGCCGTGGATCAGTCCCAGGGTCACGGACGAGTACGCGGGGTGGTCCAGCGAGCCCTGCCCCTCCACGATCACCCAGTCCCCGCGCCGCTCGCCTTCCTCGCTCAGCCACTCGCAGGTGCCCTGGACGAAGTCCGCGACGACGCGGTCCACCGCCACACCCCAGCCCTCGATCATGATCCCGGTCTGGCCGGTGGGCACGAATGAGGCGGACCGCCCCTCCGCCTGGGCGCAGCGCCGGAGTTCCAGCGCCACGGACATCTTCCCGATGGCGCAGTCCGTGCCGACGGTCAGGATCACCCGCTTGCCGGGCTCGTGCCGCCGCCCGACGGCGGTCTCCATCCGCTCCGGCGGCCTCCGGTAGTCCGTGATCCGGACGCCGGCCGAGCGGGCGGCCCCGGCAAACTCCGGGTCGTCGCCCAGGAACGTGTGCAGGCCGGAAAGGATGTCGAGACCGGACCGGATGGCCGCCAGGATCATGACCCGCCACTCGTCCGGCAGGCGACCGCCAGTGGGGGCGATGCCGATCAGCAGCGCGTTGGCACGTGGCACGAAGCCGAGGGCATCGGTCAGGGACCCGACGATCGGGATGTCGTAGCGGCCCGAGTCACCCAGCCACTCGCGAACGTTGCGGCCGGCCTGGGTGGAGTCGATCACCGCGACGACCTTGTCCTGGCCGAAGCGGATCACGCCCATGGCGGTCTTGCCGTGGTGGTAGCCGAAGTTGCCCTCGGCGAGGATCACGAGGCGACGGTCGGGGGTCGACGGCATGAAGTCATCCAGCGGGGTGTGACGGTGGAACCCGGCGAGTCTAGGCCATCGGCCGTCGCGGCCGCGGCCGTGCAGGGCGCGGTTCAGCGTGGAGAAGGGGAACGCCCCCGGGGTGCGGCCGGGGGCGTCTGGTGGAGTCACTGGTACCGCATACCGGATTCGAACCGGTGGTCTCCGCCTTGAGAGGGCGGTGTCCTGGGCCTCTAGACGAATGCGGCGCTGAGACGGCCGACGAGGTCGACCGGGCCGGAGGATAGCAGGGGCCGCGCCGAGCCCGCAACCGTCGGTGGTCCGGCGGAATGCGGCGTGGGACGGATCAGAGGCGGTTGGTCTCGAGGAAGGCGCGCAGGGTCTCCGCGACCTGGAGGTAGCTGTGCTCGCCGAGCACCAGCCCGAAGTGCGAGTGCGCCCCGAACGGCTCGTAGGGCGCCCCCAGCCACTCGGCCAGCTGCTCCACCTGGGGCTCCGGGACGTAGGTGTCCAGCCCGGCCCCGATCACGAGCCGCGGCACGTCCGGCAGTGCAGCACGATCGACGGGCACGCCGGCGAGCACCTGCCGGCGTGCCCGCCCGGACTCGAACGCCTTCTGGCCGAGCATGTGCTGGATCCGGAGGACGTCGGTCAGGGTAAGGTCCCGGTGCTCGCGCGTGAGCCGCTCGGGCAGCGTCTCCCAGCCGAGCTCGGACCGCCCGTAGGCGTCGGGGATGTCGCGGACCACGTACGGGCGCGCGGGCGCGCGCAGCTCCCTGGGGGGCTCGGGCGCGATCAGCGCGTAAGCCGAGACCGGCGCCCGCTCGATCGCCTTGAGAACGAGCAGCCCGCCCAGGCCGTGCCCCACCGCGACCGCGGCCGCGCCCAGCCGGTCCAGCGCAGCGATCACGTCCTCGGTGTAGGACTCGATATCGAGGGTTGCCGGATCCGCCGTCTGCGACCAGTAGTGGTTCCGGAGGTTGAGGGCGTGGCCCTCCCAGCCGCGGCCCGCGAAGTGGTGCAGGTAGCGCTCCCACACCCACGAGCCGCCCAGCTCCCCGTGGACGAACAGCAGCGGCCTGCGGCGTGAGCGGCGCTCAGGCAGCCAGGACTCCACATACAGGCCGCGGCCGGCGATCTCGATCTCGTCCTTCCGGACGGGGCGGCCGCCGGAGTTGGCCCGGGCGAGGAGGCGATCGGAGGAGGTGGGGTCGGTCATCGCTCGGTCGTGCGCCCTACCACTCGTGCGGGTTGAGCACGAGCCCGGTGAGGGCCTTGGGATAGAAGTAGGTGGACTTGGGCGGCATCACGTCGCCGTCCCGCGCGACCGCGACGATGGATGCCACCGGCGTCGGCTCCAGCAGGAAGCCGGCGTCGGCGCCGTTGGTACCGTCCGCGATGAGCGCCGCCGCCTCGGTCACGGACTTCGTGTAGGCGACCCGTCTCCCGTCGGCGACGGCCGCGGTGTCGATCCCGAGCAGCGCGTCCAGCGCGGCGGCCAGCAGCGAGACGTCGAGCGCCCGGACCGCCGCGCCTCCTGACCCGAGCCCGGCGAAGGCCTCCCTCCTCGCGTCGAGCAGCCAGGCCCCTTTCCGCGTCAGCAGCCCGAACCGTCCCTCGCCGCCCGTGAGCCCGCCGGCCGCCTCGAACCGCTTGGCCAGGGCATCCGCCGTCGTCTCCGTGACGGTGAACAGTCGGGACAGGCCGGCGTGGAGCCCCTCCAGCCCTGCCTCGCCCAGCCCCCGGAGGACGCGATGCGTGGGCAGGACCGTCAGGGCGTCGGCCGCGTCGAGGAACAGCATCAGGATGAAGTCGTAGGAGGGATCCTGCTCGCCCGTGTGGTTCGCCCGGCGCTCGTCCCGGTAGCGCACCGCGGTCTCGTACCGGTGGTGGCCGTCGGCGATGAACACGGGGCCGGCCCCCGCGGTCGCGCACAGGGCGGCGGCAACGGAACCCTCGCCCGCGTCCGGCACGGCCCACACGCGATGGCGGACACCCTCGTCGTCGGTGACGTCCAGGGCCGGGACCCCGACGGTGATCGCGGTCAGCGCGGGTGCGGCGGTGCGAGCCGGGTCCTCGAACAGGCCCACCACGGGCGAGGTGTTGATACCGGTTGCCCGGAGCAGCCGGTAGCGGTCCTCCTTGGGGCCCGTGAGCGTGCGCTCGTGCGGCAGGACGCTGCCATCCGGGCCGAAGGGCTCGATGCGGAGGCGGGCGAAGAACCCTCGCTGCGTCCGCTCGACAGTGGTGCCCGGCACCCGGTAGGCCTGCTCGTACACGTACACGGAGGGCTTCGGGTCCTTGCGGAGCGTCCCGTCCTGGCGCCACGCAGCAAGGGTCCGGGCAACCCGGCGGTACCGCTCGTCCGGATCCTCGCCCGACTCCGACTGCGGCAGGTCAAGGCGCACCGAGTTGCGCGGGTGGCGAGCGAGCAGCTCCCGGTGCAGGTCCGGGCCGATGACATCGTACGGGGGTGCGACGAGGGCAGCCGGATCCCCGGCGACCTCGGGGTCGTAGCGGAGCGCGCGGAACGGTCTGATGTCGGGCACGAGTTCCTCTGGGTCGCGGATGTCGGGCGCGGCCGTGATCGCAGGTCGTCCTGCGTGGGCCACGAGACAAGGCGATCGGTTCCGGGGCTCCCGCATCGTACGATAGGCGCGGTCGGACGGCCACCACGAGGCGACCGGCCGCGTTTGCGATCGGGGGCGCCCCACGGTGCAACTATTCCGGCGGTCCACGCGTCGATGGGCAGACCTTCCCCCTGTCCGAGGTCGAGGAGCCCGCGTGCCAGTTCGTCGCAACCCCCGTTCCCTGCGCCCGGTCTCCGTATTGGCGGCCGTCTTCCTCGTACTGGCCGTGCTGGTCCCCGGCGCCCCGGTCGTCATGGCGGCGGAAGGGTTCACCATGACGGCCCGGGCCCTGCTCCAGGGCCACGTGCGCACCGGGACCTGGTTCGCGGTCGCGATCGATGTCGAGAACGCAGGGCCCACCGTGACCGGCGAACTGAGGATCAGCGGCGGCGTGGACTCCCGGACGCGGTTCGGGACCCCCGTCGAGCTCGCCACGGGTTCCCGCAAGCAGTACGTCCTCTACGCCCAGCCACCCACGTTCGGCGGCAACATGACCGTCCAGCTGGTCAGCGGGGACGCCGTGGTGGCCGAGGCCAAGGTCGCCGTCGCCCTCCATGACCAGCGGCAGCTGATGGTCGGCGTGGTGTCGGAGAATCCGGCCAGGGTCGTCGGCGAGCTGGACCTCCTGCCTGGCCAGGACGGCATCGCGCCCACCATCATCCCGCTCTCCGCCCGCGACCTGCCCGATCGCGTCCAGGCCTGGTCGGCCCTCGACCGCCTGGTCTGGCAGGACACGGACGCAGCCGACCTCACGCCCGGCCAGCTCGCCGCGCTGCGAACCTGGGTGGCCGGCGGCGGGCGCCTCGTGATCATCGGCGGCACGGCGGGCGCGGACGTTCTGACCGCCTTTCCGGACGACCTGCTCCCGTACCGTCCGACCGGCACGCTCGACATCGACCCCTCGGTCCTCCGATCGCTTCTGGGCAACGTACCGGCGGACGCGACGACCCTGGCCGCCTACGCCGGCGAGCTGATCGGCGGACGCTCGCTCGCCACCTCCGGGGACCGCGTGGTCGCGGCGGATCGGCGCTTCGGTGCCGGCTCGGTGACGCTGCTCGGCTTCGATCCGACGTCGTCCTGGATCGCCGCGGGCGACACCATCGACACGCCCCTCTGGCGGCGGCTGCTGCCGGCGCGCGCCGGCGGGATCGTGTCGCTCACCGACGACTCGACGATCGTTGCCGCCGTCGCCAACCTGCCCAGCCTCGCGCTGCCGCCGATCGGCGGCCTGCTGGTGCTCCTGTTCGGCTACATCCTGCTGGTCGGCCCGGTGAACTACATCGTCCTCCGGCGCCTCGACCGGCGCGAGTGGGCGTGGGTCACCGTGCCGGCGCTGATCGTGGTGTTCACGGTCGGCTCGTTCGGCATCGGGTCGCTGCTGCGCGGCTCGGACGTCATCGTCCACGAGGTCGCCATCGTGCGCGGGGCGCCGGGAACCGGCCAGGCAACCGTGCAGTCGTATCTCGGCATCTTCAGTCCGTCGCGCGCCACGTTCCAGATCCGCGTCCCCGGCGATGCGCTCCTTGCCTCCCCCATGAGCGGCGACGTGTTCGGCTCCGGTGCCGTGGGCGCCCTCGACGTCATCCAGGGCGACCCGTCCCGCATTCGGGACCTGTCCGTGGGCTTCGGGTCCCTGCGCACGGTGCGCGCGGCGGCCGCCGCCACCGGACCCGTGATCGACGGGGAACTCCGGCTCGAGGGCGGCCGGATCATCGGCACCATCACGAACCGCTCGACCCAGACCCTCGTCGCCCCCGCCGTCGTGCTCGGCTCGTCGGCGGTGAAGCTCCGTGACATCCCGCCCGGGCAGTCCGTGGATGTCGACCTCGCCGTCGCCGGCAACCTGGCCAACATGACGTCGCTCTCGGAGAAGGTCGTCGGCCAGCCGAACTGGAACGGCGTCTCGATGTCCGAGGCTGACCAGCGCATGATCGTCCGCCGGTCGGTCATCGACCAGATCTCCATCGACCCGATGACCGGGATGCCGTTCTCGCTGGGGGGTGACTCCGCGATGTTCCTCGCCTGGGGCTCGGACCCGGTGATCCCGCTGCAGATCGAGGGTCAGCAGGTCCGCCGCGAGGCCAACGTCCTGTACCAGGTGCCCCTCTCGCTCACGGTCAAGGGCAGGTCGGCGTTCCGCAACGACCTGCTGCGCTCCAGCGTCGTCGAGGTGAACGCCAACTTCTTCAGCAAGGACCCGTGGTCGATCAGCTTCGGCACCGGCGACGTGCGCCTCGCCTATCGGCCGATCCCCTTCGAGGGCACCTTCGACCCGTCGTCGGTCACCCTTGCCATGACGTTCGGTGGCGACCCGGCGATGCCGGCGGGCGAGCCCGCCACGCTCAAGGAGATCGTTCGCTGCGACCCGGGAACGGACGGCTGCGTCCTCGCCCAGGACGGCCTGCCGGAGCTGGATGTCCTCGACATCCGGACCGGCACCTGGGTCCAGTTCGAGCACCTCAGGCAGGGCGCCCCCTACGCGCTCGCGGACGCGGACCGCTGGGTCGACCCGGCCAGCGGCGAGCTCCATGTCCGCTTCGTCAACCCGCGCCAGGACGGCATCGGGTTCCAGTTCCCCGTCGTGCTCGAAGGGACGGTCCGATGACCGGGATCGTGCGGGCCACCGGCCTCGTCAGGCGCTACGACCGGACGCTCGCGGTCGCCGGCCTGGATCTCGACATCGCCGAGGGCGAGATCTTCGGCCTGGTCGGCCCGAACGGCGCCGGCAAGACCACGATCCTGCGCATCCTGGCCACCCTGCTCGTCCCCGACAGCGGCGACGCGGAGATCGCCGGCGCCTCGGTCCGGAGGAACCCGAATGACGTCCGCCGCGTCCTCGGGTTCATGCCTGACTCGTTCGGCGTCTACGACGACATGAAGGTCTGGGAGTACCTGGACTTCTTCGCACGCTGCTACGGCATCAGCGCCGATCGGCGCCGTCGCATGATCGGCGACCTGCTCGAGCTGGTGGACCTGGGCCCGAAGCGGGACGCCTACGTCCAGGGCCTCTCGCGCGGCATGCAGCAGCGCCTGTGCCTGGCGCACGCGCTCGTCCACGACCCCTCCGTCCTGCTCCTCGACGAGCCGGCCTCCGGCCTGGACCCGCGGGCCCGCGTCGAGCTCCGGGAACTGCTGCGGGAGTTGCGCTCGCTGGGCAAGACGATCCTCGTCTCCTCCCACATCCTCCCTGAGCTCGAGGAGCTGTGCACATCGGTGGCGATCATCGACCACGGCCGCGTGCTCGCACACGGGAAGGTCGCGGACATCGAGCGCCGGCTCCGGGTGGGTGCCGTGTTCCGCATCCGCATCCTCGGTGAGCGCGAGTCGCTCGAGGCCGCGCGAGACTGGTTCGCGGCCCAGCGCGACGTGGTCACGGCGGACCTGCTGGAGGATGGTCAGGTCGAGATCGGCTTCCACGGCGACGACGAGGGTTCTTCCCGGCTGCTGGCGGCGGCCGTCGGGTCCGGCCTGCGGGTGGCCACCTTCTCCCGCGCGGCGAGCGACCTCGAGGAACTGTTCCTCCAGGTCACCTCGCCCGACCCGGTCTCGAACGGGGTGCCGGCATGACCAAGACGAGGCGGCCGCCCCTGGCCGGACTGCGCGATATCGGCACGGGCATCGCCGCCGTGGGCGTCAAGGAGCTCCGTGGACGAATGCGCGGCAGGCGCGCGTTCGTGATCCTGACGATCCACCTCCTGCTCGTGGCCGGCTTCGCCTGGATGGTCGAATCCATCGCGGAGCGGGCCTACACGAGCGGCTTCGGCGGCTCCCTCTCCGCGTCGGCCGAGATCGGCCGGCAGATGTTCACGGCCCTGCTCATGCTCCTGACCCTCATCGTCCTGGTGCTGGCGCCGGCGTCCACCGCCGGGGCGATCAGCCTTGAGCGCGAGAAGCAGACCCTGGACCTGCTGACGACCACGCCCATCTCCTCG
This sequence comes from uncultured Chloroflexota bacterium, assembly GCA_947085195.1. Taxonomy (GTDB): domain Bacteria; phylum Chloroflexota; class Limnocylindria; order Limnocylindrales; family CSP1-4; genus CAIXZV01. The sequence goes on from CAMTVM010000082.1 coordinate 41,286, forward strand.
CTGGCGATCGTCCTGGGCAAGCTCCTGTCCGCCCTGGGCTGGGTCTTCCTCCTGCTCCTGGCCTCGATCCCGGTGACCGCGCTGGTGTTCACCTTCGGCGGCGTGGGCCCGGACGACATGATCAAGGGCTATGTCGTGCTCGTGGCGACCGCCTTCGCGTTCGGCTCGATCGGGCTGTTCGTCTCGGCGCTCGTGAAGCGAACCCAGGCGGCCACGGTCATCAACCTCGTGAGCGTGATCGCGCTCACGGCCGGCACGACCTTCCTGTTCGTGTTCTGGACCGTGATGACCGGCAACAGCGGCGTCCTGCCCGACAAGCCGGCCCGCGATGCCGGTCCCCTCGAGTCGCTGGGCCGCCGGCCGCCCGAGGCCCTGATGTGGTTCAACCCGTTCGTCGCGCAGATCGACGTCGTGTGCGGCACGGACACCGGCTTCGGAGCCTCGTGTCAGATCGTCAGCGGCGTGACCAACACGCAGGGCTTCGCGGATCAGCCGGGGGGCGTGATCCAGCAGTTCGGCGCCCCCAGGGACAGCTACTGGCCGCGCAGCCTGGTCGCGATGGCCGCGGTCTCGGTCCTCCTCATCGTCCTCTCCGCCCAGCTCGTATCGCCGACCCGGCGCTGGCGCCTCCGCCTGCCACGCCGCCGTGGCCGACCCACCGGGAGCGTCGCGTGATGCCGAACCTGCCGAAGCTGCCGAGTTTCCGCCCGTCCCGCCGCCGGTCCCCTGTCCCGGTGGCCGGGCTGATCGTGCCGGGGGACCCCGCGTCCCTCCGGATGGCGCTCGACCCGTCGCTCGCGGCCATCCGCGCGGGCCTGGCCGCGCACCGGCGTCGTCTCTGGCTGCGCCGGGCGGTGCGGCGTGCATGGATGATGCTTGCGGTGGTTGCCGCAGCCGAGCTGGTCCTGGCGGTCCTGCAGCGGCTGTTGCCGCTCGAGTACGCCCCGCTCGTCGCGCTGGGGCTCCCGGGCCTGGGGCTGCTCGCCCTGCTCGTGATCGTGGTGCGGGCCCGCCCGACCCTGGGCGAGACGGCCCTTGCGGTGGACGCCGAGGGCGGGGCCGGCGACGCGATCGCGTCCGCGCTTGCCTTCGCTGGCTCCATGCCGGCCACCGCGGGTCCCGCCGCGGCCGGTGACGACGACACGATCGCCGTCGGGGCCGGCTTCGACCTCCACGACGCCGAGGCACGGTTCGTGCGGCGCCAGCGGCGTGACGCGCTGACCCGCCTGCGGACCGTGGACCCGGGGCTGTTCCGCCCCCGCCTCTCCCGTCGTCCGGCGCTGGCCGCGCTCGTCGCGTTTGCGCTGGTGGTGCCGGCCGTGCTGCTGCCCAACCCGCAGGACCAGGTGATCATCGCCCAGCGCGAGGTGCGCGAGGAGGCGGAGCGCCAGGCGGAGCGCGTCGACGAGGTTGCCAGGAACCTCGAGGGGAAGGGCGCGGACGCCAAGGATCCTCGAACCCAGCTGGCCGAGGACCTCCGCGAGCTGGCCGAGCGATTGCGCACGAACCCCGGCGACCTCGACCTCAACCTGGCCGCGCTCGGCGCCGTCGAGGACGACGTGCGGGCCCAACTGGACCCGGCCAACGAGCAGCGGGCAGCCTCGCTCGCGTCCCTCTCCCGCTCTCTCTCGAGGACGGCGAGCGGCAACCCGCAGGCGAACCCCGACGGGGATCCCAGGGAGGCCCGAGACGACCTCAAGGACCTCGCGGAAGAGGTCGACGACATGACGAAGGCCGAGCGCGATGCTCTCGCCCGCAAGCTGGCGGAGCTCCAGGGCGCCGCCAGCTCGGCCGACGGGGCGGCCAGACAGGCGCTCAAGGATGCCGCCTCCAGCCTGGCCCAGGGCGACAGCCAGGGCGCCAAGGCGGCGCTCAACCGGCTGGGAGAGGCGCTCGACGCCGCCGGGACGCGAGTGCAGATCAACCGCGACCTCAGTACCGCTGCCTCGAACCTGCAGGACGCGCGCCGCGACCTCGCGAACGCTGGTGGCAAGCAGGGCGAGCCCGGCAAACAGCAGGGTCAACCCGGCACCGGCCAGCCCGGCGGATCCCCCGGAGCCTCACCCGGCGCGGGTCAGGGTCAGGGCCAGGGTCAGGGCCAGGGTCAGGGCCAGGGTCAGGGCCAGGGTCAGGGTCAGGGTCAGGGCCAGGGTCAGGGCCAGGGCCAGGGTCAGGGCCAGGGCCAGGGTCAGGGCCAGGGTCAGGGTCAGGGCCAGGGTCAGGGTCAGGGCCAGGGCGGCTCGCTTGGTAGCGGCGGCTCCAACGCCAGCCACCTGGGCACCGGCACATCGGCCGGCAAGCCCGGTGGACCCACCAACCCCAACCGGCCCTCACAGCTCGGCGAGGACCTGAGTTCGGTCTTCGCGCCCTTCGACCGGCTCGGCAAGCCCGGCGATCCGTCCTACGTGGCCGGCACCGGCGGCGACGGACAGACACAGCAGGGCAACCAGCAGGGTCCGGGCTCCAACAGCGGCTCGTTCGTCCCCTATCAGCAGGTCTACAGCGACTTCTACAGCTACGCGCTGACGACCCTCGACCGCTCCTACGTCCCGATCTCGGTCAAGGACTTCGTGCGCGACTACTTCAGCTCCCTCGATCCCGGCAACTAGGCGCCGGGTCGCCGGCCCCTCGCTGCGCCACCGGAGGACCCATGGACGCTTCCACCGCCCCCCAGCCCCCCGCCGCCCCGGAGAGCACGGTCCGCCTGGCGCCCGAGGTCTTCGCCGAGCGCGCCCGCGCGATCGAGGCCGAGGTGGGCAAGGTCATCGTCGGCCAGCGCGAGCTGGTCCGGCAGACCCTCGTCGGACTGCTCGCCAACAGCCACGTGCTGCTGGAAGGCGTCCCCGGCCTGGGCAAGACGCTGCTCGTGCGGACCATCGCGGACGTCATCGACTGCCGGTTCAACCGGATCCAGTTCACGCCTGACCTCATGCCGGCCGACATCACGGGCACCAACATCCTGGTCGAGGAGGCTGGCGCCCGGGTCTTCAGGTTCCAGCAGGGGCCGGTCTTCGCCAACCTCGTCCTCGCCGACGAGATCAACCGCGCGACGCCCAAGACCCAGTCCTCGCTCCTGGAGGCGATGCAGGAGCACCAGGTGACCGTGGCCCGCAACCGCTACGTGCTGGATCCGCCGTTCTTCGTCCTGGCGACGCAGAACCCCCTCGAGATGGAGGGAACCTATCCCCTCCCCGAGGCGCAGCTGGACCGGTTCCTGCTCAAGGTCATGGTCCCCTTCCCCGACGAGGAGGACCTGTTCTCGATCGTCGAGCGCACGACCGGCGCCGACGCCCCGGTTGCGAAGCCTGTGGCCACCGCCTCCGAGATCGTGGAGATGCAGCGCCTCGCCCGCGCCGTCCCGATCGCCCCGCACGTGACCGCCTACGCCGTGGCGATCCTGTCGGCGACGCACCCGGACAACAGGCGGGCGCCGTCGATGGTGCGCCAGTACGTGCGCTACGGCGGCTCACCCCGCGGCGCCCAGGCCCTCGTTGCGGCCGGCAAGATCATGGCGCTCATGGACGGCCGGTTCAACGTTTCCGTGGAGGACGTCCGGACCGCCGCACTCCCGTCCCTGCGCCACCGGGTCATCCTCAACTTCGAGGGCGAAGCCGAGGGGATCACCCCGGAGGCCGTCGTCCGCACGATCCTGGACGATGTGTCGCCGCCCGCCGTCGAGTAGGCAGGCCACGGCGAGCCCCTCACCATGACGCTCTCCAGCCTGCCGCCGACCGAGCCGTCCGCCGAGCGGTCGCCGGAGGCGCCGCTTGCCGGCAAGGCCGCCGGCACGAGGGCGTTCCTGCCCAACGAGCTGGATCCCACCGTCTTCGACGAAGGGTTCCTGCGGCAGCTCGAGCGCCTCGGGGTGCTCATGAAGCAGCCGGTCCGGGGCGGGCTCAAGGGCGGCCGGCGGAGCGTGAAGCGGGGACAGTCCGTGGAGTTCGCGGACTACCGGGACTATGCGCTGGGGGACGACCTCCGCCAGCTGGACTGGAATGTCTACGCGCGGCTGGAGAAGCTGTTCGTCAAGCTGTTCATCGAGGAGGAGGACGTCACGATCACGTTCCTCCTCGACGCCAGCCCCTCGATGGCCTTCGGGCGGCCCCAGAAGCTGCTGTTCGCGAAACGGGCGGCAGCTGCGCTCGGCTACATCGCCCTGTCCGGCGAGGATCGCGTGGTCCTGGCGACGCTCACCGGCCGCACGGCCCGGAGGCAGAGCGGCCTGCGCGGCTCCGGGCGCGTGTTCCGGCTCCTCGCCAACCTGTCGGGGATCCGGCCCGCGGAAGGACCCACGGACCTTGTGGCCAGCGCCCGCCACGCGGCGGCGTTGCTGAGGGGCCGCGGCGTGATCGTGCTGATCTCGGACCTGCTGGATCCGGGCGCGGACCGCGTCATCCGGGAGCTGGCGGCCACCGGCTCCGAGCTGATCGTGCTCCACGCCCTGTCGCCGGAGGAGCTCGACCCGCAGCTCGAGGGGGACCTCAAGCTCGTCGACAGCGAGAGCGGCGAGCGCATCGACGTCACCGTGGACCTCGCCACCATCGACGACTACAAGGCGCGCCTGGCCGCCTGGCAGGAGGGGCTGGCCGACCTCGCCGCGAAGCGCCGGGCCTCCTACGTGCCGTTGTCGACGGACACGCCGCTGGCGGACCTCGTGTTCGCCGAGCTGCGCCGCCGCCGGGTCGTCGGGTAGAGGCGGACGATGCCGTTCCTCACGCCGCTGGCGCTCGCCGGGCTCCTGTTCGTCCCGCTCGTCATCGCCATGTACCTGCTCAAGCTCCGCCGGGACGAGGCCGTGGTGCCGTCCACGCTGCTGTGGCAGAAGCTGGTTTCGGACGTGGAGGCCAACGCGCCGTGGCAGAAGCTCCGCCGGAGCCTGCTGCTGCTCCTCCAGCTGCTGCTCGTGCTGATCCTGGCGTTCCTGGCGGCGCGCCCGTTCCTCGAGCGGCCCGCGGGCATGGCACGGGACATTGTGCTGGTGGTGGACACCTCGGCATCGATGCAGGCGACCGACGTCACGCCGAACCGCCTCGAAGCGGCGAAGGCGCTGGCCCTCGAGGCCCTGCGGGACCTGCCCGCGGGCGGCAAGGTGAGCGTGATCGCCGCGGGGCGGACGGCCAGGGTGGTCACCAACGGCACGTCCGACCTGGGTCGCGTGAAGCAGGCGATCGCCGGCATCACCGTGACCTCCGACACGGGCGACCTGGGCGACGCCCTGCGGCTCGCATCCGCGCTGGCGGCGCGCTCGGGCGACGCGGAGATCCTGGTGGCGACGGACGCGTCGATCGCACGACCCCCGACCGGGACGCTCGAGGCGCCGGTCCGCGTGCTCCGCGTCGGGCGCGACCAGAACAACCAGGCGATCGTGGCCCTGGCCGTCCGGACCGCGCCGTCGGGCCTGTCGCACTCGGCCTTCGTGTCCGTGGCCAACCTGGGCCTGGAGCTGGTGGAGCGCCGCCTGGAGCTCTACGCGGACGGCCGGCTGCGGGACTCGCGGACGCTCACGCTCGACCCCCAGCGCCGGACGAACATCTCCATCGACGACATCGACGATCCGGACCACCCGGCGTCGGTCATCGAGGTCCGGCTCGCGGCGAAGGACGAATCCTCCACCGTGGCCGCGGACATGCTGGCCGTGGACGACCGGGCCTGGGCGATCGTGCCACCGGCGGCGCTCCGGACCGTGCTGCTGGTCTCCGACGGGGATCCGTACCTCGAGACGGCCCTGTCCTACCTGCCCGACACCGAGCTGTACGGCGTCACCCCCGCCAGGTACGGCCCCGCGACGAAGCCGGAGCTGTTCGACCTGGTGATCTTCGAGGGCTACCTGCCGGCCGAGCTGCCTGGCCGGCCGATCCTTGCCATCGCCCCGCCGAGGACGTCGGCCCTGGGCAGCGTGACCGGCACGCTCACGAACCCGGGCATCGGCTCGCTGGACGCGTCCGACCCGGTGCTGCGGTACGTGGACCTGACGACGGTCCACATCGCCGAGGCGAAGAAGATGGTGCTGCCGGCCTGGGCACGCCCCGTCATCCCGGGGCCCGCCGGTTCACCCCTCCTGTACGTGGGCAGCCTTGCAGGCCGTCCCGTCGCCGTGATGGCGTTCGAGCCGCGACGATCGGACCTGCCGCTCCAGGTGGCGTTCCCGATCCTGCTGGCGAACCTCGCCGGCGAGCTGCTGGGCGGCTCCGAGACGCCGGCGGACGCGATCGCCCCGGGCGCTCCCGTCACCCTCAGCATCCCGCACGGATCCATCGGCGTGCGCGTCGAGCGGCCCGACGGCAGCACCGACGAACTCATGGCCCCCACGAAGGACGCCGGCCGCGTCACGTTCGCCCGGACCGACCTCCTGGGCGTGTACACCGTCACCGGGATCCCCGACCCGGACGCCACCCCCGCGGCCGCCACCGCGACACCCGGAGCATCGGTCTCGGCATCGGCTCCGGCATCGCCGTCGGCCTCCGCGGCAGCGGGCTCGCCCGGTGCGTCGCCGACCGTCCGGCCGGCGGACCCGGACGCGCCCGCCCGGTTCGCCGTGGACCTGCTGGACGTCAACGAGTCCAACATCGCCCCCGGAGACATCGCAATGCTGACGGCGCTCGGGCAGCCGGCCGCGAGCCCCGGCCCGAACGCCAGCGGCGATCCCGGGAGCGGGGCTGCTGCCGGAGACCGGCCGAACGCCCGGGACGAGCTCTGGATCCCGATCGTGCTGGTCGCCCTCCTGGTGCTGACCGCCGAGTGGATGGTGTACGAGCGCGACACCCTCGCGCGCCTCCGCCGCGGCATCGCGGCGCGGCTGCGACCGTCACCGGCTGCGGGACCGGGCGGCTGATGGGCATCTCGTTCGACGCGCCCCTCGCGCTGGCGCTCCTGGTGCCGCTGCTGGCGGTCGTGATCGCGCTCCACCTGTCCTCCAGGCGCCGCCTGGGCCTGGGCCGCCGGCGGGCGGCGCTCGCGGTGCGGGTCACGCTCCTGGCCGCTCTCGTCGGCGCCCTGGCGGGGCTGCAACTGGTGCTGCCGGTGGACCGCCTCGCCGTCGTGTTCGTCGTGGACCTCTCGGATTCGGTGGGGACCGCGGGTCGCCAGGAAGCTCTCGCGTACGTCCGCGAGTCGCTCGCCGCGAAGGAGGACGAGGATGTCGCCGGCATCGTCGCCTTCGGAGGGGACGCCCTCGTGGAGCGGCTGCCGTCCGACCTCGCGGAGATCGACCGGCTCGCCTCCACGCCCGTCAAGAGCGCGACCGACGTGGGCGCCGCCCTGAGGCTTGCCACCGCCCTGTTCCCGGACGATGTGCAGAAGCGGATCGTCCTGCTCTCGGACGGCAACGACACCACCGGCTCCGGGCAGACCGAGGCGTCGCTGGCGGCGGCGCGCGGGATCCGGGTCGAGACGGTGCTGACCGGGCTGGACGGCCGGGATGAGGTCCTCGTGGAGCGCCTGTCCGGGCCGTCCACCGCGCGCCTGGGCGAGGCGATCGAGGTCACCGGCGACATCACGTCCACGGTGGACCAACCCGCCACCGTCCGCATGTTCGTCAACGGCGAGCTGGCCAGGACCCAGCCCGTGGAGCTTGCCAGGGGGTCCAACCGCGTCACCTTCACGTTCACGCCGAAGGACCCGGGGTTCCTGCGCTTCCGGATCGTGGTGGAGGCGGGCCGCGACACGTTCAACCAGAACGACCGCGCAGACGCCAACACGATCGTCAAGGGCGAGCCGCGGATCCTGGTGGTCAGGGGTGACGAGGACGTCGCGAAGCAGCTCGTCGCGGCCCTGGAGACCGAGCGCCAGAACGTTGACAGCGTCATCCCCGAGGCGCTCCCGTCCGACCTCGCCGGCCTCGCCGACTACGACTCGATCGTGCTGGTCGACGTCCCGCGCCTGCGGCTCTCGGACGCGTCCCTCGCCGCGCTCCAGGTGTACGTCCGGGACCTTGGGCGGGGCCTGGTGGCGGTGGGCGGCCCGAGCGCGTACGGCGCGGGCGGCTACACGGACACGCCGCTCGAGGAGTCGTTGCCGGTTGACATGGGCGTCCGGGACCGCCAGAAGCAGCCGGACGTCGCGCTCGTCGTCGTCATCGACAAGTCGGGCTCCATGGACGCCTGCCACTGCAACACCTTCGACGGGGGCATGGGCGGCGGCGCCGGGATCGCCGGCGTCAAGAAGGTGGACATCGGCAAGGAGGCGATCCTGCGCGCCGCGTCCGCTCTCACCGCGCAGGACGAGCTGGGCGTCGTCGCCTTCGACGAGTCCGCCCACTGGGTGGTGAAGACGGCACCGGTCGGCGGGCTGCAGGATCTGCAGGCCTCGATCGCCGGGATCACGGCGAACGGCCAGACCAACATCTTCGGCGGCCTGGACCAGGCAGTGAAGTCGCTCAAGGACGCGACCGCTACCCGGCGCCACATCATCCTGCTGACCGACGGCTGGTCCAGCAGCGGGCAATACGACCAGATCCTCAAGGACATGAAGGCCGCCGGCATCACGCTGTCCACGGTCGGCGCGGGCGGCGGGTCCAACCCGTTCCTGGAGCAGCTGGCGAAGAACGGCGGCGGACGGTTCTACGACGCGGCCAACCCGGCATCCATCCCGGACATCTTCCTCAAGGAGACCCAGCAGGTCTCCGGCCAGCAGATCGTGGAGGAGGCGTTCTACCCGATCCTCACCTCGACCTCGCCGATCCTGCGCGGGATCGAGGGCGGGCTGCCGCAGCTGCTGGGCTACAACGGGACGACGGCCAAGCCGGCCGCGCAGACCGTCCTGGTCACCGCACGCGACGATCCCCTCCTCGCCCAGTGGCAGTACGGCCTCGGGCGCTCGGTGGCGTGGACGTCCGACTCCACGGGGCGCTGGGCGAAGAGCTGGATCGGCTGGAGCGGGTTCAGCAAGTTCTTCAGCCAGATGGTGGGCTGGACGTTCCCCGGCGAGGAAAGCGGCGGCATCGAGGCAGCGTTCGTGGATCGCGGCGGGCGCACCTACCTGCGCGTCGAGAGCGTGGCATCGGACGGGTCGCCGCGGGACTTCTACGCCACGCGGGTGGCCCTCGTCGGGCCGGATCTCTCCCCGGTGGCCGTCGACCTCAGCCAGGTGGCGCCGGGCGTCTACGAGGCACCCGTGGCGTCCCTGGAGAGCGGCGCCTACGCGGTGCGCGTGACGCAGACGAAGCCGGGCGAGGCGGCGCTGGGACGGACCCTGGGCCTGGTGGCGCCGACGGCCGCCGAGTACCGCCGGCTGGGCGCGAACGAGCCCCTGCTGGCCGCCATCCGGTCAGCGACCGGGGGTACCGCGCTGGAGACGCCAGCTGCAGCCTGGGTGCACGACCTGCGGAGCACGAGCCGATTCACGGATCTCTGGCCCTGGCTGCTGGTCCTGGCGCTGCTGCTCTGGCCGCTGGACATCGCGCTCCGGCGCGTGTCGGTCGGGCGACGCGAGCTGGCCGACGGCCGGCGATGGGTCTCGGACCGCGTTCGGGGACGGCGGGTGGCGGCACGCACGAAGCCCGTCGAGGGGATGCTGGCGGCCCGCGACCGGGCCGGGTCTGCGGTTGCGCGGACGGCGATCCTGCGTGAGGCGGCGGAACGGGGGGCGAGCGAGGCGCCGAGGGCCGGCGAAGCCACGCCGACGACCGGCGAAGCCACGCCGACAGGGCACCCAGCCACGTCGAGCACCTCCGATCCGGTCGTGTCCACCCCGGCCGCGCCGTCGCCGGACACCCTGGCCCGCCTCCGGGAGGCGAAGCGCCGCACCCGCGGCTGATCCGGGGGTCCTTCCGGAGATGCTTCCGGGGTTCGCCGCGGGTCGGTTGGACCGGCGTCGAGTCCCCGAAATGCGGGGTGGATGCTCCCGGCCTGCAAACGATGTGTCAGGATGCGGACACATGGGGAGGACGCCACGTCCTCCCCGGCAGGAGGGAGCCCCATGGGATCCGATCCGTCCACCACCCGCACCCGGCGGGCCATCCTCGGCGCAGCGCTCGGGGGTGCCGCGGCCGTCGCGGCCACGAGCGTCCGGCCTCTCGCGGTCCGCGCGGCCGATGGGGGAAACGCCCTGCTTGGGAACGCCAACACCGCGACCGCACCGACGAGCTTCGAGAACACCGACCCGGGCGAGGTCTCGCTGATCGGCACCCA
>CAMTVM010000083.1:0-9715 GCA_947085195.1 uncultured Chloroflexota bacterium
CTGGTCGAGGCCGTGCCGCTGATGCGGCGGCTCCTCGACGGCGAGACGGTCACGCACGAGGGGCGGTTCTACGCGTTCAGCGATGCGCTCTGCGCCCCGCGTCCGGTGCAGGACCGCCTGCCGGTCCTGATCGGGGGCTCGGGGCCGAAGAAGACGCTACCCCTGGTCGCCCGTTCCGCGGACATGTGGAACGCCTACGGGACGCCGGACGAGGTGGCGGCGGCCGACGCGATCCTGCGGGCGGCCTGCCAGGCGGCGGGCCGCGACGAGCGCGAGATCGAGCGGACCGTGAACCTCAACGTGGTCATCCGGTCCAGCCGCGCGGAGGCCGAGGCCGCCTGGGCGGGCTATCTCGCCGCGCACCGGCCCCAGGACGACGAGCGAGGGCTGTCGGCCGGGGGCACGGTCGGGGAGGTGGCCGCAACCCTCGCCCGCTACCGGGACGCCGGCTTCGCCCACCCGATCCTGATCTTCCGGACGCCGTTCGACGTCGAGACGATGGAGGGGCTCCCGGAACTGCGGGCTGGGCTGCGGTAGGAGTTCCAGACCTGCGTGACGCAGCCGGCGTGACGATCGCCGGTCGACCGGCGCAGCCTCGTCGCCGATGGCTCAGGCGTAAGCACTCTGTCCTTCGTTCACGCACCAGGGTGGTACTCGAGCCGCGCCGGACCGGCTTCGGCATCCACTCACGCCTGGGCGTGGTGAAAGGCGGCGGGAGGCCGCCCCGACAAGACCTGCGAACACCGCACACGACGCGCAGGCGTCTACGGAGGTATGGCGACCGACCCAGGCGCAGGCGGGAGGAGCTGAACTCAGCCTCAGGCCAGCGCGACGGCCCGCGCGACGCGCGGCTCGAGCTCGGCGGGCGCAGCCTCGGCGCGAAGACGCGCCGCCACGGACGCCGCCGCCGCCTGGCCCTGGGTCACGCAGTCCGGCAGCCCGACACCGCGGTACGAAGCACCCGTCACCGTCACCGCCGGCCAGGCGCCCACCGCGGACTCGATGGCCGCGACGCGCCGGAGGTGTCCCACCGTGTAGCGCGGCATCGCATGCTCCCAGCGGGAGACCCGGACGAGGCACGGCTCCCCGGTGATCCGGAGCGTGCGCTCGACATCCTCGCGGGCCGCCGCGACCAGCGCCTCGTCCGCCAGGCGGGTCCAGGCCCCCTCGTCGCGCACGAACACCCGGAGCAGGACCGCGTCCTCGGGCGCCCGGTCCGGCCACTTCTGCGAGGTCCAGGTGCAGGCGCCGATCGCGCCGCCCTCGGACGGCGGCACGAGGTAACCGTGACCGACCAGGGGGTGGCCCACCGACTCCCGTAAGTAAGCCAGCGTCACGAGGATGCTGGTCCCGTGGGGGATCCCATCGAGGGCGGCCGAGGCACCCGGAATCTCGTCGTCGAGCAGGACCGCGGCCACGGGCGCCGGGGCGGCGATGATCACGGCGTCGAAGCGTGCGGCCGATCCGTCGGAGAACCGCACCGCGACCCCGGGCCCGGACCGCATGAGACCCCGCACGGCGAGCCCGGTGCGCAGGTCTGCGCCCGCCGCCTCCGTCGAGGCCACCACCGCATCGGTCAGCCGGTCCATGCCGCCGCGGAGCGAGACGAAGGTCCCGAGCGGCTTCGTCCCCAGCGCGCCGGGCGCCCCGCGCTCTGCCGCCGCTTCTGCCCGAGCCGCCGCAGCCGCCCGTGCCGCGGCCGCACGACGCATGGCCCGCCCATCGGAGAGCCCCGCGAACAGCAGGCTCCGGTGCTCTCGCTCGGCTGTGCGCAGCTGCGGCACCACCGCGTCCAGGCTCAACTCGTCGATCGGTGTCCCGTAGACCCCGCCCACCAGCGGCCCGGCGAGGCGGTCCACCAGCGGCGACCCCAGCCGCGACCGCAGGAACGTCCCCACGGCCACGTCGTCGGCACCCAAACGCCGCGGCGTGATCACGTCGACGGCCATCCGGGCCTTCTCCGGCCACGAGAACAGCCGCGTCTTCGCAAATGGCATCGCCTTCGTCGGCAGGACGAGTCCCAGGCCCTCCGGCATCGGGACCAGCGAGCCGTTGTGGCGGATGAACACCGCCCGTGGATCGAGCGTGCCCGTGAGCTCGGCGCCGAGTCCCAGCTCCCGGACCAGCGAGATCGCCGCCGGGCGCGCGGCCAGAAACGAGTCCGGGCCGTGCTCGATCGTGAACCCGTCCACGCGCTCCGTGGCCACCTTGCCGCCGAGCCGGGTGTCGGCCTCGGCGAGGGTAACCGGGATGCCCTCGAGCGCGAGTGCCCGGGCGGCCACCAGGCCCGTGATGCCGCCGCCGATGACGAGGACGCTCATCGTCAGGGCCCCTCTCAGGCCTTCGCGTTGGCGGAGACAGCCGGGGAAGCGTCGGCCACGACCGGCATGCCGTACTGGGCAACGGAACCCGACGGGACGTACGGGCAGAGCGGATCCGCCTCCAGTGGGTCGCCCGTCCACGCGTAGGCCCGCGCCCGGGACCCGCCACAGACCCGCGCGAACTCGCACGCGCCGCAGCGGCCCTTGAAGCCCTCGGGGTTGCGGAGATCCCGCATCACCGGGTGATCCCGGTACAGGTCCACGATGGACGCCTCGCGCACGCTGCCCAGCGGGATCGGCAGGAAGCCGGATGGGTTCACGGTCCCGTCGTGGTTGACGAACACGATTCCGTTGCCGTCCCGGATGCCGAAGCCGCGGCCGACGGAGGTGGCGAGGATCGCGTCCGCGTCCAGGCCCGACGCCTCCATGTCGCGGATCGCGAGCCGGCGATAGTGGGTGGCCTCGGTGGTCTTGACCTGGAACGGCGCCGTCTTGCTCAGCCCGAACAGCCAGCCGTTGAGCTTCTCGGACTGGGCCGGCGTCACCTCGCGCAGGTCGCTGCCGCGCCCGGTGGTGATGAGCATGAACAGGCTCCAGCGCATGATGTCCATGCCCAGCAGGAGCTGGTAGATCGCGGGCAGGTCCGCCAGCGTCTCGTCGGTGACCAGGGTGTTGACCTGGATCGGGAGGCCGGCGGCACGCGCCCACTTCGCCGCCTGGAGGGTCTTGTCGAAGGTCCCTTCGACCATCCGGAACCCGTCGTGGCGCGCCGCATCCGAACCGTCAAGGGACAGCGAGATGTTCTGGACGCCAGCGTCCCTCAGGCTCTCCATGACCTCCTGGGTGAGGAGCGGCGTGGCGGCCGGGGCCAGCGAAGCGCCGATCCCCCGCGCCGTGGCCGCGCGCACCAGGTCGTGGAGGTCGGGCCGGTTGAGCGGGTCGCCCCCGGTGAAGACGACGTGCGGGTACGGACGGCCGAACTTGACCACCTCGTCCAGGAGGCGGTAGCCCTCCTCGGTGGTCAGCTCGAGCGGGTTGCGCTCGGCCTGGGCCGTGGCGCGGCAGTGCCGGCAGGCGAGGCCGCAGGCGAGCGTGGTCTCCCAGTAGACGAGCATCGGGGCGCGGTCGTAGACGTAGCCCTCGGCACGGACCGCACCGACGCCGGTGATCCCCGGGCGGCCGCCGGGATGGCCTCCCGGACGGCCTCCCGGACGGCCGGAAGGGGCGGGATCGTGCCGGGGAAGGGACGGCGTGGTCATCGGGATCTCCTCCGGCCGCTCAGGCGACCGCCGCGGGACGCAGGGACTCGGCCGCGATATCGGCAAGGCCGGCGATGAACGTCGGGTCGGTGTTCATCGAGCGGGCGCGCTCCAGGCGCACACCCAGGGGCTTCGCGACGCCCTGGGCCTCGATGTCGATGTCGAACAGGACCTCCAGGTGGTCCGCGACGAAGCCCACCGGCCGGATTACCAGCTCCGTGACCCCCTCCGCTGCCAGGCGCCGGATCTCATCGAGGATGTCCGGGCCCAGCCACGGCTCGCCGGTGCGGCCGGCACTCTGGAACGCGAAGTCGTAGCGGTCCAGGCCGAGCTGCGCGGCTACGAGGGCGGCGGTCCTGGCCAGCTCGTCGGGATACGGGTCGCCCTCCGCGACGACGCGGGCGGGCAGGCTGTGGGCGGTGAACATGACGCGGACCCGGGACGGGTGGTCGAAGCGGGCGAGGGCCTCGCGGGTCGTCTCCGCCAGCGCCCCGATGAACCGCGGCTGGTCGTGCCACGAGTCCACGAAGATCACCTCGGGAGCGTCACCGCCGGCGTCGGTGATGGACACGATCGCCGCATCGACGGCGCGCCGGTAGCCGGCGGCGTTGGACGACTTCTGGGGTGCCAGGGCGATCGCCACGAACCGCCCGACGCCGTCCGCGACCATGCCCTTCACGATGTCGCCGATCCGCGGCTCGATGTGCCGCATCCCCGCGTAGACGCGAACCGGCCTCCCGCGCGCGGCCAGCTCCGCCTCCACCGCGGCCCGCTGCTCCTCCACGATCCCCGACAACGGCGACCCGCCGCCGATCGCCCGGTAGCGGTCCAGCAGCTCCTCCAGCAGGTGGGGCGGGGGCGGGTTGCCGCGGCGGATGTCCGTGTAGTACGCCTCGACCTGGTCGAGCCGGTCGGGGCTGCCGTAGGCCATCAGGAGGACGGCATCGGTGGTCATCGGGACGCTCCATGGTTGTGGACGAGATCGACGAGTCGCGCGAGGTGATCGGGGTCCGTGCCGGGCAGGACGCCATGGCCCAGGTTGAAGATGTGGCCTGGCCGCCCGTCGTTCTGGGCCAGGACCCAGCGAGCCGCCTCCTCGACCCCCTCCCAGGGGCCGAGCAGCAGCACGGGGTCCAGGTTCCCCTGGACCGCCCGGTCGCCGACCAGCCGCCGGCCCTCGGCCAGCGCGATCCGCCAGTCAAGGCCGATCACGTCGCCGCCGGCCGATGCTTGGAGATCCAGGATCCCGGCGGTCCCCACGCCGAAGTGCGTGATCGGGACGCCGAGTGGCGCAATGCCCTCGAACAGCCGGCGCATCCACGGCCACAGGCGGCGCTCGTAGTCCAGCGGGCTCAGGCCGCCGACCCAGGAGTCGAACACCTGGACGGCCTGGGCTCCCGCGGCCATCTGGGCGGAGAGGTAGACGATGGTCGCATCCACGAGCCGGTCGAGCAGCGTGGCCCACGTCTCGGGCTCGGCATGCATCAGGCGCTTGGTCCGCTGGAAGTCGCGTGACGGCCCGCCCTCGACGAGGTAGCAGGCGAGCGTGAACGGCGCGCCGGCAAAGCCGATCAGCGGCACGGGCGACTCGGCGCGGATCAGACGGATGGCCTCGAGGAGGGGTGCCACCGCCGCCTCGGGCTCGAAGGGCCGCATGGCCTCCACGTCGGCCATGGTCCGGACCGGGTGCTCGATGATGGGGCCGACACCCTCCTTGATGTCGAAGTCCACGCCGAGACCGGCGAGCGGCGTCGTGATGTCCGCGAACAGGATGGCGGCGTCCACGCCCAGGCGGCGGACCGGCTGCAGCGTGACCTCCGCGCACAGCGCCGGATCTCGGGTGATCTCCAGCAGCGTGGCCCGCTCGCGGATCTTGCGGTACTCCGGCAGGGCCCGGCCGGCCTGGCGCATGAACCAGACCGGGGTGGTGTCCACCGGCAGTCCGCGGGCCGCGCTGAGATACCGCGCCTCGGGGCTCATGCAGCGAACGCCTTCCGCGCAGCCGCGAGCGTCGCCCCGACGTCCACATCGCCGTGGGCGACGGACAGGAACCAGGCCTCGAACTGCGAGGGCGCCAGCAGCACACCCTCGTCCAGCATCGCGCCGAAGAAGCGAGCGTAGGCATCGCGATCCGCTGACAGCGCCTCGGCGCTGTTGCGCGGGACGCCGGCCCGGAAGAAGACCGTCAGCAGCGACCCGACCCGCGAGATCGCGACCTCGCGCCCCGCCTCGGAGGCCGCCCGCCGGAGGCCGGCCTCGAGCGCCGCACCGGTGCCCTCGAGCACCTCGTAGGCATAGGGTGTCAGCAGGTCCAGGGTGGCGATGCCGGCGGCCATGGACAACGGGTGACCGGACAGGGTCCCTGCCTGGTACACGCCGCCCTCCGGCGCGATGTGCGCCATCAGGTCCGCCCGGCCGCCGTACGCACCGATTGGCATCCCGCCGCCCACGATCTTGCCCAGGGTCGTGAGGTCCGGCACGATCCCGTACCGCTGCTGCGCCCCGCCGCGCGCGACGCGGAACCCGGTGATGACCTCGTCGAAGATCAGCAGGGCGCCGCTCGCGCTTGTCAGCTCACGGAGCGCCTCGAGGAAGCCCGGCTCCGGGGCGATCACGCCCACGTTCGCGCCCACCGGCTCCACGATGATCGCGGCGATCCGGTCCGGGTGGGTTCGGAACGCCGTCGCCACTGCCTCCGGGTCGTTGTACGGGACGACGATCGTGTCCGACGCCGCACCCGCGGTCACGCCCGCGGACCCCGGCATCGCCAGCGTCGCGAGTCCAGACCCCGCCTCCACCAGGAGGCTGTCGCCGTGGCCGTGGTAGCCGCCCGCGAACTTGACGATCAGGTCCCGGCCGGTCGCCCCGCGGGCGAGGCGGATCGCGCTCATCACGGCCTCGGTTCCCGAGGACACGAAGCGCATCCGCTCCATCGACGGCATGGCGGCGCGCACCCGCTCGCCCAGCTCCACCTCGCGGGGACCGGTGGCGCCCAGGGCGAACCCGTCGAGCGCCGCCTCGCGGACCGCCGCAACGACGGCCGGAGCGGCGTGCCCCAGGATGGCCGGACCCCACGAGCCGATGTAGTCGAGGTACCAGCGGCCGTCCGCATCGCGGACGCGCGGCCCCTCGCCCCGATCGAGCACGAGCGGCGGGCGTCCCACAGAGCGGAAGGCCCGCACGGGGCTGTTGACGCCGCCCGGGAACAGGCCGCCGGCACGCGCCCGCAGGTCCTCCTGGCGGGATGCGGCGGGCGCCGGCCCGATGCCGCGATCGCCCGTGGATGTCGTCATGTCAGGCCTCCCGGGACCAGGCCGCGAGGTCCGCGGCGGCGTAGGTGATCACGAACCCGGCGCCCGCGCGCAGGATCGAGACGGTGCTCTCCGTGAGCGCACGACGGCGGTCGAGCCACCCGCGCCCGGCGGCGGCTTCGATGGACGCATACTCGCCGCTCACCTGGTAGGCGCCGATCGGGACGTCGAAGCGGGCGCGCGCGGCGGCCAGGATGTCGAGCGACGGCAGCGCGGGCTTGACCAGCAGCATGTCGGCGCCTTCGGCGATGTCGATCGCCATCTCGCGCATGGCCTCGCGGGCGTTGGCGGGATCCATCTGGTAGCCGCGCCGGTCGCCGAACGCGGGCGTGGAGCCGGCCGCATCGCGGAACGGGCCGTAGAACGCGGAGGCGGTCTTGGCGGCGTAGGCCATGATCGCGGCGTCCTCGTGGCCGTCTGCGTCCAGCGCACGGCGGATCGCGGCGACCTGGCCGTCCATCATCCCGCTGGGGGCGACGATGTCCGCGCCGGCCTCGGCCTGCGAGGCGGCCGTCCGCCCGTACAGGTCGATCGCGGCGTCGTTGTCCACGCGGCCGTCGGGGAGGAGCGGACCGCAGTGACCGTGGTCGGTGTACTCGCACAGACACGTGTCCGCGATCAGCACCAGGTCCAGGTCCGCGTCCCGCAGCCGGCGCAGGGTCTCCTGGACGATGCCGTCCGGGACCCAGCCGCCGGATCCCGCGTCGTCCTTCCGGGACGGCAGGCCGAACAGGATCAGCCCACCGATGCCGAGCGCGGCGAGGGACCCGGCGTCCCGCAGCGCCTCGTCCGGGGAGACGCGCTCCACGCCGGGCATGGAGCCGACGGGCTCGCGCAGGCCGCGGCCTGGAGTCACGAACATGGGGGCCACCAGCTGGCGCGGGTGGATCCAGGTCTCGCGGACGAACGAGCGCAGGGTCTCGGTCCGGCGGGTGCGCCGGAGGCGGTGCGCGGGGTCAGGGTCGGCAGTCGCCGCGGTATCGGCGATCAGGCTCATCGGGTATCTCCAGTGGGGGCGGTGGCGGGGGGTCCCACGCCCAGCGCGGCGGCGGTGAACGTGGCGAGGGCGTGTGCGCCGGGCGAGCCCGCCTGGAGCACCGTGTCGAAGCCCAGCTCGCGGGCGACGGCGAAGGTGGCCGGCCCACCGGTGATCACCGGCGTGGCGAGGAGCCGGGTCCGGTCCTCGTCGCTCGCCAGCGCCAGCAGGCCGCGCGCGGTCGAGCCGCTGGTGAGCACCAGCACGTCCACGGGTCCGTCGTCGAGCGCCGCCGCGAGCAGCGGGCGGGACGACCTGGGCGCCTCGCGGGTCTCGTAGGCGACGACATCGGTGACCGACGCGCCGCGCTCGCGCAGCGTCTCGGCGAGGGCCCGATCGGCGATGTCCGCGTGCGGGACCAGGACCCGGTCGCCGGGCCGGATCGGCAGCTCACGGGCGAGGGCGGCGCCGGTGGACTCGGAGGGGACGAAGACCTCGTCGATCCCGGCGGCGGTGAGGACGGCGGCGGTGGCCTCACCCACGGCGGCCCAGGCGAGGACCGCCGGGGCCACATCCATCCGGGTCGCGGCCTGGACCATCACGCGCGCGGCGTTCGCGCTGGTCACGACCACGATGTCACCCGCGTTGACCTGGGCGACCGCCGTGTCGAAGACGCTGCCGGGGGAGGCCGCGCGGATCTCGATGGCCGGCACGTGGACGGACTCGACGCCCGCTGCCTCGAGCGCCTCGATCATCCCCTCCGCCTGACCGACCGGTCGCGCGACCAGCGCCCGGGGCCGCGCCCGGAGGGCCACGATCCGCCGTGCGAGGCGAACCGCCAGGTGGCCCCGGTCTGCCGGCGCGGCGTCGCCACGAACCCAGGCCACGGGCGGCACCGCGATCGCTGCGCCCTCGATCGGCGTCCAGGTTCGCTCGGCCCCGGCCACCACCTCCAGCCGATCGCCACGCACCGTCCCGATGGCCCCGATCGGCGACCGGCAGCCGCCCCCGGTCCCGGCGAGCAGCGCCCGCTCGACCTCGACGGCGGCGCGGGTGTCGGGATCGTCCAGCAGCCCCACGGCCGAGATCGCCTCGGCGTCCCCGGAACGAACCTGCAGCGCCAGCGACCCCTGGCCGGGAGCGGGCGGCACGACATCGGCCGGCAGGATCTCGTCGATCCGGTCGGCGCGGCCGAGCCGCGTGAGCCCGGCGACGGCAAGCACGAGTGCGTCGCTCTCGCCGCGGTCAAGCTTGGCCAGTCGCGTGTCCACGTTGCCGTGCAGCGGGTGCAGGTCGAGGTCAGGGCGAATCGCCCGCAGGAACGCCACGCGGCGTGGCGAGTCCGTACCCACGCGGGCGCCCTGCGGCAGGGCTGCGAGGGTCGTCCCGCGGACACGACACGCGAGCGCGTCACGAGGATCCTCGCGGGGCGGGAAGGCGGCGATCACCAGCCGGTCGGGCTCCGTGGTCGGGACGTCCTTCGCGGAATGGACCGCCAGGTCCACGGAACCGTCCAGCAGCGCCGCGACGATGCGGCCGACGAACGCGCCCTCGCCCCAGGCCGTGTCCATCTGGCGGTCGTCGCCCTCGGTTCGGATGATCACGATGTCCGTCGCGATGTCGCGCTCCGCCAGGCGGGCGGCCACCCACCGGGCCTGGACCAGCGCAAGCTCGCTGCCACGGGTGCCGATGCGGAGGAGGCGGGTCACGGGACGCTCCTGCGGCTCAGAGGGAGAAGAGGGTCCGGGCGGCCCGCTCGAGGTCGCCGGAGCCGTCCTCCCGGAGCGTCACCAGCGGGGCGTGAAGGAGGCCGGCGACCAGCCGTTGGCTCATCTGGGCCACCTGCTC
>CAMTVM010000084.1:0-7300 GCA_947085195.1 uncultured Chloroflexota bacterium
ACTACCTGAACGCCGCGAAGGTGGAGCAGGAGCAGTACGACGCGGTCGTGCACAACTGGGACCGGGAGCGATACCTCGAACGCGGCTGATCTGACCGCCGTTCCGCGGCCGTTCCGCGGCCGTTCCGCGGCCGTTCCGCGGGCGTTCCGCGTTCCGCCGGCGTTCCGCCGGCGTTCCGCCGGCGGCGGGCGAGGAGCGGCGCTCAGGCGCCCGCGGGCTGCTCCAACCGGAGCCCGGCGGGCGTCGGGTCCGGCGGGAACGCAATCCGCGCGAGGTCGATCGGCTCGGCGTCCAGAGCCGGGCGGGGCCGGTTCAGGAGGAAGCCTTGGGCGGCGTCGAACCCCATCTCGATGACCGCCAGGAGCTGCTCGGGCGTCTCGACGCCCTCGGCGACGGTGGTCTGGTTGCGACGCTCGGCCAGCTCCCGGAGCGCGCGCAGCACGGCCTCCGAGGAATCATCCTGGACGCCCGCCTGCACCAGGGAGAGGTCGACCTTCATCACGTCGAACTCGAGCTCCCGGAGCAGCCGCAGGCCGGCGTTGCCGGCTCCGACGTCGTCGGCCGCGATCCGCACCCCATGCTCCCGGAGCACAGCGAGCGACGCCCGCAGCCGGTCGAGATCCTCGACGGCCTCGCGCTCGGTCAGCTCCAGGACGATCCGGGTCGGGTCGATCCCGCGCCGCCGGGCGAGCGTGAGGAACTCCTGGGGCTGGAAGCCATCGGACTCGAGTGAGCGCGGGGAGAGGTTGACGGACAGATAGAGGTTCGCGGTGAGCGACCGTGCACCCATGAGAACCGTGTCCAGGCTGGCCAGGTCGAGCTCGACGGTGTGATCCGTCGACTCGGCTGCGACGAAGAGGGCGCTGGCATTGGCGAATCCGGCGTCCGCGTTCGGGCGGACGAGGCCTTCGTAGCCCAGGATGCGTCCCGTCCTCAGGCAGTGGATCGGCTGGTATACGGGCGTCAGGAGCCGGTTTAACGAGACACGGGCAACGGCGGCGGCCAGCTCGGGGAGGGATCGCCCGTCGTCCGCGATACCGTGCCGGGTGGGGTCGAACAGCTGGACGTCCGTGCGGCCGTGGCGCTTCCCCCAGTAGAGTGCGGCGCCCGCCTGGTGGGTCAGCTGCTTGCGATCCCGGGCCAGCGTCGGCATGGCCGAGACGCCGATCGTCAACGAGAAGGGGGCGACGCCCAGCGTCCCGGAGCCGCCGCTCAGCGCGCTCGCCAGGATCTGTCGGGCGATGCCGATCGCCTCGTCCGGCCCGCGGTCCGCCAGCAAGATCCCGAACTCGTCACCGCCGATCCGGAACCCGCGGTCCAGGCGGTGGAGGCTGGCCAGGATGATCCGGGCCGTGGCGCGCAGGATCTCGTCGCCCGCGGCGTGACCCTGGGCTTCGTTGATCTGCTTGAGCTCGTCCAGATCCACCAACAGGAGCGCGATCGATCCTGACTCTGCCCGGACCCTGGCGACCTGGACGTCGAGCTCCTGCTGGAACGCACGGTGGTTGCCGAGGCCGGTCAGGCCGTCGTGCAGCGACTCCAGGCGGGCACGATCGTAGGCATCCTTGAGGTCGTCCTGCTGTTCGTCGAGACTTGCCACCTGACGGAGGATCCGCCGGAGGCTCATCGCGGACAGGACGCTGAACCCGATCAGGATGGGCAGCCACAGGAGCGGGGCCCACCGGAGCTCCGGGTCCGGCTGCCACGCGATCAGCAGCGTCGCGCCGATCCCCATCACCCCGCACGCGACGAACCAGCGCACCAGGCTGGTGCGGACCAGGCGCGTGACTTGGGTCGCGGATGTTCGCATGTGGGGAGGCCCGTCCACCAGGCGCTCGCCACGAATGTGGCGGCCGCTCTGTTGTACGCCTGCACCGGCATTCTGGCTCCGGTACGAACGTACTGGCGGCTGCGCCAACCCACCCCCCCGCCCGCCATGACGAGGACGTGTCGCGGCGACCTGACGAGGCGCTCGCCGCGGGCTAGTCTGGTCCCCCACACTGTCTCCCTCGAACCCCTGGATCCAACGGAGCACCTGCATGCGACTCGACGGCAAGGTCACGATCATCACCGGCGGCGGCAGCGGCATGGGCAGGACCGCCGCGGAGCTGTTCGCGAAGGAGGGCGCCCGGGTCGTCGTGGCGGACTTCTCGGAGGCCTCCGGCGAGGCGGCCGCGGCGGCCGTCAGGGCGGCCGGCGGTCAGGCGACCTTCGTGAAGGCGGACGTGTCGAACGAAGCCGACGCGCGCGGCATGGTCCAGCACGCCATCGCAACCTACGGCCGCCTGGACGCGCTCTACAACAACGCCGGGATCATGCCGGAGGCCGACCACTCGGTCGTCGACACGGATGTCGACACCTGGGACAAGGTCATGGCCGTCAACGTGCGCGGCGTGTTCCTGGGCTGCAAGTACGCGATCCCGCAGATGCTGGAGCAGGGCTCGGGCTCGATCATCAACATCGCGAGCTTCGTCGCGATCCTCGGCTGCTCGGTGCCGCAGGACGCGTACACCGCATCCAAGGGTGCCGTCCTGGCACTGACCCGGTCCCTGGCGGTCCAGTTTGCCGGTCGCGGCGTCCGCTCCAACTCCATCAGCCCCGGCCCGGTCGAGACACCGCTCCTCATGGAGTGGCTGCTCGCCGACGAGGCCGCCAAGCAGCTTCGCCTCAACCGCAACCCGTCCGGTCGCTTCGGCAAGCCGGAGGAGATCGTCAGCGTCGGGATCTACCTGGCGTCGGACGAGTCGCGCTGGACGAATGGGTCAAACTTCGTGATCGACGGTGGCATCACCGTCAACTACTTCTAGCCGGAAGGCCGGCGGCCGCGACCGGCCGGCCACCCCTCTCGAGGAGCCCTGCCCGTGAGCGACGACACCCCTCCGCAGGACGACCCGACTGCCGCGATCGCGGACGAGGCGGCGGCGCTGGCCGAGGTCCATGTCGAGGACGACCAGGACAAGGCTCCCGCGGCCGAGGGGGCACCGGTGGACCCGGGCGAGCGCCGGGTCGGGATCGGAGTGGACGTCGGCGGCAGCGGGATCAAGGCTGCGGCCGTGGATCTCGACACGGGCGAGCTGATCGGGCTCCGTCACCGCGTGCCCACGCCGCAGCCCTCCACCCCGGCCGCGGTCGTGGCCTCGATCGCGCGCCTCGTCAAGAAGATCGTGTCGGAGGTCAGGCTCGGTTCGGCTGTCCCGGTCGGCGTCGGGTTCCCGGCGGTGGTGGTGGACGGAGTCACCAAGAGCGCCGCCAACGTGGACGCCGGCTGGGTGGACTTCGATGCCGATCGCGCCCTGGAACGCGTGCTCAAGCGGCCGGTCCACCTGGTGAACGATGCGGACGCGGCTGGCGTGGCGGAGATGCGGTTCGGGGCGGGCGTCGGGGAGCGCGGGACCGTGTTCCTGATCACGCTGGGCACAGGAACCGGCTCCGCGCTGTTCTCCAACGGGACGCTCGTGCCCAACCTGGAGCTGGGGCACATGGAGATCCGGGGCCGGGACGCCGAGCGGCGGTCGGCCGCGGCGGCGCGGGTCCGGCGCGGGATCTCGTGGAAGGCCTGGGCGGCGGACCTGGACGAGCACCTGCTGGCCATCGAGAAGCTGTTCTCGCCCCGGCTGTTCATCATCGGGGGCGGTGTGTCCAAGCGCGCCGACCTGTTCGTGCCGCGGCTCACCGTCCGGGCGCGCGTGGTGCCGGCGAAGCTGCGCAATGACGCGGGGATCGTGGGTGCGGCAATGGCGGCCGCCGAGCAGGAGATCGCGGCCGCGATCTGAGCGTGGAGCCGCGCCGCGGTCTGAGCGTGGAGCCGCGCCGGTCCGTCCGCTGGGCGGCTGAACGGGCGCGTGACGGATCGATCCACCCGCCCGGCGGCACATTCGTTGCGCGACCGGGCCCTCCCGCGTGACGTTCTCGCCTCGGCGGCCGGGCACACACCCCGGATAATGGCGCCACGTGCCGATCCTGCTCGATCCCGCCATCGCCCTTGCCCCGGAGCTCCAGTTCATCCTTGACCTGGGTGTGGCCCTCGCGTTCGCGCTGGTCGGCGGCGCCGCGGCCGTCCGCCTGGGCCAGCCGCCCTTCGTCGGCTACCTTGCGGCTGGCGTGGTCATCGGCCCGTTCACGCCGGGCTTCGTCGGCGACGCGCAGCAGATCGGCGAGCTGGCAGAGCTGGGCGTGGTCCTGCTGCTGTTCGCCCTCGGCGTGGAGTTCTCGTTCCGGGGGCTCGCGCGGGTTCGCCGCGTCGCCGTGCCCGGCGCGATCGCCCAGGTCCTCATCACCGCGCTGGTCGGCGCCGCCGTCGGCGTCCCGCTCGGCCTGAGCCTCACCGGCGCCGTGGTGGTGGGCGCGGCGGTCGCGATCAGCTCCACGCTTGTCATCCTCAAGGTGCTCATCGAGCGGGGTGAACTCGACAGCCTGCATGGACGGATCGTGATCGGCTGGAGCGTGGTGCAGGACCTGGCCACGATCGTCCTCATCGCCATGGTCGAGCCCCTGGCGGGCGATGACCTGGCTGGGCCGGTCCTGCTCGCCGTGCTCCGGACGGCGGCGTTCCTGGCGCTGGCCTACGTCATCGGCATCCGCGTCCTCCCGTGGCTGTTCGGGACCGTCAGCCGCCTGGGCTCCCCGGAGCTGTTCCTCCTTTCGGTGTTCGCGACCGCGCTGCTCGCCGCGTTTCTGTCCAGCGCCGTGTTCGGCCTCTCGCTCGCGCTGGGCGCCTTCGTGGCCGGGCTCATCGTCTCGGAGTCCGACCTGGCCCACCATGCCGCAGGCGAGATCACCCCGTTCCGGGACCTGTTCGCGGTCCTGTTCTTCGTATCCGTGGGCATGCTGGTCGATCCCGCCGCCGTGGTCACCGACTGGCCTGCGGTGATCGTCCTCCTCGGCGTCGCCACGCTGGTCAAGGGCGTCGTCTCAACGGTGCTGGGGTGGGCGCTGAGGATGCCGCTGCGCAGCGCCATCCTGCTGGGCGCCGTCATCGGCCCGGTGGGCGAGTTCAGCTTCCTCCTGGCCGAGCGGGCGCTCTCGCTGGGCCTGCTGGACTCGCGCGGCTTCAACCTCGTGCTCTCGACCGCCGTCCTCAGCATCGTGTCAACGCCGATCGTGGTCCGCGCGGCGGCCCGCCTGGTCGTCCGCCTGGAACACCGGGAGCTGGCACCCGAGCCCCCGGTGCCGGGCCAGCGGCCCACGACCCGCGGCGAACAGGCGCTGGGCGAGGATGAGGCCGTGGAGCGACCGTCGATCGTGGTGCTGGGCGCCGGCCGGGTGGGACGGGTCGTGGTCCGGGCCATCCGCGCCCGGGGGTTCCGGTGCGTGGTGGTCGACCGCGACCAGCGTGCCCTCGACGGGCCGGCATCCCTCGGCGCCGCGACCCTGTTCGGCGACGCGGCGAGTCCGGCCATCCTGCGGCGCGCCGGCCTGGAGCGCGCCCGGCTGCTCGTCGTCGCGATCGGCGACCCGATGGCGGCCCGCCTGGCGGTGGAGCGAGCCCGGGCGATCAACCCGCGACTCACCGTGATCGCCAGGGCGCGTGGCCGGGCGGAAGTCGGGCCGATGCGCGCTCTGGGTGTCAGGCGCGTGGCGGACCCGGAGATCGAGGCCGCGCTGGAGCTCGCCCGCGCCTCGCTCGCCCGCATGGGCGTCTCC
Organism: uncultured Chloroflexota bacterium; assembly: GCA_947085195.1. GTDB lineage: Bacteria > Chloroflexota > Limnocylindria > Limnocylindrales > CSP1-4 > CAIXZV01. Next base: position 5,644 of record CAMTVM010000084.1, read on the forward strand.
GGGCCGGAGCAGACGGCCATCACGCTGGGCATCCGCCGGCGTGTCTACGGCGACCTGGCGGGCGAGGGCGACCGGGCCTCCGCAGACGCGGAGCCGCCACCGCCCGATGGACCGACGGGGGACCCGGCTGCCGCACGCCAGCGTGAGGACTAGAACGCGTCACGGCCTCGGAACGCGGCCGGGAGCGGCATGCCCGGGTGTCGCGTCCGCACCCAGTCGTGGAGCGCCCAGAAGGACGTCTTGAACCCGATCCCGTCCCAGGGGATCTCGTCGGCGGCAAACGCGCGGACCTCCAGCGCCTCGGGCGTCTCGCGAGCCGTACCGCCGGTGATCCGTGCCTCGAACGCCAGCACCACCACGGCGGCCTCGAGCCGCGAGTAGATCCCCACCAGCTCGCCCGGTTGGACGAGCAGGCCCGTCTCCTCGAGCGTCTCGCGGACGGCGGCCTCGGCCACGGTCTCGTCCACCTCCAGGAACCCGCCCGGCTGCGCCCACGCTCCCAACCCGGGCTCGATCCCACGCCGCAGGAGCACGACCTCGCCGGCGTCCGTGACCGGCAGCGTGGTGACCACCAGGCGCGGGTTGACGTACGCGACGTGCCCGCAGGCGCCGCAGGCGAGCCGGTCGCGGCTCTCCTCCGGCAGCGCCGCCATCGCCAGTTCCGCGCCGCACCTGGCGCAGTAGTTGATCATCGCGGCCAGCCAGCCCGGCACCCCGCGCCCGGACGCGACGTCCGTCGATCGACCGTCCGGCCCGCGCCCGAAGGCCTCCAGGGCCCGCCGCTCGTCGTCGTCCAGCTGGCGCTCGGTCATCAGGAGGCGCCCAGCACGAGCACGGTGACCGTGAGGATGACGGCCAGGAACACCAGGCTGACGAGCAGCCAGGCGAGCCGGAACAGGCCCCGGCCGCGGTTCACCGGCATCCACGCCCAGGCCGAACGCCAGATCCGCACGCTCGCGTCCACGGTCGTCAGGAGCAGGAGCGGCGCCGCAACCAGCACGCACAGCTTGACCAGCAGGCTCCCGAGCGGGACCCCCACTTCCAGGGCGGTGATGGCGACCGCGCCGGCCACCAGCGCGGGCGCCGAGAGCAGGACGAAGTGCTTCTGCAGCGGGGTGGGGGCGACCTCGGGGACGCTCCGGGGCGGGAGCCCGCGCAGGCTCGGCGGAAGCGAGGCGTCGCCGGCCCGCTCGGCCACCGCCTGGCGGTCGAGGACGGGCATACCTGGTTGCCAGCGCTCGTCGTCCATCGGTCGGAGTCTATCGGCTCCGGGTGCAGCGACCGCGATCCTCGGTTTGCGCCTCGGCCTCGGCAGCCGCTGCGGTCGCGGTGGGTCGCGGTCGCGGTGGGTCGCGGTCGCTGCGGTCGCGGTCGTCGCCGCGCGAGCCCCGCCCCATCGTGCAGCCCAGCCAAACACACTGCCCGAGACGAGGAGGCTCCGCACATCGGCGGCAACTGGGGCTGGCGGCAACTTGAGCCGGTCTCCGCTGGGGCTGGCGGCAACCGGGGCTGGCGGCGGTCGCGGCATCCGACGATTGACCCGCGGGCCGGGCGCCCAGGTCCGATGGTGGCGCCGACCCCTCCTCACACCCATCAGGGCCACGAGCGGGCTGATGTGCGGAGCCTCCTCATGAATGGAGGTGCTTTCCGACGTTGA
>CAMTVM010000085.1:0-8099 GCA_947085195.1 uncultured Chloroflexota bacterium
CCCGGAGAGGGAGAAGGGCGGGGCCGGCGGCGGCCACGGACACGACGGCGGGGGCATGGACTTCTAGTCCAGGCGCCTCGCGTACGTCGCGACAACCACGGCCCCCGGAGGCACCGCCTCCGGGGGCCGTTCTGCGTCCCGGAATGCCCGCACGGGAACCGTTGGGCCAGTCCATCGCGGGCGTACACTCGCGCCACCTTGAACCCCGCAGGGAGTGACCCATGGTCCGCATCCGGCGCTTCGGCATCATCAAGACGGCGAACATGGCCGCGGCGGTGTACGCGGTGATCGTGCTGTTGTTCTCGCTCGTGATCCTCGTGCCGATGGCCATCCTGGGCGTCGCCATGGTGCCCAGCGCAGGCGGGGCCATGGTCGGGGCCGGCGTCGCGGGCGTGCTGCTGTTCGCCCTGTTCGGGACGCTCATCTATGCGGTCATCGGCTGGATCATGACCGCGATCGCCTGCGCGTTCTACAACCTGGTGGCCGGTTGGGTCGGCGGGATCGAGGTCCAGGTGGAGCCCACCACGCCCTGGGGCTACCCCGGGTACGGCGCGCCGGGCGGGTACGGCGGCCAGTACGGCGCTCCGGGCGGGTACGGCGCACCGCCCGCGTCGTACGGCTCGCCCGGCTCAGCCCCGCCGCCGCCAGGCATCCCCGGCTGAGCGCCTCGCGTCCGCCCGACCAGCACCGCCGGCGCATGCCCTCGGCGCCACCCGTCCGGGGCGCCCTCGCCCTGGCCATCCTGCTGGTCGCGACGGCGTTCGGAGGGCAGGTCGTCGGCATCGGGCCGCTCGCGGGAGCCGTGCCGCCACACCAGGTGACCGACCCGGGTGAGATGATCGCGCGCTCGCTCCAGGCAACCCTCGACGCCGATTCCGTGCATGTCGAGGGAACGCTGGATGGCAGCCTCCCCGGCGCCCTGCTGGAGCGCGACGAGATCATCGTGGACCTGGCCGGGACCACGGTCAGCGCCGACCTGCGGCCCCGCGACGCCCGGACGCAGGCCCGCGTCAGGGCGCCTGCCCTCGACGTGGACCTCGAGACGATCACCGTGTGGACCACGGCCTGGTACCGGTCTGGCGCGGGTCCGTGGCAGCAGGTCCCCGTGGGCGAGGCCACGTCCGGCACCGGAATCGACCTCAACCCGCTCACGCTGGTGGACAGGGTCCGCTCGTACCTCGCCGCAACCAGCCGCAAGCCCGGTTCGGTCGATGTCATCTGCGCGAGTGCATCCGGGCGCTGCCGCGAGGTCCGCCTGGACGCCGGGACCGATCCGGCCGGGGTCCTGACGGGGCTGCTGCCGGGTGCCTCGGGGGGCTCCCTTCCACCGGTCTCGACGATGATCACACTGGAGGCCGACGCCCTGACGCTGCGCCCGGCGACGCTGACTATTGTCGCGGCGTCCGCCGACGGGACGATCGACCTGCGACTGACGCTCGTCTTCGGCGCCTGGGACGGACCCGTGCGGATCGACGAGCCGCCCGTGAGTCCCGGTTGAGCCGGAGTGAGCCCGGAGTGAGCCACCCAACCTAGAATGGGCCGGTGAGTCCCACCCCCGCACGCGAGCCCGCGAAGCGTCGTCGTATCCGTGCGGCCGAGCCACAGGTCCAGGGCACGTGGCTGGATCTCGGGGCAGACTTGGAGACTGCCGGCAACGACGCCTCCCCCGCGGAACCCGCCCCCCCCGAGGAGCCGGACTGGCTGCGTGACGCGCCCCCGGAGCCGGAGCTCGCCGGCGCGCCCGCCCCGGATCCCGAAGCTGTCGCCGCGGCGCTCGAAGCCCGTCGTGCTGCCCGCGCCGACGAGATCGTCACGAACCTCAACCCGGAACAGGCCCGCGCCGTCACGACCGTCGACGGCCCGCTCCTGATCCTGGCCGGCGCAGGGTCCGGCAAGACGCGCGTGGTCGCCCATCGCATCGCCTATCTCATTGGTGTGAAGGCGGTCCAGCCGCACCGGATCCTCGCGGTGACGTTCACGAACCGCGCCGCGGGTGAGCTCCGGGAGCGGATCACCGCGCTGACGGGCGAGCAGGGCAAGGAGGTCGAGGCCGGGACCTTCCACGCGCTCTGCGCCCGTGTCCTGCGCCGGGATGGTGAGGCGATCGGGCTCGACCGGCGCTTCGTCATCTACGACACGGACGACCAGCAGCAACTCATGAAACGGATCCTGACGGAGGAGGACCTGCCCGCCACCGGCGAGTTCCGCCCGGCCGCGATCCTGGGCGCGATCAGTCGCGCGAAGAACGAGATGCTCGACGAGGTCTTCCTCGCCGAGAACGCGACGACGCACAAGGAACGGGTCATCGCGAAGCTGGCGGCCCGGTACCGGGAGCGTCTCCGCGCGGCCAACGCCCTCGACTTCGACGACCTCCTCCTGCGTGCCGTGGAGCTGTTCGAAGGCGCGCCCGAGGTGCTGGAGAAGTACCAGGCCCGCTGGCGTTACCTCCACGTGGACGAGTACCAGGACACGAACCGGCCGCAGTACCTGTGGGTCCGGGCGCTGGCCGCGGCCCACCGGAACCTGTGCGTGGTGGGGGACGACGACCAGTCGATCTACGGCTGGCGCGGCGCCAACATCGCAAACATCCTGAACTTCGAGCGAGACTACCCGGACGCCACGGTCGTGAAGCTCGAGCAGAACTATCGTTCCACGCAGCTCATCCTGGACGCGGCCCACGCGGTGGTCTCGCGCAACGAGCGCCGCACGGACAAGCAGCTCTGGACCCAGAACCAGGGCGGCGTGCCGATCCAGCGGTTCGAGGCCTACAACGAGGACGAGGAGGCGGAGTGGATCGCCCGCCAGGTCGAGGGACTGGTGGGGAGCACCGGCCGCGCGTCCCTGCTGACGCGCCGGGCGGACGACGACGAATCCACCCGCTTCCGGCCAAGGGGCGTGGCCGTCATGTACCGGATGAACGCCCAGTCCCGCGCCATCGAGGAGGCGTTCCTCCGTTACGGGATCCGGTACCAGCTGGTCGGCGGCACGCGGTTCTACCAGCGGCGCGAGGTCAAGGACGCGCTCGCCTACCTGCGTGTGCTCCGGTCGGACACGGACGTCGTGTCGTTCGAGCGGATCATCAACGTGCCGGCGCGCGGGGTGGGCGAGAAGAGCGTCGAGGCGCTGCGGCGCCACGCGGTGGCCCACGGGGACGACGTCTGGGCAGCCGTCGAGGCGGGCGCCACCGGCGGCGTGGAGGGGCTCGGGCCGCGCATCCGGACCGCGCTCGGCGACTTCGTGGCGCTGGTGCGGAGATTGCGGAAGCGGGTCGGGGTGCTGCCGCTGCCGGAGCTGCTGGACGAGATCCTGGAGTCGTCAGGCTACCGGGCGATGCTCGCGGACGGTTCCGAGGAGGGTGAGGACCGCTGGGCGAATCTGCTCGAGCTGCGCGAGGTCACGCTCCGCTACGAGGACCTCTCGCCCGAGGACGCCCTTGACCGGCTCCTGGAGGACACGGCGCTGGTCGCGGACCAGGACACGTACGAGGGCGAAGCCGATGCGGTGACGCTCATCACGCTCCACGCGGCGAAGGGCCTGGAGTTCCCGGTCGTGTTCATCGCCGGGATGGAGGAGGGGCTGTTTCCCCACAACCGGGCGCTCGACGACGAGAAGGAGCTGGAGGAGGAGCGACGCCTCGCCTACGTGGGCATCACGCGGGCAAAGCGGCGGCTGTTCCTGTCGCACGCCTGGCGCCGCGCCACGTGGGGCGGCGGCGGCATGAGCATCCCGTCGCGGTTCCTGCTGGAGATCCCGCCGGAGCTGATGACGGGACCGCGGCTGGACCGGACCGGCGACATGGGCGCGGACCTGGATCCGGATGTGGTGTTTCGCGAGCGGGGATCACGGTTCGGGGCGGGCATCCGGGCGGGCGGCGGCGCGTACCGACAGGGGAGCGGACGGCCGGGGGCGCCACAGGCCGGGGAGACGTTCCGACCCACCCGGGACCTGGGGGCGAAGCGCGATGCGTTCGCTGCGGGGGCGCCGTCCGGGTCGCTGGGGCCGCGGCCGAGGGTGCCGTCGGGCGCCGTGCCGCCGCGTCCGATCGTCCCGGGCGAGCGCCGCTACCGGGACGGCGACAAGGTGCGCCACGCGCGGTGGGGCGACGGGATCGTGATCACGTCGAAGCTGACGCGGGACGACGAGGAGGTGATGGTCGCCTTCCGGGACCCGACCGTCGGCCGCAAGACGATGCTCGGAAGCCTCGCGAACCTCCAGGTCATCGGGTAGGGGTTGCCCGGCGCCCGCTTCGCTGAACGCCTGACGTTCACCCGGGCGGTTGTGGCCTGCTGAAGCCGCCAGGATGAACGCCCGGAGAGCCATGCGACGTCTTTGCCGCCCGAGACCGCTGATCTGAACGGCCGGCGTTCAGCAGAGCCCCGTAGCCGCCGCAGTGAACGGCCGGCGTTCAGCGGGCTCCGGCGAGGTTCGCCACGTGATCCGAGCGCACCTCCTCGGTCTTGCCCATAGCGCTCAGCCTACCGCGTCGGAGACCCGGGGCCTATGCTGCATGGGATGACCATCGAACCCCGCTCCATGACAGCCTACCCGCCCATCCCCGGGCCGCCAGTGGACCTGGAGAGCTTCGTCTCGACCACGGACTTCGAGGCGCCCGCCGCCGAGCGCCTCCACCCGGTCGCCCGCGCCTACCTCGACGGCGGCTCTTTCGACGAGCACACGCTGCGCGACAACCTCGCGATCTGGGATGCCTATCGCCTCCGGCCGCGCATGCTCGTGGAGATCGCCGGCGTGGACCCTGCGACCACGATCCTCGGCCGGCCCGCGGCCCTGCCCGTCGGCGTCGCGCCCGCCGCGCTCCACGGCCTGGCGCACGCGGACGGCGAGCTGGCGACCGCCCGCGCGGCCGCGGCGGCCGGTGCGATCAACGTCCTGTCCACGATGTCGTCCCACTCGATCGAAGCCGTCGCGGAAGCCGCCCCCGATGGCCGCCGCTGGTTCCAGCTCTACGTCCAGCCCGATCGGGCGCTCTCCCGGGACCTGGTCCAGCGCGCGGCAGGAGCGGGATACGAGGCGCTCTGCGTGACCATCGACGTCCCGGTCCTGGGCTACCGCGACGAGGTCGTCCGCCACCGGTTCGATCCCGGTCCCGGCGCCTACGCCAACCTCGCCCGGCGGGGTGCCTGGGGCCGCGGCAACGAGCTGGAGGGCGCCCTGGACACCCGCGCCGTCCCCCTCACCTGGGCCTCGCTGGCCGAGATGCGCTCCTGGGCGCCGATCCCCCTGGTGCTGAAGGGCATCCTGACCGCGGAGGACGCCCGCCTGGCCGTGGAGCACGGCGCGGACGCCGTCTGGGTCTCGAACCACGGCGGTCGGCAGCTCGACCGCGTGGCCGCGGGCGTGGACGTGCTCGCGGAGGTGGTCGACGCGGTGGCCGGCCGCGCGGAGGTCTACCTGGACGGCGGGATCCGCCGCGGGCCGGACGTGCTGGTTGCCCTTGCGCTCGGCGCGCGCGCCGTGTTCACCGCCCGGCCGTTCCTGTGGGGCCTGGCGTGCGCGGGCGAGGCCGGCGTGGGGCGCGTGTTCGAGATCCTGCGCGAGGAGATCGAGCGATCACTCGCCCTCGCCGGCGTGGCGACACCGTCCGCCCTGACCCGCGAGCACGTGATGACCGTATCCTCGGGGCGATGACCGAGAACCTGCCCGTCGACCCCGCCCTGGTCGAGGCCGCCGCGGCCCTCGATCCGGATGTCGCCGCCACCCGCCACGCGGACGTCGCCGAGCGGGTCCGCCGCGCGAACCGCCTCTACTATGAGGACGACGCGCCGGAACTGGCCGACGCCGAGTACGACGCCCTGTTCCGGGAGCTCGTCGCCCTCGAGGCGGCGTTCCCGGCCCTCGCCACGCCAGACTCGCCCACCCAGCGTGTGGGCGGGGCACCTGCCGGCGGCCGCTTCCCCGAGGTGCGCCACGGGCGCCCGATGCTGTCGCTCTCCAACGCGTTCGGCCACGACGAGCTGCGCGCCTTCGACGCCCGCGTCCGGAAGGGCCTGGGCCTGCCCGCGGCCCCGGAGCCGGCCGAGGGCCTGACCTACGTCGCGGAGCTCAAGATCGATGGGCTGGCCGTCTCGCTCCAGTACGAGCGCGGCCGATTCGTCATCGGGGCCACCCGCGGCGACGGCACCACCGGCGAGGACGTCACCCCCAACCTCCGGACGATCCGCGCCATCCCGGAGCGCCTGGCCGAACCGGCGACCCTCGAGGCCCGCGGCGAGGTCTTCATGCCGAAGGTGGAGTTCGCCAGGATCAATGCCGAGCGCGAGGAGCAGGGGCTGGCGCTCTACGCGAACCCGCGCAACAGCGGCGCCGGATCGCTCCGCCAGAAGGATCCGGCCGTGACCGCGAGCCGGCTCCTGTCCACCTGGCTGTACCAGCTGGTGGAGGACGAGCCCGCCGTCGCCAGCCAGTCGGAGGCGCTCGCCCGTCTTGGGGCCCTTGGCTTCCCGGTCAATCCGGCTCACGCGGCCGGCCTCGACATCGAGGGCGTGATCGCCTTCACCGAGCGCTGGCGCGAGGCGCGCCACGACCTCCCGTACGAGACCGACGGCGTCGTCGTCAAGGTGGATCGCTTCGACCAGCAGGCTCGCCTGGGCATGGTGAGCCGGGCGCCTCGCTGGGCGATCGCCTACAAGTTCCCGCCCGAGCAGACCGAGACGCTGGTCGAGGACATCGTGGCGTACGTCGGTCGGACGGGGACGCTGACGCCGGTGGCCCACCTGCGACCGGCGAAGGTCGCGGGCTCCACGGTGGCCCGCGCCACCCTCCACAACCTGGACGAGGTCCGGCGCAAGGACATCCGCATCGGCGACACCGTCGTCCTCCAGAAAGCCGGCGACGTGATCCCGGAGGTCGTGCGGCCGATCCTCGAGCGGCGTCCCGAGGACGCCCGCGAATTCCGGATGCCCGGGGCGTGTCCGGCGTGCGGCACGGCGGTCGTCCAGGACGAGGGCGCGGTCCGCCACTACTGCCCCAACCCCGTCTGCCCGGCACGCCTCGCGCAGGCGTACGGCCACTTCGTGGGGCGCGGCGGGATGGACATCGAGGGTGCCGGCTGGGCAGTGCTCTCCCAGCTCCTGGAACGAGGCATGGTCCACCGGCGGGCGGACTTCTTCGCGCTGACCGTGGAGGACCTGGAGAGCCTGGAGCGGTTCGCCAGCAAGAGTGCGGAGAACCTCCACGCCTCCATCCAGCGGGCACGGGTGGGCCGGCCGCTGGCCAAGGTGCTCAACAGCCTTGGGATCCCGCAGGTGGGGGAGTCCACGGCGGTGGACCTCGCACGCTGGCTCGCCCGCCGGGTGCGCCCGGACGCGTTCCCGCCGCCCGCGCCGGACGCCGTGCCGGACCCCTGGTTCGCCGCCGTCGAGGCCGAGCTGCGCCGCCTGGCTGAAGATGACCCCGAGACCTTCCAGGAGGTGAGTGGCATCGGGCCGTCCGTATCCGCCGCGATGCACGCCTGGTTCGAGGACCCTGCGACCCGCGACGTGCTCGCGGAGCTGGTCGAGGCTGGCGTGGTGCCTGAGCGCCCGGTCGTGCGGGATGGCGGCGAGGCTGACCGGGCCGGGCCGTTCACCGGAAAGTCGGTGGTCGTCACGGGCAGCCTCGAGGGCTTCAGCCGCGAGGAGGCCGAGGACGCCGTCCGCGCCGCCGGCGGCAAGCCGGCGGGCTCGGTGTCGAAGAAGACCGACTACCTGGTGGCCGGGTCGGGCGCCGGTTCCAAGCTCCAGAAGGCGACGGACCTCGGTGTGGCAGTGCTGGACGAGGCCGACTTCGTCCGGCTGCTGGCGGGGGATGCCCCAGAGACGGTCGCCGCCCCGGACGAGGAAGGCGCATGAACGACGTCGAATCCGCGTTGGCCGAGCGGCTGGCGGCAGACCTTGAGCGCGTCCTGGGGACGGGTATCCTGATCGAGGACCTGGAGATCGAGGGCGACGGCCCGGTGACGATCAGCGTCGCCTGCCTCGTGGACGGGCGGTCGCGCGAGATCCGCGCGGAGGGCGGGTCCGCCGCCGAAGCGGTCTCGAACGTCATCCGCCTGGCCGCGGAACTGCGGCTCTCCGCCGCCTTCTGGCAGATGGTGGGCCCCG
>CAMTVM010000086.1:0-4588 GCA_947085195.1 uncultured Chloroflexota bacterium
CAAGGAGCAACGCACCATGGCCCGCAACAAGGTCACCGTCATCGGCGCCGGCAACGTCGGCGCGACCACCGCGCAGCGCATCGCCGAGGCCGGGCTGGCCGACGTCGTGCTGGTGGACATCGTCGAAGGTCTGCCGCAGGGCAAGGGCCTGGACCTCGCCGAGGCGGCCCCTGTCGTCGGCCACGACGCCCGGGTCATCGGCACCAACGACTACGCGGACACGGCCGGCTCGGACATCATCGTGGTGACGTCGGGCATCCCGCGCAAGCCCGGCATGAGCCGCGACGACCTCATCGCGACGAACGCCGGGATCGTCGGCAGCGTCGTGAAGGCGGCAGCAGCCGTCTCCCCGGACGCGATCATCATCGTCGTCACCAACCCGCTCGACGTCATGTGCCACGTGGCGATGACGGCGTCCGGCTTCCCCCGGGAGCGCGTCCTGGGCATGGCCGGCGTGCTGGACTCTGCCCGGTTCCGCACGTTCATCGCCCTGGAGATGGGCGTATCCGTCGTGGACGTCCATGCCTTCGTCCTGGGCGGCCATGGCGACACGATGGTGCCACTGTCCCGCTACTCCACGGTGGCCGGCGTTCCGATCACCGAACTCCTGCCGGCGGAGCGCGTCAAGGCGCTCGAGGACCGGACGGCCAGCGGCGGCGCCGAGATCGTGGCACTGCTCAAGACGGGGTCGGCGTTCTATGCCCCGGCGGCTTCCACGTTCGAGATGGTCGATGCCATCCTCCGTGACCGGAAGCGCGTCCTGCCGTGCGCCGTGCTCCTGCAGGGCGAGTTCGGGGTGGAGGGGCTGTTCGTGGGCGTGCCGGTGGTCCTCGGACGGAACGGCCTCGAGCGCGTGTTCGAGATCACGCTCACCGCCGACGAGCAGGTCGCCTTCGCGAAGTCCGCGGCGGCCGTCAGGGAGCTGGTGGACAAGCTCCCCGCCTGATCGGCGCCGGATTGCGGGCTCGGGCCGCCACGCGGCCGGCCCGGCCGGCCCCGCACGAGATGGTTCCCGGATGCACCACAGGGTGACTTCCGGCGGTTTCGTCAATCGCCCGATTGGGCTACAGTCGCACCCAGTCGCTGGGGTTCGGACCCGGTTCGAGTCCGGTGAGTCCACCACTGTGGGAGGAAACCAGATCGTGCGACGACTCAGGCTCGTGCTTGCCGCGGTCCTGTCCGCGGTCCTCATCGCCGCGGCACCCGGCGGGGCGCTCGCGGCCGGCCCCGGCCACCAGACCGACGGCACCATCACCCGGGCCACGGTTGACCAGGGCTACGCCCTCGTCCAGCTCAACGGTGCCCCGCTTTCCACGTACGTCAAGACCAGGCCCGCCCAGGGCAAGAAGATCGACTTCGCCAGCGCCACCGTGAAGTCGTACAAGGCCAACCTGGCGGCGCTCCGCAACGACTTCAAGGCGTGGCTCCAGAAGGCCGCACCGAAGGCCCAGATCGTCAAGGGCTACGACCTGTCGGTGAACGCGGTGTCGGTCAAGCTCAACGGCACGACGCTCGCCACCATCCGCACGTCCCCGCTGGTGGCACGGGCGGAGTTCCAGGGTCTGTACTACCCAACCGCGACTGATCCTGACCTCGAAATCATCCGCGCCGCGCAAGCCTGGGCGGCCGCGGGCCAGACGTCTGCGACCGCGGGCGCGGGCGTCAAGGTCGGCGTGATCGACACCGGCATCGACAAGACCCATCCGTGCTTCTCGGACGCGGGCTATGCCGCGACGACACAGAAGGGCGACCCACGCTTCACCAACAACAAGGTGATCGTCGCTCGGGTCTTCAACAACAAGGCCGTCAGCCGCGGCTACACGGCCGAGGCCGTCCAGGACCACGGCACCCATGTCGCAGGCACCATCGCCTGCAACTTCGAGACCCCGGCCACGGTCAGCGGCGTCACGATCCCGTACGGCGTGTCCGGCGTCGCCCCCAGGGCCCTGCTCGGCAACTACAACGTGTTCCCCGGCCCGGTCGAGAGCGCCCGGAGCGAGGACATCCTCAACGCCATGGAAGCGGCCTACGCCGACGGCATGGACGTCATCAACATGAGCCTCGGCGGCGGTGCCAGCGGCATCCAGGACCTGCTCACCATCGCCGTCGACAACCTCGACCAGGCGAACCTGGTCTCTGCCGTCTCCGCGGGCAACGAGGGCCCCGGCCACTACACCGTCGGTTCACCCGGCTCCGCGGCGCGCGCCCTCACGGCCGGCGCGTCCACCGTTCCCCACTTCGTCGGGGCGCCCCTGACGATCGGCGGGACGACGTACGGGGTCGCATCCGGCGACTTCGCCACCGTCACGGCTGACCTCACCGCGCCGCTTCGGGTGGTCGGCGGCGGCACCGCCGCCACCGGCGGGCTCAACAACGCCTGTGCCGCGCTTCCCCCGGGCAGCCTGACCGACAGGATCGCCCTGATCTCCCGCGGCGGTTGCACCTTCTCCCAGAAGATTCGCAACGCGCAGAATGCCGGCGCGGTCGCTGTGATCGTCGTCAACAACGTCGCGGGCGATCCCACCGCGATGGGCCTCGGCGGGATCGCCAACGAGCCCACCGTCCCCGCCTACATGGCCGCCTTCGCCAACCGGACCGCCCTGATGGCGGCCGACGGCCAATCCGCGACCATCGGTGCTGCGATGGCGTACTTCAGTACGGCGAACGTGGACATCATGGCCGGGTTCTCCAGCCAGGGCCCGACGGATGTCGACTTCCGGGTCAAGCCGGACATGGTTGCCCCCGGCGTCAACGTGCTCAGTTCCGTCCCGCAGCGCTTCTGCGCCGCCGGCACGGACTGCTTCGCGTTCTTCGGGGGCACGTCGATGGCTGCCCCGCACCTCGCGGGCGCCGCGGCCATCGTCCGCCAGGCGTACCCGACGTGGCCCGCCTGGGCGGTCCGGTCGGCGATCGTCAACACGGCCGACACCGGTGCGCTCAAGGTCTACACCGACGGCACGACGCTCGCGACCGACGTGAACGTCACCGGCGCCGGGCGTCTCAACCTCGAGTCCGCGGTGAACGCCGAAGCGATTCTCAACCCGGTCAGCGTCAGTTTCGGCGCCACGCCCTCCGGCTCGGGCGTCACCAGGACGTCCACCGTCTCCGTGTTCAACCCGGGCGCGACACCGAAGACCTGGGGCGTCGGCATCGCGGCCTACGGCTCCTCGACCGGCGTCGTGTTCTCCACGAGCGTGTCCTCGATCACGGTCCCGGCCCGCGGCAGTGCGACCTTCTCGGTCGTCGCGGCCTTTGCCAAGGCAGCCCCTGCCGGCGACAAGCAGGCCTGGCTGACCATCACCGACGGCGCCACGCTCGTGGCTCACGCGGCGGTCTACGCCTTCGTCAGGTAGGGCGTTCGCGTGCATCCCGCGGCCGGCTGCGGGTCCACGCTCAGGAGACCTGTCACAGGAACGGAGGCCCCGACACTCGTCGGGGCCTCCGTTCGTTCGTCAATGGGCGCGGCCGCTCATCCGGACGCGGGCGGATTCTCGCACAGGATGGGCATGCCGGCTGAGCCGGTGCGGTAGTCGAGGCGCGTGCCGGTGGCGTCCAGGACCACCTGGTAGCCGGGCTCCAGCGCCTGTGTGTACATGAACCCGGGCTGCGGGCAGCCGAGGGCGCCGTCCGGCCAGGTGACGGCCTTGGCCGTGAGGACGACGATGTCGTCGACCGCGGACCCGGTGCGAGTGGCCGCGTCGGCGAGGACTGCGTCGAGGATGCCCTGCGGGACGGTCTCGATGTCTCCAGGCACGGGTGTGACCGAGGCAGGGGGCGTGGAGGGGACGGGGGTAGAGGGCGGGGCGCCCGTACAGGCGGCCGCGACGGCGGCGAGGGTGACAATGGCGGCCAACAGCAGGCGGGTGGGGGGAGTTCGATGGGCTCTCATGGTCCCCGGACGCGGGAGGACCGGGGTCCGGTTCCCATACGATCGTCCGATTGCCGCGAGCCGCGCGCGGGCCGGTAGACTGCCGGAGTCGTGCTGCCGCTGATCTCCGTCCACCCCGTGATCGAGCTGGCGTACTCGCCGATCGTCATGATCGGGGGCTTCGCCGTCCGCCTGGACACGATCGCGCTGGCTCTCGTCATCCTCGCGAGCCTGGTGGTTGCCGCCCGCATCGCGCGCCGCACACCGGTGGATCCGTCGCTTGACCCGGACGTGCCGGACGCCGAGACGGGTGATCTCAACCATCTCCGCGCGGATGACCAGCTCTACGTGGCAATTGCGGCGCTGCCCGGGGCCGTGGTCGGCGGGCGGCTCGGGTACGCGCTGATCCACCTCGACTACTACCGGGCCAACCCTTCGGCGCTGTTCGACTTCACGCAGGGCGGGCTCACGTTGTCCCTGGCGGTTGTCGGCGGGTTCCTGACGGCCGCGGTCGTGGCGGGGCTGCTGGGGGCTCCGGCGGGGCGCTGGATGCATGCCCTCGTGCTGCCCGTGCTGCTGGCGCTTGCCGGCGGAAAGGTCGCCATGGCGCTCGGGGGGAGCGGCCAGGGTGCGCCCTGGGACGGGCCGTGGGCCACCGCGTACCTGGGTGCGGGCCCGTGGGGGTCGTTGGCCCCGGAGATCCCCTCCCACCCGGCGCAG
>CAMTVM010000087.1:0-9605 GCA_947085195.1 uncultured Chloroflexota bacterium
ATCAGCCTGGGCAACTTCTCCCCGGCGGGATCGACACCCCAGAGGGGTCCCGAGAGCGGATCGAAGTAGTACATGGCGTAATCGGGGTTGAGGATGAGCCGCGAATTGGTCCCCGAGTAGTTCATGTTGGCGTTGGTGCCGACATCACCGATATTGACAGTCACGATCGAACCGCCGTCGATCGTGATGTCCTTGACGTCGAACGTCGAACCGAGCTTCTTCGGGGGGCGCAGCGTCATGATCGCGTAGGACTTGCCGAACGTGAGTCCCGCCACTGACGTGGTGGAGACGTCCCAGCTGGCCTGCCCGAACAGGCGAGCGAACGACAACTGGTAGTTGGAGTTGCGAACCGTCACCTGGATGGACCTTGTCGGCGAGCAGGTCACACATGTCGGAGACGGCGTCGTAATCGACACTTCGTACGAGGTACCCGGCAGCACGCAATTCGCGATGTTGGCCGACGGATCACAGGATGGTGTGCCTGTGGCGCCCAGCAGCGACACCAACTGCGACATGGCATGCGTCCTGGCGTTCGTGCGCTCCGTGGCGGTCACAGCTCGCGACGTGCCCTGTTGGAGGTCCTGCCCGCCGGCCAGTGCCGCTGCGTCGGCGACGCTTCGGTAGTACCGGCGCGCCGACAGCGTTGAGCTCACGTCGATCGCAAGCGCCGCCATACCGAACAGCACGACCAGGAACAGCGCAAAGAGCGGCAGGACCTGGCCCCGATCGTCCATCTCTGAATGACCCTGCGTTCGAAGAATCATTTCGACACCGGCTCCATCCGGAACTCCGCCTTCGTCGACAGGTTTCCGCTGACCGGTAGAAACGTGAAGAACACCGGCACGTTGTGATGCAGGGTGATCGTCACGTACGCCACCTGCTGATTGCCTTCGGGCGGGCACTTACCCGCGGGCGTCGTTGTCGCGATCCGCCACGACACCTGGACGTTCGTCGGACTCGTCCAACCGCCCGAATAGCCGATCAGGGACGAGGCGCCGGCGATCGAATTCGCTGTCTCGACAACACCCGCGGTCGCAGTTGTGGGATTGCAGTCCTGCTGGGTTGCAGCCCACCGCCCCGTGTCCCTGGCGATCTGCGTCAGCGTGTTCTGCGCCCAGAACATCAGGCCGAACTGGATGATTGCTGCGATCAGCAGGAACAGGATCGGAAAGACCAGCGCAAACTCCGCCAAGGACTGGCCCCGAGAGCGGTGCCCCCGGTCCCGCTGACCGTTGAGACGCGGAACGCGAAGGCCGGGCATGGCAGCCGGAACTCCCCAGCGACGACGTCCCCCGACGGCGAGCAGGACTATCGTCCTGAGACCTTGCCGTTCGCCTTGCAGGTGGCGCGTGCATGCAACCGGGCGGCGGTCCGGGTACGAACGAGTCATAGCCTCGCGGCGGCTGAGCGGCGACCTTGCGCGACATGAAGAAGCGCGTCGCCGTTGCCCTGCTCTGGTTCTACGCCACGTGGGTTGCGTGGGCCATGGTTGCCCAGCTCACCGGACTGTCCGATCTTGCGGGGCCGGTCATCGGTGCCGCCGCCGCCGCGCTGTTCGCGGGGGATCCACTCCGCCGTATCTGGACCGCCGAGGTTCGAAACTCCACGCCGACCTCGTCGAGCGAGGTCGGCGACCCGGCCTGATACCGGCTTCCTGCCTGGATGCCCCGGCCCTACCGCACCAGTCCGAGGAAGAAGGTGGTGTCGCCCGGCTGCGGTGGTGTCGAGCCGAGTCCGCCCGGAACGGGGTTCGTGTACGGGTAGATCCCGACGAAATAGCCGCGGATGTTGTCCACTGCCGGTTGCTCCCGTGACGTGAGCACGAGCGCTGCGATGCCCACGATCGTGTACGTCGCGTTGTTGCCATTACCCGAGATCGTCCCATAGATGGGGACCAGGACGGTCTGACCTGAGGCGATCCACCGGTCGAGGCACGATCGGACGTCGTTCTTGTTGGACTTGCCCGGATCGGCGGGGAACGTCGTGGGGAGCGTGAACGACGGGTTGTTCGGGGTGCAGATGCTCGTCGCGAGCGCACCGGCGCTGTTCGATCCGGTCCAGGACAGCCAGCCGAACCCGCCCGGCGCGTCCTTGCCGTCGGTCAGGTCGTAGACCTGGCCAGCGTCGAACGCGCCATCCTTCAGGGCGATCGGCAGCAGGATCCCGCCCGGCGCCCTGCCGGGCGTCTCCGCGAGCGCGGTCGCCTCGGTGTTGACATCCCAAGTCTGGATGTTCGCGAGGCGGGCCAGGAAGGTGCCTGGCCGGCGGTTCACCGCGACACGGACGCCGAGCGTGTTGGCCGGAAGCGCGCTCGAGACGTTGCTCACCGCCGCCAGGTCGACCGGCCCACCGGCGCCCGGCCCGACGAACCAGGCTTCCCAGGTGCACGGCGTCGACCCGCTGGGGGTGCAGCCATTGACGGTCACCGACCGGTCGATCTCCTGGTATACGGCGCTCCGAGTCCGGTTCGGCTGGGTGGGTTCGGTGTAGAAGGTGGCGATCAGCCGGGTCCCGGCGAGGGAGGCGATGTCGGCCGTGTTCTGGGCATCGCGGCGGTTGAGGAAGGCGTTGCCGCCGTCGATGACCAGCCCGAGGAACACCAGCAGTGCCAGGAGTCCGCCGGCCACGATCACGAGGATCTGGCCCCGCTCATCGGAGCCCCCGCGCGGCAGTCGTGTCGTCATGGCCGCTTCTCCTTACTGGTTGACGGTGACGAGGGCTTCGCCACCGATCGTGAGGTTGCCGATGAATTGCGCGATCAGGGGTGTGGCCAGCGAGAACTGGTTCTCGAGCCGAACCCGCAGGAGGTCGCCCGAGCGACAGCTGTCGACGCCGACATTGGTCGGAGTGCCACCGCCCGACCCGAGCCGGAAGCAACCGTAGCGGCCGGCTGTGACGGCCTCCCCGTTCGCTGCCGCCGGGAAAGTGATCGTGCCGACAATCCCGGGCACACGACTCCGGGCGACCTGCCTGATGCAGGAGTCGCGATTGCCGGCGCACTCAGGGCGAAGGCTCACGGAGCCGATCCGGGCGGCCTCGCGCGCGGCCTGGTTGAGGCCGTTCGCGGTGTAGACGTAGCGCCCCAGATCGATGATCCCGAAGAGCAGGAGGAGGAAGACAGGGATGACGAGCGCGAACTCGACCAGCGCCTGGCCGCCATCACGCGGCCCGCGGAAGATCCTCATGGCGTGGAGGTCCTGGTGACGGTGACCGTGGAGTTGGAGGCGATGCACGAGAACGCCGTCCGGTTCTGGGTCACGACCGTGGCGCTGTTCTGGCCGCTCCAGGTGGTCACGCTACCGGTGAAGCCTGCCGCGGTCCAGGTGGAGGCAACCGCTGTCTTGACGATGCCGATCAGGTTGGGAACCGTCCGGTTGGTGCCCGTACAGGAGGAGACAACCACCGTCGCGGTCGCGCTGTTGTTGCCGGTGGCGGTGTCGTCGGGGCTGGCTGCGGTCACCGTGTTTGGGATCGTCCCGTTGGCGCTGAATACGACCCGGTACCGGCAGGTGAACTGGCCACCCGCGACGATCGAGGTGGGCTGCGCGTCGCAGAGGGCGGTCGAGTTGTTCTGGCCGTACGGAAGGACGCCCCGACTGTCCGTGATCGTCACGCCGGTAGCCGTCTGCCCGCCGATGTTGGTGACGATGATCTGGAACCAGGCGGACGGCTGCGGGATCTGGGCGCTCCGGGTCAGCGGTACCGACGACAGGCTGCCGAAGCTGGGCACGCCATCCCCGTCATCGCCGTCCCGGTACGGGCTCACCCACTTGAGGACGCGGAGGTCGGCCGGCGGCAGCTCGACCCTGACACTCGCGACATCCGTGGCCGGGACGGTCTCCGCGGAGTCCGCTGTGAGCGTGTTGGGGTAGGCGCCCGCGGCACCGCCGCCGGGCGGGGTAGGTGCCGTACGCGAGTAGGTGCAGGTGTAGGGCGTCGCGCCGACGGCGAGGGTGGTGGGCCTGACCGGACAGCTGGCCGGCCAGCCGAGCGAGTCCGTGATGGTGACGCCGGACAGGTTCGTGCCGCCGTTGTTGCGGACAGTGAGCTTGTAGGTGATCGGGTCGCCCGTCCGGAAGGTGGCGAAGACGTCGTTGTTGGCAGTGTCCTTGCAGGGGGAGCGATAGAATCCGGCCGAGCCGGTAGGATCCGGCTGGGTGCACTTGGACGCGAGCTCGGAGGCATTCCGGGCATTCGTACCCCGGACCAGCTTCACCGGCGCGATGCCCGGGGTGGGATCGAAGGCCATGTTCATCACAATGGCGGAGCTCGAGGTTGCGACCGTGAGGTCTCCGCCCAGAATCGACGACAGCATCGGGGTGATCGGCGCGAACGTGTACGTCGCCGCCACGCGGTAGGTATCGCCCGGCACGCACTGACGGAGGTCGCTGCGTGCCGTGCCATTGGGTGCGGCGCACGTCGTGGTCGGTGTGGGCGCGGTGCCGTCCGGGTTCCTGAGATTCGGCCCGATCTCCTGCCTGAACCGCCAGAGCACGTTGTCGGGATCAGGGCACAGGGTGGAGCTGGTAGCGCACAGCGGATAGCGAGCCCCGTAGAGCACGCCCTCCTTCGCCGCGTTCTCGATCGCGATGTAGCCATAGAAGGCGCGGCCCAGATCGGCGGCCCCGGCGAACAGGAGCAGGAGGATCGGCGTGACGAGCGCGAGTTCTACCAGCGCCTGTCCGCGTGAGCGGTGACGTCGCGACGGGCTGACGACAGGTTCATGCCCGCGGCGGACGCGAGACGCAGGGCTCATGGGCCAGTTGAGTTGAAGTGCATCGACGTTCCCCCGGCGATGGCTGATTGGGTGTGGCGTGCGCACGATGCCGTCACCACCTTGCAGGCGACATTGCAACAGTACCAAAGGGCCCTATCAGGTGGTGCATGGTGGCACTTTGGGCAGCGCGGAGACCAGGACCTGCCGGTACCGTCGGGCCATGTCGGCGGTGGCAGCCGATCGGTCCCTCAGGATGGGCCCTCAGGATGGGCCCTCGACCGCTCGCGCGGCGCGCGAGCCTCGCCAGCCCCCGTCAGGATTCGTCCGGGGCCTCGGCGGGGAGGTGGATCGTGAACGCGGCGCCCAGACCTGGCTCCGCGGGCTCCAGGACCAGGTCGCCGCTCATCGCGCGGCACAGCTCCCGGGAGACGTAGAGGCCCAGGCCGGAGCCACCGCCGGTCGGCCGCTCGGCGCCCCGCTCGAAGCGCCCGAAGAGACGCTCGATGTCCGGCTCGGTGACGCCGGGTCCATGGTCGGCGATGGTCACTGCGAGATCGCCGGCCGGCTCGTCCACGCTGATCGTCACCTCGATGGCCGTGCGGCCGCCATAGGCGACGGCGTTGTCCAGGATGGCCCACAGGACCTGGTCGAACTGGGCGGGATCGGCGAGGGCCAGCCAGCCACCGGAACGATCGTCCAGGGTGAACGGGACGTCCGCGGCGCCCAGCGCCTCCCACGTGCGCCGCACGTGCTGGGCCGGGGCGAACACCTCGAGCCTCGGGCGCAGGGCGCCGGACTCGATCCGGCTGACGGTGAGCAGCTGGCGGACCATCCAGGACAGGCGGTCGGCCTGCTCGGTGATGATGCCCAGGCGCCGGTCCGGGGCCTCGCTCGCGAGCTGCTGGGCGTAGCCGCGGATGCTCGCGAGGGGCGTCTGGAGGTTGTGGGACACGCCGCGCAGGAAGTCGTCCTTGGCCTCGTCCAGGGCGAGCAGCCGCGTGTTCTGGTGCTCCACGCGGGCGTACAGGTGGGCGTTGCGGATGGCCGCCGCGATCTCGATCGCGTACAACTCGAACAGGTCCTGGTCCGCGCGCTCCCAGGTCCGCGTCGCCGGGACGTGGCCCACGATGACGCCGAGGATCTCACCGGCGGCCCGCAGCTCGGCACGGACAGGCCGGGCCTCGCCGGGCACGACCTCCGCTTCCGGGACCTCGAGCGGGTCCACCAGGCGGACCTCGCAGTCGATCATCCCGAAGGCGGCGGTGGCGCGTTCGGCCGCACGCCCCGCGAGGACGTCGGGCCGGTCCTTGAGGGTCGTCTCCTCGAGCGCGTCCAGGATCCGGTGCAGCTCGCGGTTGCGCCGCTCGAGGACGCGCGCCAGGCGGTTGTGGCTCTCGGCCAGGCGGCTGAACTCGTCGTCACCCGGAAGCTCCAGGGGCACGGCCAGGTCGCCCGATGACACCCGCTCCACGGCCCGCGCGATCTGACGCAGCGGGGCGGTGAGGTCGGCGGCCAGGACGGCGGCCAGCAGGACCGCGAGCACGACGGCGATGGCGATGGCGAGCAGCAGCACCCGGACAAGCGTGCTGTCGCCCTGACCGGAGCCCGTGATGAGGAGGACGACGATGCCGAAACCGGCGATCGGGAGCACGGCCGCGACCACGAGGCCGATGGTCAGGCGAGCACGGAAACCCGGGCCCGAGCGCCCGAAGGCGGGCCGGTCGCCGGCGGGTCGGTCGCCGGCGGGTTCAGCGCTCATTGGCCGGTGGCATCGTGCGCGCTCACCAGCCGGTAGCCGATCCCGCGCACGGTCAGCAGGTGGACCGGCCTGTTCGGGTCGATCTCCACCTTCTGGCGGAGGCGCCGCATCGTCACCCACACGTAGCTGGGATCGGCGTCCTCGGTATCGGCCCAGCCGCGCGCCAGGAGCGTCTCGGTGGTCACGGTCTGGCCCAGGTTGGCCGCAAGCGCATAGAGGAGCCGTGACTCGGTCGGCGTGAGCGACACCACGTTGCCGGCCACAATGGCCTCCCGGCGATGGAGTTCCAGCGCAAGGTTCGGGCCCAGCTCCAGCCGCTGGCGGGGCACGCGGTCGCCCAGTCGGCGCAGGACGCGCTGGATCCGCGCCCGCAGCTCCGGGTAGTGGTAGGGCTTGGTGACGTAGTCCTCCGCCACCTCTTCGAGGAGGTCCGCCTTGGAGTCCGCCGTGTCGATGGCCGAGAGCACGATGATCGGCAGGTCGGCGCGGGCCTTGATCTCTCGAGCGAGCGTGAGGCCGTCCATGCGCGGCATCAGCATGTCGATGACCAGCAGGTCCGGCCAGGAGTGGGTCAGGCGGCGCAGGGCCTCGTCGCCGTCACGCGCGGTCTGGACCTCGTAGCCGTCGGCGCGCAGCTGGTCGGCGAGGATCACCAGCAGGTTCGGATCGTCGTCGACGATGAGGATCCGCGGCGCCGCCACGCCGTAGAGGCCGGGTCCGCCGTGCAGCATGGCGCGAGGATAGCAGCGGGCGCCGCGGGGATTCCGACGCCGCCAGCTGCCGCGAGCCCGCCGCGAGCCGCCGGGTGGGCGAACGGTTCCGTGTCGAGACGTCTGCGCCTCCCGGTGGCGCGAACGTTACCTGGCGAGGCCACGACACGGAACGAATGCGTCATCCGGAGGGCGCATCATCCCCGGACGAAACCGTTGACCCGTGGGGCGGGTGGCGGAGAGCCAGCGTGGGCCTGCCGCCGACTCGCCTACACTCACGGGCGATGTCGAACTTGGACCGGCCCGGGATCCGCGGGGCACCGGCCGACCCTCCCGACCCCCTGCCGCCGGGATCCGCGATCGGCGTGCTCGGTGGCGGGCAGCTGGGCCGGATGCTGGGCCTCGCGGCGCGGGCGATGGGCTACCGGCTGGTGGCCCTGGATCCGGACCCGGCCTGCCCCACGGCGGCGGTGGCGGACGAGATCGTGGTCGGGGGCTACGACGACGTCGACGCCGCGCGACGGCTGGCCTCCCTGGCGGACGTGGTGACGTACGAGCTGGAGCACGTGGGCCTGGAGGCTGCGGCGGCCGTCAGCGAGATCGCGCCGCTCCGCCCCGGTCTCACCGCCCTGCGGGTCACCCAGGATCGCCTGGCCGAGCGCCGGTTCATCCGGGAGATCGGGGAGCGGACGGCACCCTGGCGGGAGGTTCGCGGCACGGCGGAGGCCGATGCGGCCGCGGAGGCGCTCGGCTATCCGGTTCGGCTCAAGCTCCCGCTGGGCGGCTACGACGGCCGGAGCCAGGTGCGGGTCACGTCCCGCTCGGGGATCGCGGCGGCGGTCACGGCCCTCGGTGCGGAGGCCGGCCGACCCCTGCTGCTGGAGGCGGAGGTCGACTTCGAGGCGGAGCTGTCCGTCGTCTGTGCCCGGGACCGCGACGGCCGCACGCTCGCCTGGCCGGTCTCGCGCAACGTCCACGACGCGGGGATCCTGGCCGAGAGCGTGGCGCCGGCGCCCGTGCACCCGCGAGTCGCCGCCGATGCCGTCGCGATCGGGGACGGCATCGCCCGGGGGCTGGACCTCGTCGGCGTGATGACGGTGGAGCTGTTCCAGCTGCGCGGCGGCGGCCTGATGATCAACGAGCTGGCGCCGCGGGTGCACAACTCCGGGCACTGGACGATCGAGGGGTCCGTGACCTCGCAGTTCGAGCAGCACCTGCGTGCGATCACCGGGCTGCCGCTGGGCTCCGTCCGAGCGCACGGCGTCACGGCCATGGTCAACCTGCTGGGCACGGGGCCGGACCGCCCGGCTCGCCTCGCCGGGCTCGCGGGCGCGCTCGCGGACCCGGACGCCCACGTGCACGTCTATGGCAAGCGCCGGGTGTTCGAGCGGCGCAAGATGGGCCACGTGACGGTGGTCGGGCGGGACGCCGATGACGCCCTCGCGCGCGCCCGCCGGGCACGCGCCGCGCTGAGTTGGGAGGACTGATCTCCTCGTTGTCGGCGAGCCCTCCGCGACGGCCTCCGAGACGGATCGACCACAGGCCACGCTGCGACATGGACGGATCCCCGCCGAGGTGCGGGGCGAGATCGTGCGTCCCCACGCTGCGACGTTGCGCTGGATAGCCGACACTCTGCGCGTGGAACCCGTTGAGATCGAGACCTTCTGATGGTTCTTGCTGAGCCGGCACTGGTCGGCATCGTCGGCGGCAGCCGATCGGACTTCCCCGTGCTGGAGAAGGCACAGGCGCTGCTAGGTGAGCTGGGCGTGCCGTGCGAGCTGCGGGTCGTGTCCGCTCACCGGACGCCGGACCACCTGTTCCGGTACGCCGAGACGGCGCGGGAGCGCGGGATCCGGGTGATCATCGCCGGCGCGGGCGGGGCCGCGCACCTGCCGGGGATGCTGGCTGCCAAGACGTCCCTGCCGGTCATCGGGGTGCCGATCCCCACCCAGCACCTGGGTGGCCTGGACTCGCTGCTCTCGATCGTCCAGATGCCGCGCGGGATCCCGGTGGCGACGGTGGCGATCGGGAACGCGGAGAATGCCGCGCTGCTGGCCGTCTCGATCCTGGCGCTTTCGGACCCGGCGCTGGCCGAGCGACTGGATGCCTGGCGGGCGGCCCAGACGGACGCCGTGATGGGAGACCCGTCGAACACGGAGCCGCTCAGTTAGGTCCCGGAACGGGGGGGGGGGTCTGGGGGCCCTGGGAGCCAGGTGGTTCGGCGGCGTGGCGGTCGGCTGCCTCGCGACGTGGCGGACCCCACCTGCCCGGCGCACGCTCAACGTCGGAAAGCACCTCCATTCATGAGGAGGCTCCGCACATCAGCCCGCTCGTGGCCCTGATGGGTGTGAGGAGGGGTCGGCGCCACCATCGGACCTGGGCGCCCGGCCCGCGGGTCAATCGTCGGATGCCGCGACCG
>CAMTVM010000088.1:0-24019 GCA_947085195.1 uncultured Chloroflexota bacterium
CAGAGACGGCGGCGGGGGCGGGGGCGGGGGCGGGGGCGGGGGCGGCCGCGGAGACGCAGGCCGGGAATGCGGCGGCGGCCAGTCCGACGGCGAGTGCCGCGACAGCCAAGCCGGCATCCGCCAGCCCGGCACCGCCCGCGGCGTCGCCCGTGGCGTCGCCCGGCGTGTGCTCTGCCTGCGCCAGCCCGCTCGCGCCGGGTGCCGGGTTCTGCCGCGACTGCGGGACGCCTGTCGCGTAGACCCGCGATCCCGGCCGCGGGCCCGCCAGGGCCTGCTGTTGCCCCACGCGCCACGAAACCCCGGCTCCGCGGCGCGGATCCGACTCACGAAGGCGAAGGCGCGGCGTGACAGTCCACGGAATCGACCTGCGGCGGCGAAGCGTGGCGCAACAGGCCACGAACCCGCCCCAACGGCCGCCCAGGAGCCCCCAGGTGACCCAATCAGCCTGATGGTGGCCGGTTTCGTGGCCCCTGGCGCCACGTCCGGTGGCTGGTCGGCCCCGGCGGCCGGTTTCGTGGCCCGCGGGCCGGCCTGGGCCCGTTACCCGGCCCTGGCCCCGCAGTTCCCGCAGAAGCGCGTCCCGACCGCGAGGTCCGCGCCGCACTGGCTGCACTTGTTCTGACCGGTCGGCGTGCCGCAGTTCGAGCAGAACTTCTCGCTGCCCACCGGCTTCGCGCAGGTCTTGCAGACCGTCTCCCGCGCGCTGGTGTCGCCGGAGAACACGGTCTCCTGTGACATCGCCTGGCGCATCTGGGTGAGCTCGACGCTCGCCCGTTCGGCCTCAAGCTCCGCCGCCAGGTTCGGGGCGCACGAAACGCACAGGCCGCGGCCCGAGTTGAAGCAGGTCTCGTCCGCCCACTTGTTGCATCGCGTGCAGCGCGTGAACAACGGCATGATCTCGTTCGAGGCCTTCTTGAGGGCCTCGTCGCGGGCGCCGCGGTCGGTGATGTCCTTCGCCCTGTCCGCTAGGTTCGACGCGCTCCCGAACAGGCCACCGATCAGGTTGCTCGCCCCGCCCAGGATCGAGCCCGCCGTCCCGAGGGCCGAGCGGATGAACTCGCTCCGGTAGCCGGAGCCGCAGATGTCGCACCGGAACTCGAACTGGTAGCCGTTCCCGTCCGACAGGTCCGAGTAGTTGTCCGAAAACGGGGTGAAACCCGGCATCTGCTCTCTCCCTGGTCAACACGACCGGCCCTGATCGCACGTGGGCACGGCCCGATGAGGATACGTCCGCACGGGACCCGCGATGGCACCGGCGTGCACCGCTGCGGTCAGCCGGCGCGGATCGCCTCGAGTACCGGCGCGAACCGGCCGAGGGCCTCCGCGGTCAGCGCGGGCAGCGGGCTCGGGTCGCCCTCGGCGCCCACGTAGAACGTCAGGTGGTCGAGGCCGGCTTCGCGGAACGCGCGGACCTGCGCTCCGACCTCGGCAGGCGTTCCGGAGAGGTGCCCGGGGCGCGGCACGGCGGTCCCGTCCGGCGCGAGCGAAAGGCGGCTCCAGCCCGTGACCCCGAGTGTCTCCGGATCCCGGCCCACGGCCTCGCAGGCCCGCGTCATCGTCGCCCGGATCGCCGTCACGTCGGCCGTCGCACAGAGGGCGGTGTTGACGTTCGCGGCATCGCCCCACCGGGCAGCCACGGCGGCGGTCCGATCACCCAGCGCCGCCACCCAGACCGGCAGTCCGTCGGGGCGCGGGCCGCGCGGGATGATCTCGGCGCCGTCGGTGTGGTGGTGGGCGCCCTCGAACGTCACCGCCCGCTCCCGGAGCATCCGGACCGTGATCTCCACCGCTTCCGCATGCCGGCCCACGTGGCGGTCCGACTGGTAACCGAAGGCGCGCCACGAGTCGTCGCGGGCGGGCACGCCGCTGCCCAGGCCCAGCACCAGGCGGCCACCGCTCACCTCGTCCAGCGTGGCGGCCATCTTGGCCAGGAGCGCCGGGTTGCGGAACCCGGTACAGGCGATGAGCGGGCCGATCCCGATCGTGCTGGTCGCCTCCGCCGCGGCGGTCAGGATCGTCCAGCACTCCCAGAAGCCGAACTGGGGCCGACCGGGCAGCTTCCGCTGGAAGTGGTCCGGTACCCACAGCGTGTCGATGCCCATGGCCTCCATGTCGCGGGCCAGGCCACGCATCTCCGGCCAGCTGGCGTACCCGCCGCCGCGCAGGGGCCACGTCGGGAGGCTGAGGCCGATCGGCAGGTGGTCGGGTCCGGTCATGGACGCACTCTACGCCCACGACGGCCTCAGGTCGGCGCGGCCAGGTCCCTGCGCGGGAAGCGCCACAGCCCGAACGCCGTGCTAGCGACCAGCACGCCCGCCAGCACCACCAGGTCGCTCACGTCCGCCTCCCCGCCGAGGATCTCCAGGGGGCGCAGGTAGTGGAACAGCGAGTAGGGCTGCAGGAACGCGGCGTCCGGCCAGAGCGTGCCCAGGATCTCCAGCACGTACCCCAGCAGCGTCACCGCCAGCGCGATCCCGATCGCCGGTGTGAGCCGGTCGAACGAGGCAGAGGCCGCCAGCGAGATCCCGCCCAGCGCCGCCAGCATGAGCACGGTGTTGAGACCGAGGAGCGCCTGTTCGCTCACGTCCAGGCCGCCGGCGACGTCGTACAGCGCGGCGCCGGCGACGGTCCCCAGGATCGTGGCTGCGGTGGTGATCACCGCCGCCACGATGGTCGCCACGAGCAGCGTGCGAAACAGCGTGCGCCGCGACATCGGCCGCGACAGCAGCACTTCCAGCGTCCCGCGCTGCCGCTCGCCGGCGATCGCCGCGGCCGCGAAGCCCACCGGGTACACCACCTGCAGCGCGATGGCGATCGGGTGGACGGCGCCCAGCGCGACGGAGCCGTCGAGGCTGAACGGGTCGGCGCCCATCAGGCTCAGGAACGCGTCCGGGATGATCCCCGACTCCAGGAGGACCTCCATCTCGCGCCCGAAGGTGGCGTAGATGACCGGCATCAGGAACGCCCAGATCGCCAGGGCCAGCGAGATGATGCCGAGCCGCACGCGGTGGGTGCGCCACGTGTGCCGCAGGAGCGGGCCGCTGATCACGTCCGCTCACCCGCATCTTCCAGGGCGTGCGCCGCCTCGTCGGCCGCCTCGCCCTCGTACAGCTCCAGGAAGACGTCCTCCAGGCGAGCGGGCTCGATCACCAGGTCCGTCAGCGCGATACCCCGGAGCGCCTCCAGGAACGGGCCAGGGTCTCCAGCCAGGGAGCAGGTCAGGACGCTGCCCGCGACCTCGATCTCGGTGACACCCGCGATGCCCGCGAGGTCCGGCGCCCGGCCCGGCCCGGCCAGCCGCGCCGTCACCGAGCGCCGGCGCCGCGCGACCAGCTCGCCAACGTCCTCGAGCGCCACCAGCCGCCCCGCCCGGACGATCGCCACCCGGTCGCACACCCGTTCGACCTCGGACAGGACGTGCGACGAGAAGAAGACCGTGCGTCCCGCGGCACGGACGTCGTCGAGGATCGCGTAGAAGGCCCGCTGCATCAGGGGGTCCAGGCCCTCGGAGGGCTCGTCGAGGATCGCCAGCTCCGGGTCGTGCTGCAGCGCCTGCACGATGCCGATCTTCTGGCGCATGCCCCGCGAGTAGTCGCGGATCGGGCGGGCGAGCGTCCGGGGCGTGAGCTCCAGGCGGTCGCAGATCTCCGCTCGTCGGACCGGCGGGCGACCGGAGAGCTCCGCCAGGTAGTCCAGGTGCCGCGCCCCGGTGAGCCCGTCGTACAGCGCGATTCCGCCGGGCAGGTACCCGACCCGCGCCCTGATCGCGACGGACTCCCGCTCCGTGTCCAGGCCCAGGACCGTGGCCTGGCCCGCGGTCGGGTGCAGGTACCCGAGCAGGAGGCGGATCAGCGTGCTCTTGCCGGCGCCGTTCGGGCCCAGGAAGCCGAAGACCTCGCCCTCGCGCACGTCGAGCGAGACGCCGTCGAGGGCACGTACCGTCCCCGCGCCGGCACCGCGGCCGCCGAACAACGCTCGGGACCGGTAGCGCTTGGTCAGCCCGAAGGCGCGAATCGCGTGCAGACCCGTCGTCGGACCCGGACCGGGCGTCACCGAATGCGAGGCGCCATCAGGAGCCGTGGGATGCACGCCGCCGCGCCTTCGCGCGATACATCGCCTGGTCGGCACGGTTGACGAGCTCATCGATCGACTCGCCCGTCTGGGCGACGGCGATGCCGACGCTCGCCCGGAGGTTCACGATGTTGCCGTCCACGTTGATCGGCTCGGAGATGCGCCGCCGGAGGCGTGCGGCCTGGTCGCGGACCCGGGTCGGTGTCGCCCTGGTCGCAACGACCAGGAACTCATCGCCCCCAAGGCGCCCGACGATATCGACGGGCCGGACGGACCGCTCGAGGCGTCGGGCGACGACCCGCAGGATCTCGTCACCGGCGGCGTGGCCCAGGCGATCGTTGTGGACCTTGAACTTGTCCAGGTCGAGGAACAGCAGGGCCACGGGGGCCGATTGCGGATCGGCAAGCACCGCCTGCGCCGAGGCAAGCAGGTCGGCCCTGTTGCGAAGGCCCGTGAGCGCGTCATGAGCGGCTGCGTGGGCCAGCCGCCGCTCGAGCGCCTTGCGCTCGGTGACGTCCACCATGACGCCGACGAGGCGCCGTCGGCCGCCCGGGTCCAGCAGGACCTGGATGACATCGTAGAACCACTTGTAGCTGCCATCGGCCGCACGGAACCGGTACTCGATCCGTGCCTCCTCCACACCCTGGAGGGCGAGCTCGGAGGCCGCGATCGCGGATTCGCGATCCTCGGGGTGAAGGTGCGCTTCCCAGAAGTCCTTCTCCGCGATCCACGGCGCCGGGTCGTAGCCGAGGATGTCGCGGCAGCGGTCGGAGACAAAGGTCATCCGGTAGTTGTCGCCGTCCGCCTCCCACACGATCGCCGGGATCAGCCTGATCAGGTCGAGGAACCGCTGGTCCGGGGCGGCCGGCGGCGGTGGCTCCACGGCGTGCGTGGCCCGGGCCTGGGACGACCTCGCGCGTGCCTTCATGCTGTGCATCATGCACGATGCAGACCCGACGGGTGGGCACGGCAGATCCCCGGACACCGCGCCAACGGGTACGATCGGACCGTGCTGTTCCGTGCCGATCCCTGGCTCCACGTCATCGCCGGCTGCATGTCGTCGGGCAAGACCGATGAGCTGCTTCGTCTCCTGCGCCGCGCCGAGATCGCGAAGCGGCGGATCCTGCTCGTCCGCCCCGACGTGGACGACCGGTCCCCGGCGGAGTACGCCGAATCTCGCAGCAAGGCCCGCTACCCGTCGGTCCTGGTTCCGAAGGCCGAGCCCGTGCGGATCTTGTCGCTTGCTCGCGAACGGGACGTGGACCTGGTGGGCATCGAGGAGGCGCAGTTCTTCGACGAGAGCATCGTCAGCGTCGTGGACACGCTCCGCCGGAGCGGGCGCCACGTCATCGCGAGCGGCCTCAACACGGACTTCGCGGGTCGCCCCTTCGGGAGCATGCCGCACCTCCTGGCGCTCTCGGACGAGATCACGATGCTGAGCGCGATCTGCGTGGTCTGCGGCGAGACGGCCACCCGCACGCAGCGCCTGGTCGGCGGCCGGCCGGCGGCGATCGACGATCCGCTGATCGTCATCGGCGGGTTCGCGGCCCCGGCGATCGAGACGTACGAGGCGCGCTGCCTCCGGCACCACGAGGTTGCGCCGGCGCGGACGGCTCGCGGGGTCGTCGCGGACCAAGGCTGACTCCGGCGGGGGCGCGGACGGCTGTGCGTCCGTCTGCCGGGTGTCCGCTTCCCGGGCGACCGTCTCCCGGGGTGTTCTCCACAGGTTGTCCACGCGTCTCCCGAAACCGTGGACAACTCCCCGCCACAACACCCGGATCTCGTGGACAAGCCCGTTGTGGCCCCCGGCCGTGGGCCGGTATGGTTCGTCTTGCCCGAAGGGGCCGGTGGTATCAACGCCGGGCCGGTGAGTGATCATCGGACCGGGTTCCCGAACCGCCGCCACGATGGCCGCAAGGCTGACGAGGTGGCCGGATAGCGGGACCGCTGCGACAAGGCCGAGCTTGCTTGGCAGTGGCGTGGGCGTGAGGGTACGGTACGGTTCCTTCGGGCGCTTTCGTGTGCGCCCCATCCTCTCGGATCGCCGATGTCCAAGTTGTCCGCCGGTCTGCTGCTCTTCCGTCGGGCCGACGACGGAATCGAGGTCCTGATCGCCCATCCCGGTGGGCCCATCTGGTCACGCCGCGACACCGGCGCCTGGTCCCTGCCCAAGGGCGCCCCCCTGGATCACGAGGCTGACCTCCTGGAGGCCGCGCGCCGGGAGTTCCACGAGGAGACCGGCCATCGCCCGCCGGACGGGGACGTGATCGAGCTGGGCGAGGTCAGGATGCGGTCCGGCAAGGTCGTGCGCGCGTTTGCCGTGGAGGGCGACCTGGACCCGGCGGCGCTCCGGAGCATGCAGGTCGAGGTCGAGTGGCCACCGCGTTCCGGACGGGTGATCGGCGTCCCGGAGATCGACCGCATCCTGTGGGTCCGACCCGTCGAGGCGCGCCGCAGGCTGAACCCCGCGCAGGCCACCTTCGTCGACCGGCTGTTGGAGGCGCTCGCCCGAACGTAGGGCCTGCCGGCACGATCCCGGGTGCGCCGGGGTTGCTAGAGTCGGCCGATGACCGCTGTCCACCCGCCGCTCCCCGACCCCGCCGCTCCGGCTTCGCCCGAGCGCGTGGACGTAGCGATCATCGGTGCCGGCATCGTCGGCCTTGCGACGGCCCTGCGTCTGCTCGAGGCGAGACCGGACCTGCGCCTGACGGTGCTGGAGGGCGAGGACCGTGTCGCCGCCCACCAGTCCGGCCACAACTCCGGGGTGGTCCACGCGGGCCTGTACTACGCACCGGGCTCGCAGAAGGCGCTGTTGTGCCGCGAGGGCAAGGGACTCCTGGAGCGGTACTGCGAGGCGCACGGGATCCCGATCGCCTTCCCCGGCAAGCTGGTCGTCGCGCTGGATGAGGAGGAGCTCCCGCGCCTGGCGGCGCTGAAGGAGCGGGCCGAGGCGAACGTCGTGGCCGGCCTGGAGGAGGTGGGACCCGAGCGGATCCGCGAGATCGAGCCGCACGTCGCCGGGATCCGCGCGCTGTGGAGCCCGCGGACCGGGATCACGGACTTCACCCGCGTGACCCAGGCGTACGCACGAGATGTGGCGGCGCGCGGCGGCGCGATCGAGCTGTCCCGGCCGGTCACGGCGATCGAGCGCCGCCCGGAGGGCCTGGTCCTCGCCACGCCCCGCGGTCCGATCCAGGCTGCGAACGTCATCGCCTGCGCCGGTCTGTGGTCGGACCGGGTGGCCTCGATGACCGGGGATGCCACGCCGGACTCGCCCCGCATCGTCCCGTTCCGCGGCGACTACTACACGTTCACGCCGGACGCCGCAGCCCTCGTCAACGGCCTCGTGTACCCCGTCCCGGACCCGCGCTTCCCGTTCCTGGGCATCCACCTCACGCGCCGCATCGACGGCGAGGTCTGGGCCGGTCCCAACGCCGTGCTCGCGTTCAAGCGGGCCGGCTACCGCAGACGGGACGTCTCGCTCCGGGATCTCGGCGAGGCGCTGGCGGACCCGGGCTTCCGCCGCCTGGCGCGCCGGTTCTGGCGGATGGGCCTGTCCGAGATGTGGCGGGACGCAAGCCGGGGCGCCTTCACGAAAGAGGTCCAGCGCTTCCTGCCGGGTCTCCGCCCGGACCAGCTCCGCTTCGGGCCGTCCGGCGTGCGCGCCCAGGCGCTGGGGCGCGACGGCACGCTCGTGGACGACTTCGACCTGGCGGGGAGCGGACGCCTGATCCACGTCCGCAACGCACCCTCCCCCGCCGCGACCAGCTCGCTTGCGATCGGCGGCCGGCTGGCGTCACGCGCGCTGGAGCAGTTCGGCCTGTAGACGCCGGTACGGCCGATCGCGGGGCGGATGGCCGCCCGGATGCGGGGCTCTGACAGGGCTACCCGATCCCCTCGAGCAGCGCCTCCGCCTGGAACAGGTTGATGCCGCTGTCGATGATGTCGAGCAGACTCCGCATCGTGGTCTCCTCCTCGACCTGCTCCTCGATGAACCACTGGAGGAACTGCAGGCAGCGGTGATCGCCGGCGTCACGCGCCGCACTGGCCAGCACGTTGAAGTGCCCGGTCACCCGCAGCTCGCTCGCGAGGGCGGCCTCGACGGCCGCCCGGGCCGTGGCGTAGGTCGTCGTCGCGCCGCTCACCGGCGGCAGGTCGAACTCGACCTCGTTGTCGACGAGGAAGGCCATGATCTTGGCGGCGTGCGCGGCCTCCTCGACCGCCTGATCGCGGAAGAACCTGGCCCAGCCCTTGAGGCTCTGGCGCTCGAAGTAGAGCGAGATCCCCATGTAGCTCTGGTGGGCCCCAAGCTCATGGCCCACCTGCGCGACGAGGAGCTTGCCCGGCTGCTCGCTGATCATTCGCTCACCTCCCGCTGGAACGCGTGCGTGCGTCGTTGTGCACCCCCTGACGGATCGAGGATACCCGCCCCCGGCGGAAGTCCCCGATGTGGACCGCCAGGCGGGCACCTGACCCGCACGGGGCGACCTCGCTTGCCCCCGGATTCCTGCACGATCGCGCGCCGGCGGGCAGACTCTGCACGATGACACGCCAGTCCCGGCCGCCCGCCGCAGCTCCCAGCGCCCCCCGCCACCGGCCCCGCCGGGGTATCGGCGCGGCCGCCGCGATGGGCCTCCTGCTGTTCGTGGCCCTCACCCTGCTGGGGGCGACTGGCGCCGGGATCGCTGTCGCCGCCTTCTCCGGCCTCTCCCGGGACCTCCCGGACCCGCTGATCCTCGAGCGCATCGAGCTGCCCGAGCAGTCCGTCGTCCGCGACCGGTCCGGCACCACCGAGCTCGCCCGGTTCGGGGAGTTCAACCGCAAGGTCGTCAGCTTCGACCAGATCCCGCCGGTCCTCGTTGACGCGATGACCGCGGTCGAGGACCGCACGTTCTGGGAGAACTCCGGCTTCGACCCCGTCGGCATCATCGCCGCCGGCCTCGACGCCCTGCGCGGCAACGCCCGCGGCGCCTCGACGATCACGCAGCAGCTAGTCCGCCAGCGCCTGCTGACCGGCGACACCTCGGCCGACGCGGTTGCCCAGACCCAGCGTTCCGCGGAGCGCAAGCTCAAGGAGATCATCCAGTCGATCCGCGTGACCCAGGCCTTCCCGGGCGAGGAGGGCAAGCAGCGGATCATGGCCGCCTACCTCAACCAGAACTACTACGGCAACGAGTCGTACGGCGCGGCGGCCGCGGCCGAGGGCTACTTCGGCGTCCCGCTCTCGGACATCACGCTCGCCCAGGCGGCCATCCTGGCGGCCCTCCCCCAGGCCCCGTCCTCGTTCGACCTGGTCAAGAACGCCGTGGAGGAGTGCCTGGAGCCCGGCGCCACCGAGGACACCTGCAAGACGTCCCGGCTGGTCGTCCCGCAGGACACGCGCATCGTGCAGCGCCGCAACCTGGTCCTGGACCTGATGTCCAGGGACCGCACGCCGCTCACCGGCGACACCTACTCGGCGGCGGACTTCCGGGCCGCGATGGAGGAGCCGGTCGTCCTCGCGCCCCAGGTCACGCTCGCGTGGAAGGCCCCCCACTTCGTCTGGCAGGTCCGCCGGGAACTGACGACGCGCCTGTGCGGTGCCGAGGCGGAGACCTGTCCCGTGCTGGAGCGCGGCGGCCTCGACATCACCACCACCCTGGACATGCGTCTCCAGGGCCTGGCCGAGAAGTGGGTCAAGGCGGCGACCATCGTGCCGCACAGCAAGAACCCGAAGACGGCCGCCAAGGCACTGGGCCTGACGTACACGTCGTGGATGGCCAACCTGCGCACCAAGAAGCTGTACAACGGCGCGCTCGTCGCGCTGGACTACCAGACGGGCGAGCTGGTGGCGTACGTCGGCTCCGCGGACCCGTCCGCGACCAAGGCGACGAAGCAGTTCCAGCCCCGCTTCGACGTCCTGGCCGACGGATGGCGCCAGCCGGGATCGGCGTTCAAGCCCATCGTCTATGCGACCGGCATCGAGGACCGCCGCATCACGGCCGCCTCCATGTTCATGGACGTGGTGACGGACTTCGGCGGCGGCTATACCCCGACCAATGCCGACCGGCTCGAGCGCGGTCCCGTCCGCGTCAGCGATGCGCTGCGGTTCTCGCTCAACATCCCCGCGGTCAAGGCGCTGGCCGTCATCGGCAACGACCGGGTCGAGGCCCGCGCCGAGGCGATGGGCGTCGCCTTCGCCGACGGCCGGGCGAACGCCGGCCTTGCGTTCGCGCTGGGCACCGAGGAGGTCCGCGCCATCGACCTCGTGCGGGCCTACGGCGTGCTGGCGAACGGCGGCCGGCTCATGGACCGGACCACCATCCTGACGGTGGTCGGGAGCGATGGTGCCGAAGTGCTGGGCCCGGCCACGCGACCCGATCCCGAGCAGGTGCTGGGGGCCGACACGGCGTACGTGCTCACGGACATCCTGGCCGGCAACACCGATCCCAGGGTGAACCCGTACTGGGGCAAGTTCGCGCTTCGCGACGGGTCCAGGCGGCGCCCCGCGACGCTCAAGACGGGCACCAACAACGACGCGAAGGACCTCAACGCCTACGGCTACATCGGCGCGCCGAACAAGGCCGAGCGTGCCGCGGGACAGTTCGCGCTGGCCGTGGGTGCCTGGAACGGCAACTCCGACAACTCGCTGGCCAGCACCGCGGCTGCGCCGCTGTTCTCGATCGACGTCACGACCCACGTCTGGCAGGGCTTCCTCCAGGAGGCAACCAAGGGCTGGGGGATCCGCGGCTTCCGCGCCCCGGAGGGCATGCAGCAGGCGGCCGTGGATCCGTGGACCGGCCTGCTCCCGGGGACGGGCGCCACGAAGACGGTGGACGAGTGGTTCTTGGCCGGAACCGCACCCACGAGGACGCTGCCGCAGGACGCCCGCTGCGGCGAGGCGGTGCTGCTGAACGCCGGCTTCGAGAAGGACTACCCGACCTGGCTGGCCGCGGACCGGGCCTGGCTCGTGCGCGCCGCGAAGGGTCCTGGCGTCCGGGGCGGCCCGGAGAACACGCGGACGGCGTACTTCTACAACGGCTCGTTCAACCCGTACGGCCGGTCGTGGGGACCGCTGCTCGGGACGGGCCCGGGGTGTGCGTCACCGTCGCCCAGCCCGACGATCGATCCCTGCGCGTCACCGGACCCGTTCGCCTCGGTCGATCCGCTGGCCACGGTGGATCCGTTCGCGTCCCCGGTGATCTGCCCCAGCCCGTCCGGGCTGCCGTCGGAGTCGCCGTCCGCCTCGCCGGAGGTGACGCCGAGCCCGACGCCCACCGACCCGCCGACCGAGCCACCCACGGTGCCACCCACCGCGCCACCGACGCCGGCGCCCACACCGGCTCCGACCGCGCCTCCGACCGCGAGCCCCGCGCCGTCCTGACCGTGGGCCTCAGCGACCCGAGGTGAACTCCGCGCGCAGCGCGGGCACCACGGTCTCCGCGATCCGGCGCAGCCGCACGACCGGCACCCCCGCCGGCAGCGTCCAGGCCTCCAGGCAGGGGTGCTCGGGCGGGCCGTCCGTGTCCAGGAGGTGGTCCACCAGCCAGGCCGTGTCGAAGCCGAGGTCCTCCGCCATGAGGAACTCGTCGAGCACCTGTGACCAGGGCTTGTTCGCCTGGCTCATGAACAGGCCGAAGCGGGGCTCGAGCGGCATTCGGGGTCCTCAACGCTCGCGGCGCGCCGGACGGGCGGCAACTTGGCTCGATCGTAACGCGGCGGGAGCGACGACGGCGTCCCTGGCTCAGCATCCTTTTCAGGCGATCCGCCGTATCATCCCGTACGGCCGAACCGCAAGGTCCGGTCCATGTCCCAGCGTCCAGCAAATCGCCCCATATCACTCGGAGATGCGCATGTCGGATCGCGTTTCCGGGCACCCGAGCCGCTTCCGTCTGGCCTCCCGGGCTGCCCTGCTCCTCGGCGTTCTCGGTCTCGTCGCCGGACCGGCCGCCCCTCTCGCCGGCGCCGCCGGTGACGTGACCGTCACGACCCCGTTCCCGGCCGTGGTGGCGGAGCCGGGGTCCTCGGCCTCGTTCAAGCTGACCCTCGACGTTCCATCCGCGCAACGCGTCGACCTCAGGGCCGAGGGCGCCCCGGCCGGCTGGACGACCCGGTTCCGCGGCGGCGGCCTCGTGGTCGACGGCGCCTACGTGGACCCGAAGACCCCGCCCGAGGTCACCCTCGCGGTGGACATCCCCGAGGACGCCGCCGCCGGCACCACGACCATCCGGGTGATCGCGACCAGCGCCGGCGGGAGTGACACGCTGTCCCTCTCGATCCGCGTTGCGCAGGCCGCGGCCGGCGACGTGACCCTGACCTCGGACTTCCCCGAACTGCGGGGCCCGTCCACCACGACGTTCACGTTCAACGTGACGCTGTCCAACGACACGGCGGCCGAGGCCCCGTTCTCGATGGACGCGGCCGGCCCCGACGGCTGGACCGTCTCGGCCAAGCCTGCCGGCCAGGCTCAGGCGACCAGCACCGTGGTCGCGGCGGGCGGCACCAGCACGATCACCGTCTCCGCAACCCCGGCTGCCGACGTCGCCGCTGGCTCGTTCCCGATCATCGTGACCGTCAGCGGCGCCGGCAAGACGGCCACGACCGAGCTCACGGTGACGGTCACGGGCACCTACACGCTCGTCGTGTCCACCCCGGGCGGCGTCCTGTCCACGACGGCGAACGCCGGCAGCGCGAAGACCCTCCAGGTGACCGTGACCAACACCGGCACCGCGCCGGTCACGGGCGTGACACCCTCCGCGTCCACGCCCACCGGCTGGACCGTCACCTTCGACCCGGAGACCGTGGCGACCATCGCCCCCGACACGACCGAGACGCTGACGGCGACGATCACCCCCAGTGCCGACGCGATCGCCGGCGACTACGAGCTGGCGGTCACGGCCAAGGGCGCCGAGGCGACCGACAGCGTGTCGATCCGGGTCACGGTGGAGACCTCGCCGGTCTGGTTCATCGTGGGGATCGTGCTCATCGCAGCGGTCTTCGGCGGCCTGTTCTGGGTCTTCCGGACGTACGGGCGGCGGTAGCGGCCATGACCGACGATCGGACGCCCCCGTCCGACGGACGTCCGGGCACGCCCGTCCGGCGGCGGTACCGCCCGCAGGTGGGTCTTGACGCCCGGCCGCGTGCGACGCTGCCGCCGGTGGAGGCCGACGAAGCCGCGGACTCGCTCGAAGCCGACGAGCCGGCCGATGCGGACGACACCGGACCCGCCGAGGCCGATGCGGACGACACCGGACCCGCCGAGGCCGATGCGGACGACACCGGACCCGCCGACGCCGAGCGACCCCGCCAGCGCCGTCGCAGGACCGTGACGGAGCTCCTTGCTGACGTCCCGGAGGACGCCGTCATCGTCGCCCGGCGGCTGACCAAACAGTACGGCGACTTCACGGCCGTGGACCGGCTCAACCTGACGGTCCGTCGCGGCGAGGTGTTCGGCCTGCTGGGGCCCAACGGCGCCGGCAAGACGACGACCGTCCTCATGCTCCTGGGGCTGACCGAGCCGACCAGGGGCGTGGTCCGCGTCGTCGGCCTGGACCCGACGCGGGAGCCGCTCGCGGTCAAGCGCCAGGTGGGCTACCTCCCCGACAACGTCGGCTTCTATGCCGGCATGACCGGGCGGGAGAACCTGCGCTACACGGCCAGGCTCAACGGCATTCCCCGCTCCGAGGCGGAGCCCTGGATCGACGAGCTGCTCCACGAGGTCCGCCTCGGCGACGCAGCCGACAAGAAGGCCGGGACGTATTCCCGCGGCATGCGCCAGCGGCTCGGCATCGCCGATGCCCTCGTCAAGCGCCCGACGGTGCTGATGCTCGACGAGCCCACCATCGCCATCGACCCGTCCGGCGTGGAGGAGCTGCTGCTCCTGCTCCGGCGGCTGGTCGCGGAGCGCAACCTGACGGTCCTGCTCTCGTCGCACATCCTGGGCCAGGTCCAGTCCCTGTGCGACCAGGTCGGGTTCTTCTCAGCCGGACGGCTGGTCGCGGCCGGCCCGCTCGAGGAGCTGGCCCGCGGCACGGACCGGACCGTGGAGCTGGAGGTGGGGATCGACGGTCTCCCGGGGGCCATCGACGCGGTGGCGAAGGCGGTCCCGGGCGTCCTCTCCGTGGCGTCGCACGAACGCGATGACCGCCTCCGGATCGTGACCGCCTCGGAGGACGTGGCGGCCCCGCTCGCGCTCGCGCTCTCCCTCGCCGGCCTGACGCTCGTCCACCTGCGCCGGCGGGGCGCCGATCTCCTGGAGCTCTACCGCCGCTACGTCCCGGAGGGTCTCGATGGCCACGCCCGCTGACACCACCCGCCGGGTCGAGGCGGCCCGCCGCGCCCGCCGCGCCGAACGCGCCCCGTCCGGCGGCTGGCGCACGATCGCCGCCAAGGAGCTCACCGATCACCTCGAGAGCGCCCGATTCCTCATCCTGCTGGTGGTCATCGCCATCGCCGCGGTCGTCCCGCTGTACCTGGTCTCCGGCGACCTCACGGCGCAGGCGCCGCTGCTCTCGGGCCAGCCGGCGCTGTTCATGGCGCTGTTCGTGGTGGGCTCGAACAGCGCGGCGGGCATCTCCACCGTCACCTTCGTCGCCCTGCTCGTGCCGCTCGTCGGCATCGCCTTCGGGTTCGACGGGATCAACAGCGAGCGCAGCCAGGGCACGCTGTCCCGCCTGCTCGCCCAGCCGATCCACCGCGACGACGTCGTCAACGGCAAGTTCGTCGCCGGCATCGCGGTCATCGCGATCATGCTCGCGGTGCTGGCCGTGCTGGTGGCGGCCATCGGCGCCCTGCGCCTCGGCATCGCCCCGTCGTTCGAGGAGGTCTCGCGGGTCGTCGCGTGGCTCGTGGCGACGGTGCTGTACGCCTCCTTCTGGCTCGCCTTCGCGCTGCTCCTCTCGGTGGTGATCCGCGGCGCGGCCTCCGCCGCGCTGGTCGGGTTCGGCGGCTGGCTCGGCCTGATGGTGTTCGGGTCGCTGCTGCTCCCGCTGGCGGCCAACTTCCTGTTCCCGGCGAACACCGCGGGCACGGCCGACGACTACCTCGCCTCGACCGTCGCCGGGCAGCTGTTCCTCCGGGTGTCGCCGGCGGTGCTCTACCAGGACGTCGTGCGGGCCTTCATGAACCCCACGACGAACAATGTCCTGGGCGTCGGCAACGTCGGGCAGTACGTGAGCTCCCAGGAGCAGCTGCCCTCGCTGCTGTCGCTGGACCAGTCGATCCTGATCGTGTGGCCCCAGCTGGTGGCGCTCGTCGCCCTGACGGTCGCGATGTTCGCCCTTGCCTACGTGCTGTTCCTGCGCCAGGAGGTCCGCGCGTAGCAGCCTCGTCGGTCATGGAGCCGTCACGAGCGGCCCGCACGCTGTGCCTCCCGATGATCCGTTGAGGCGGGACGCACGAATGACGAGATGACGATGATGACGACGAAGGCCGAGCCCGCAGCCGCCGTGGCCACGCCGGTGGCGTCCGCCCGCGCGGGGATCGCCGGGGTCATGGCCGCGGCTGCGGCGCTCGCCGCGGGAGAGCTGGTGGCCGGCCTCCTGCCTGGCGCGCCCTCGCCGCTCGCCGCCGTCGGCTCCGCGGTCATCGACTTCGCGCCGCCCGGATCCAAGGACGTCATGGTCACGCTGTTCGGCACCGGGGACAAGCTGGCGCTGGGCGTGCTCATCGCGGCTGCCGTCCTGGCCGCCGGTGCCGGGCTGGGCCTGATCGCACGCCGGAACCTGCTCCCGGCCGCCATCGGAATCGCCGTCATCGCCGCCGTCGGCGCCATCGCCGGGCTCCGCTCCCCCACCGCGACACCGTCCCTGACCATCCTCTCCGCAGCCCTGCAGGCCGCCGTCGGCGTTCAGGTGCTCGTCCTGCTGCTCACGTCGGCTTCCGCTCGCAGCAACTCCCCGGACGGTGGACGCCGCGGGTTCCTGCTCAGGGCCGGGACGGTCGGCGCGCTCGCCGTCGTTGGCGGCGGTGTCGGCCGCGCGCTGCTCGAGGGTCGGGCCGCCTCCAACGCCTCGGGCGGTAGCGGCGGCACGGGGTCGACCCCCGGCGCCACCGCCGCGCCCTTCCCGGCCATCGTGGATCCTGCCCCGTCCATCCCGCCGGATGCCAGCCTCGCGGTCGACGGCATCACCCCGCTGGTCATCGCCAACGACGCCTTCTACCGTATCGACACTGCGCTCGTGACCCCGTCGGTGGATGTCGCCACGTGGCGCCTCCGCGTCTTCGGCATGGTCGATCGGGAGGTCACGCTGTCCATGGTCGACCTGCTCGAGCTGCCGATCGTCGAGCGCTACGTGACCATCGCCTGCGTCAGCAACCTGATCGGCGGGGACCTCATCGGCAACGCGAAGTGGACCGGCGTCCGCCTCACCGACGTCCTGGACATGGCCGGCGTCCAGCCCTCGGCCACCCAGATCGTCCCGCGCTCCGTGGACGGCTGGACCGCGGGCTTCCCCACCGCCTGGGTCACGGAACCGGACCGTCCGCGGGATGCCCTGATCGCCGTCCGCATGAACGACGTGCCGTTGCCCGCGGGTCACGGGTTCCCGGCCCGTCTCATCGTCCCGGGGCTGTTCGGCTACGTCTCCGCCACCAAGTGGCTCAAGGAGCTGGAGCTGACCACGCTCGAGGCGTTCGACGCCTACTGGGTCCCGCGGGGTTGGGCCAAGGAGGCGCCGATCCTCACCCAGTCGCGGATCGACACGCCCCGCCGGAACGCCGCGCTGCAGCCCGGTTCCGTGCCGGTGGCGGGCGTCGCGTGGGCGCCGGACCGCGGGATCTCCAGGGTGGAGGTGAACGTGGACGGTGGCGAGTGGCAGGAGGCC
The DNA here is from genome assembly GCA_947085195.1 of uncultured Chloroflexota bacterium. Taxonomy (GTDB): domain Bacteria; phylum Chloroflexota; class Limnocylindria; order Limnocylindrales; family CSP1-4; genus CAIXZV01. The sequence continues at coordinate 16,875 of CAMTVM010000088.1, forward strand.
ACGCTGGCGACCGCGATCGGTCCGCAGACGTGGGTGCAGTGGCAGTGGACCTGGCAGGCGACATCCGGCGACCACACGATCTTCGTCCGCGCCACCGACGGCAACGGCGAGGTCCAGCCGGCGGAGTTCACCCGCCCGGACCCCGACGGCGCGCGCGGCCACCACAAGATCCCCGTCAAGGTCGCCTGACGCCGAGTTCCGGTACGCTCTGCACCCCGGCCGCGGCCGGCGCTCCCCAACCGCTCCCAACCGCTCCCCAACCGCTCCCCAGGATCCGATGACCCGACGCCGCTTCCTCTTCGACAACCCCGATCTCTTCCTCGCGGGCACGGTCGGCGAGCCCGGCAGCCGGACCTTCTTCCTGCAGGCCAGCGAGGGCACGCGGATCGTGTCCGTCGCGCTCGAGAAGGTCCAGGTGATCGCGGTCTGCCAGCGCCTGACCGAGCTCCTGGACGAGCTGGAACAGCGCGGCCTGGAGGGGACCGCGGACCTCGACGAGATGCCCGCGCCCCGCGCGCTGGACGAGCCGATCAACGAGGCATTCCGGGTCGGGACGCTGTCGCTGGGCTGGGATACCGGCGAGAAGCTGGTCCTGATCGAGGCCCGCGAGCTGCTCGAAGATGAGGAGGACGAGGGGGAGGCCTTCGAGGATGACGACGACGATGACGGGCCCGATCTCCTCCGCGTCCGCCTGACGGCGCCGGTCGCCCGCGAGTTCGTGGCCAGGGCCCTGCGCGTGATCGCGGCCGGACGCCCGCCGTGCCCGCTGTGCGGTCAGGCGCTGGACCCGCAGGGCCACCTCTGCCCGCGGCGGAACGGGCATCGCCTGAACTGAACCGGGTGGACGAACCCCTGGAAGACCTGGCACCCTCGGACGAGTCGGCGCCCCCGGAGGAGGCGGACGAGACCGCGGACCAGGTCTCCGTCGAGGATCTCGGGCTGCCGATGCCGGTTCTGCCCGAGGAGGCCGCGCTCGAGCTGCTGACGGACGGGGAGCTGCGGATCATCGGGCAGCTCTGGGTGTCCTCCAACCGCGCGATGCTGGGCGTGGTTCGTGCAGGGGAGCTTGAGGCCGCCTGCATCTACAAGCCGGTGGCGGCCGAGCGGCCGCTGGGCGACTTCCCGGACGGCACCCTCGCCCGGCGCGAGGTGGCTTCGTTCCTCGTCTCGAGGACCACCGGCTGGGGCATCGTCCCGCCGACCGTCCTGCGCGACGGCCCGTTCGGCACGGGGATGGTCCAGCTCTGGATCCGGCACGACGGCGAGACGGACCCCGTGCGACTGGTGGTGGAGTCTGACCCGCGCCTCCGGCGCATCGCCGTGTTCGACGCCGCGGTCAACAACACGGACCGCAAGGCCGGGCACCTGGTCCCGGTTCCCGGCGGCCACATCTACGGCGTGGACCACGGCGTGACGTTCTCGCCCGTTCCCAAGCTCCGGACCGTGCTGTGGGAGTGGCGCGGCCAGCCGTTCGACCAGGAGGAGGTGCGCGTCCTGCGCGCGCTGCGGGCCGGCTTGGACGGCGCCCTGGGCGACGATCTGCGCGACCTTCTCGACCCGATCGAGGTGTCCGCCACCGCCCGCCGTCTTGACCGGCTCCTGGCGTCGGGTGTCTTCCCGCAGCCGGATCCCCGCTGGCCCGCGATGCCCTGGCCGCCGGTCTGAGGCTCGCGTCCGAGTAGGGCGGCGCCATGAACGTGGAGGCGAGGGTCCAGGCGCCCAGCGGCTCCTCGGCGCCCCGGCCCTCCACGGCACCCGCCGATGGGGCACGATGGACGCATGCGACGCTGGAACGGCTGGGGCGATGAGGCCGACGACACCCATGTCGGCGGATCGGGGCGCGGGTTCCTGGAGAAGGCGCTCGGCCCGGGGGTTCCGCCGCGGGACGCGACCCTCGCGGAAGTCGTGGCCGCGGTCCCGCCCAGCCGCCTGGCGGACGACGACGATCCCCTCCTGTCCACGGACCCGGAGCTCCGTGTCCGGCGGGCGCGCGGCCAGTCCTTCCCGGACCTGGTCGCCCTGCGGTCCGACCGCCTCGACGCCGTCCCGGATGCGGTCGCCCGCCCCACCGCCAACGCGGACGTCCGTCGCCTCATCGACATCGCGCGCGAACGGTCCGCCCGCCTGATCCCGTACGGCGGCGGGACCAGCGTCGTCGGCGGGGTGTCGGCGCAACCCTCCCACGACCCGCTGATCACCGTGGACCTCGCGGGGCTGGCAGCGGTCCGGGACGTCGACGAGCGCAGCGGCCTCGCCACGGTGGGCGCCGGGATCACGGGCCCGGACCTGGCCACGGCACTCGCCGCCCGCGGCCTGACCATCGGCCACGAACCCCAGTCCTGGGAGCTGGCGACGGTCGGCGGCTGGGTGGCGGCGCGGGGCTCCGGCCTCAAGAGCCTCGGCGTGGGGCGCATCGAGGCGCTGTATGCGGGCGGCACGCTGGAGGCGCCGGCCGGGACGCTGGACATGGCGCCGTTCCCGGCATCGGCCGCCGGGCCGGACCTGCGCCAGATCGTCCTCGGTTCGGAGGGCCGGCTCGGGTTCCTGACGGACGTCATCCTGCGGGCCACCCCGCTCCCCGAGACGGAACGCATGGAGGCCTGGGCCATCCCCGGCTGGGGCGAGGGCCAGGAGGCCGTCCGGGAGCTGGTCCAGGCGAGACCCGGCCTGTCGCTCCTCCGCCTGTCCACGCCCGCCGAGACCCGCACGCTCCTCGCCTTCGCGGACCGGCCGAACCAGACCCGCGCCCTCACGACCTACCTCCGACTGAGGCGCTTCCCCGGCGACTGGGTCCTGCTCCTCGTCGGCGTCTCCGGCCGTCGCCGCGTTGCGGTGGCCGCCGCCGCAGAGACCGCCTCCGTCCTCCGCGCCCACCACGGCACGCGGATCCCGTCCCTGGCCCGGACCTGGTACCGCACGAGGTTCCGCTCGCCGTACCTGCGCAACGCGCTGTGGACCGCGGGCTACGGCTCGGACACGCTCGAGACGGCCACGGACTGGGCGCAGGTGCCGCTGCTCCTCTCGCGCCTGGAGGCCAGCCTCACGGACGCGCTGGCACCGTGGGGCGAGCGAGCGCACGTGTTCACCCACCTCTCCCACGTCTACCCGTCGGGCTCCAGCCTGTACGTGACCTACCTGTTCCGCCTGGCCGCGGACCCGGACGAGACGCTGGCCCGCTGGCGCGCCCTCAAGCGAGCCGCCTCGGACACGATCACCACCGGGGGTGCCACGATCACCCACCACCACGGCGTGGGCACGGATCACGCGCCATACCTTGCCGCGGAGAAGGGGCCGCTGGGGATGGCGGTGCTCGGGTCGATCGTCCGGACTTTCGACCCCGAGGGCCTGATGAACCCTGGCGTCCTCCTCTCGGACCGCCACGGCTGAAAGCGGAGGCGCCGGACATGACCGCGGACCGCATCCTCGCCCTGGACGTCGGGACGCAGAGCGTCCGCGCCATGGTCTTCGACCCGTCCGGCAACCTGCTGGCCCGCACGAAGGTGCCGATCCAGCCGTATGTCGCGGGACCGCCCGGCTGCTGCGAGCAGGACCCGGAGCTCTACTGGCGATCCATCGGAGAGGCGTGCCGGCAGCTCTGGGCGCTCCCCGAGGGGCGACGGGACGCCCTGGCCGGCGTGGCGCTCACGACCCAGCGCGGCACCGTGGTGGTCACCGACGAGCACGGCGAACCCCTCCGCCGCGCGATGGTCTGGCTGGACCGCTGCCGAGCCGAAGGCCTGCCCCGCATCGGCGGCAAGTGGGGTCTCGCGTTCAGGGCGGCCGGCGTCACCGAGACCGTCGCCATGTTCCAGGCGGAGGCCGAGGCCAACGTCCTGCGTACCACGGAACCCGAGACCTGGGCAAGGGTCCGCCACTTCCTGCTCCTGTCCGGCTTCCTGACCCACCGCCTGACCGGGCACTTCGTGGATTCCGTGGCAGCCCAGGTGGGCTACCTCCCGTTCGACTACAAGGCGCTGGCCTGGGCGAAGCCCTCCGACTGGAAGTGGCTGGCCGTCCCGATCGAGCGCGAGTGGCTGCCGGAGCTGGTGCCGCCCGCCGGGGTGCTGGGGACGATCGGCGCCGCAGCAGCCGAGGCCACCGGCATCCCCGGGGACCTGCCGCTGATCGCCGCCGCCGGCGACAAGGCCTGCGAGGTCCTGGGCTCGGGCGCGCTGGACCCGCACGTGGGCGCGATCTCGCTCGGCACCACCGCCTCGTTCAACACCACCCACCGCCGGTACACGGAGGTCATCCCGGTCGTGCCGCCGTACCCGGCCGCGGTCCCGGGCGCGTACAGCCTCGAGGTCAACGTCTACCGCGGCTACTGGATGATCGAGTGGTTCAAGCGGGAGTTCGGTGCCGCCGAGGTGGCCCGGGCGGCCGGGCTTGGTGTGGAGACCGAGTCGCTGTTCGACGAGCTGGTCGCGTCCACGCCACCGGGTTCGATGGGTCTGGTCCTCCAGCCCTACTGGTCACCCGGCGTGCGGATCCCGGGCCCCGAGGCCAAGGGCGCGGTGATCGGCTGGGGCGACGTCCACACCCGGGCCCACCTGTACCGCTCGATCCTGGAGGGACTGGCCTACGCCCTGCGCGATGGCGCCGAGCGGACGGTCCGCAGGACGAAGGTGCCGGTCACGCAGCTGCGCGTCTCGGGCGGCGGGAGCCAGAGCCCGGCGGCCGTCCAACTGACCGCCGACATCTTCGGCCTGCCGGCCTCGCGCCCGCACACCCACGAGACATCCGGGCTGGGCGCCGCGATCGATGCCGCCGTGGGCCTCGGCCTGCACCCGTCCTTCGAGGCGGCGGTGGCCGCCATGACCCGGGTGGCCGAGACGCGGGACCCGGATCCGGCCAACCACCGGCTCTACGAGGAGCTCTACCGCGGTGTGTACCTGAAGCTGTACGAACGGCTTCGGCCGCTGTACGAGGAGATCCGGCGCATCACAGGCTACCCGCCGGAGGCGTGATCGGGCGGCCCGGACGAGGGTTGTTCCGGGGCTGATTGAACCGCCGGATGGCGCCCGGACGATCGGCCCGCTCCAACCTGCCCGATTGGGGCATTTGACAGGATCGCCGCTGGCACCCATGCTTCCGGTATCGCCCGATTGCACGCGGCCACCAGGTCGACGCTCATCACGCGCAACCGTCGCCGCGCCGGGTCCATCAATACGCCGCTCCGGCCACCGCATTTCCGGCCGTTGGAGCGGCAGGGCACCCGTCTCAACCCGACGGAGCCCGGAAAGGTTCTCTCTCACACATGCTCACCCGCGCCACCACGAGTGCCGTGGCGTATCGCGCCAGCTCGATGCGCCGCCTGCGCCGACGTGCCTTCCACGCCAATCGTCCCTACTGCGCCACCAACGGCTGCACCAGCTTCCTCGTCGTGGACGAGCTGGGCGGTGTCGCCTACTGCGAGATCTGCGGCTACTCCCGCAAGCTCGTCTAGAGCTCCGCGGGCGCCTCAGCCCGACTCGCCCCCATCCGGCCGGTCCCCCAGGGGCCGGCCGTTTCGATTCCCGGGGGCACGGCGCCACTTGCCGCCGCTGGCCCCGATGCGCCGCTGGGCGGCTCAACGGGCGCGTGACGGGACGATCCACCCGCCGGGCGGGGCATTCGTTGCGTGGCGACGCCCACCCGCGTGACATTCGCGCCACCGGGCGGCGCAAACCGCACGGGGGGGCCAGCGAGCTCGCCGTGTGCGACGCGAGCCACGGCACCCGGCGCCACCCCTCATCATCTGTTCGGACACCGAGCAGCCGGCCCGACGGGCCGGGAAGGAGACCGATGACTGGCGGCAGGACCCTCGATCGATCACGGCTCGAGCACCTCATGGCGGCCGAGACGGCCGCGTTCGAACGGGCGAACCCGCGCTCGAAGGCGCTGTTCGAGCGGGCGAAGGGCTCGCTGCTCGACGGCGTGCCGATGAACTGGATGGTCAAGTGGGCGGGCCCGTACCCGCTGTTCGTGGATTCGGCCGCGGGTGCCCACTTCCGCGACGTCGACGGCCACGAGTACGTGGACTTCTGCCTGGGCGATACCGGCGCGATGGCCGGGCACGGCCCTGAGGCGACCATTCGCGCCGTCGAGCGCCAGATGCGGCTCGGCATCACGCACATGCTCCCGACCGAGGACGCGATCGTCGCCGCGGACGAGCTCCGCCGGCGGTTCGGTCCGCGCTACTGGCAGTTCACGCTCACCGCCACCGACGCGAACCGGTTCGCGATCCGCCTGGCACGCCACATCACGGGCCGGCCGAAGATCCTGGTCCACAACCACAACTACCACGGCTCCGTGGACGAGACGTTCGCGTGGCTCGCGCCGGACGGCACGGTGGAGAAGCGGCGCGGCAACATCGGCGCACCCGTTGAGCCGTCCGAGACGACCCGGGTGGTGGAGATCAACGACCTCGAGGCCCTGGAGCGGGAGCTGGCCCACGGGGACGTGGCCGCGGCGCTCATGGAGCCGGCGCTGACCAACGTCGGCATCGTCCTGCCGGACCCCGGCTACCACGAGGCCGTCCGAGAGCTGACCCGCATCCACGGGACGCTGCTGATCAACGACGAGACGCACACGATCTGCGCGGGGCCGGGCGGCTACACCGGGGCGCACGGACTCTCCCCGGACATGCTGACCATCGGCAAGACGATCGGCGGTGGGATCCCCGCCGGGGCCTACGGCTTCACCGAGGACGTGGGCGACCGGATCCGCGCGAGCATCGCCTGGGAGGACTCGGACGTCGGCGGCATCGGCGGCACGCTGGCCGGCAACGCGCTGTCCCTGGCGGCGATCCGGGCGACGCTGGCCGAGGTGCTCACGGACGAGGCGTTCGCACGGATGATCCCGCTGGCCGAGCGGTGGGCGACCGGCGTGACGGGCGTGCTGCGCGCCAACGACGTGCCGTGGCACGTAACCCGCCTGGGGGCGAGGGCGGAATACCACTTCATGCCGTCACCGCCGCGGAACGGCTCCGAGCAGTGGGCCCACGGCGACGCGGAGCTGGAGCGGTTCCTGCACCTCTGGGCGATGAACCGGGGCGTGCTCATGACGCCGTTCCACAACATGGCTCTGATGTCCCCGGCCACGACCGAGGAGGACGTGGACCGCCATACCGCGGTCTTCGCGGAAGTGGTCGAGGCGCTGTTCGG
>CAMTVM010000089.1:0-9900 GCA_947085195.1 uncultured Chloroflexota bacterium
CGGTCGCGTCGAGGGAGGCCGCGATGCTGCCGTGGAGGTCGGGCAGGAACCAGTTGAGGGTCGCGCCAGCCCGGGCTCCCAGGCGGTCGCCGGCGGCCGAGACGACCGAGTCCGTCGTGCCCCCGCCGCTGTTGGCGATGCGGATGACGATCTCGTCGGTTCCGGCGTAGCTGTAGGTGTCGGTGCTCGTGCCGCCGCCGAGCACGCGGGTGGCAAAGCGGCCCAGGGCGTCGAACGTGAATGCAGCGTCATTGGCGGTGCCCGCGGCGTCGATGCCGGTGAGCTTGTTGGCGAGGTCATAGCTGTACGCGGTGACCGCGGCGCCGGTCTGCGCGTCGCCGGTGAGGTTGCCTCGGGCGTCGTACGTGAACGACTGGGTCGTGCCGCCGGTCTTGATGACCGAGACCAGCTGATCGGTCCGGTCGACCGTGTAGGTGTAGGTGACGCCGCCCTCGGTCTTCGTCCGCCGGTTGCCGTCGCGGTCGTAGGTGTAGGAGCGGGATCCCGTCACGAGCCCGGTGCTGCCGGTCACCCGGTTGAGAGCGTCGTAGGTGAAGGTCTGGGTGTTGGCACCGGCATCGCCCGTGACCCCGGGGACGCTCCGGCCCTCGGCCACGACGTTGTTGTCGCGGTCGTAGGTCTGGCTGACCGACAGCGCGCCCTTGGTGAACGAGGTCGGCCGCTTGGCCGGGTCGTAGGCGAAGCCCCCGCTCGCCCCGGCACCCCAGGTCCGCCCCGCGATGAGGCCGTCGAGGCGCCAGCTGAACGTCGGCACCGCGGTGCTGAACGTGTCGGGCAGGTTGACCGAGAGGAGTCGCTTCGCCCAGTCGTAGGTGAAGTCCGACTGGCCGATGGCGGGGTTCGAGCCGTTGGGCGCGTCGCCGTCGCGGCGCCAGGCCACCGTGCCGTCCTCGTGGTAGCCCCGCTCGGTGATCACGGTGGTGCCGCGCGAGACCTTCGTCTCGCGGCCGAGGCCGTCGTAGGCGACGTCGAGGGTGTCCTTGAGCGTCGGCCCCGACCCCTCGAAGTAGCGGACCTGCTTGGGCTTGCCGTCGCCGAAGTAGCTCGTCTCGTTGCGCAGCGCGAGGGTCACCCCGGCGCCGCTGTACACGTCGGTCCTCGTCGCCCGGCCGACGTCGTCGTAGAGGGGGACGACCGTGCGGATGACCGCACCCGCCGTGGTGTCGCCGCACCCCGTCGCGGTCGCGAGGGCGTCGCAACTGCGCGCGAGCCGCCCGCCCGCGTCGTACTCCCAGCGGGTCGTCGCGAGTGCCGCGGCCGTCGTGTTGACCGGGGGCGTCTGGACGGCGAGACGACCCGCGTCGTCGAACGCGTAGCGCCAGGCCTGTGGCTCCCCGCTGTCGCCCGGGACGCAGCCGGTCGCCCACACCTGGGCTGCCGGACAGTAGCCGACGAGGTCGCCGGCGGCGTTGTAGGCGAAGGTCGAGGTGACGTCGTCGGCGGCGTACTGCCCGGTGTCGGGCGTGACGACGTCGTTCTCGATCGTCGAGGTCTGGCGGCCGAGCCGGTCGTAGACGGCGCGGGTCACCGTTCCGGTCGGATCGGTCGCGGAATCGGCGCGCCCGAGCGCGTCGAACGAGGTCAGGGTGGTGAGGTTGACGTCCGAGGTGGCCGACCCCGCGCCCGCGATCGCGTTGACCGTGACCGAGGTGATGCGTCCGAGTTCGTCGTACCCGGTCGCCGTGACCATCGGCTGTTCCGCCGTTCCGACCGTCCCCGGGACGACGACCGACGCCACCACGTGCCCCTCGGCGTCGTACGCGGTCTCGGTCGGGATGTTGACGTCGGGTGTCGCGTCGTCCCACACGACGACGTTGTCCGCGTACACGGTGGCGGCGGTACCCGTCCCGGCCCGGTAGATGGCGAGGCGCGACCCGGTCTGATCGCTGGGCGGCGTCCAGGTGAGGTCGATCGCCTGCCACGCGGAGCCAGTGGCACTGCCAACAGTCGAGGAGCTCGCGAGGGTCCCGAGGCGCGCCGAGATCGTCTGGCCGCCAGGCTGCACCCAGACCCGAGCCCGATAGGTGCGGCCGCCCTTGAACGTGCCATCGAGGTACCACTGGGCGCCGGTGTTGGCGCCCGTGCCGAGGGTGATCCGGAGGGCGGCGTTCCCGGTGCGCAGGACCGACCCGTCGCGCGCCAGCGCGGCGCCCGCCGCGATGAACGTGTCTGCACCAGCACTCCAGCGCTGCGCGACCCCGTCGCCGTCGATCGTCTCGTCGCCGATCGTGCGCTCAAACGAGGCAACGGCGAGCCCGGCGGCACCGCCGATGTCGTAGTGGGCGAGCGTCTGCACGATCTTGCCGGCCCGGTCGTAGACGCTCTTGGTCCAGGTGAAGGCGGCGTCCGGCTGGTCGGTGCCGCCGCTGACGGCCTTGCCCGGCAGCGAGACGCGATCGACGCGACCGGCCGCCGTGTAGCTCGTGCGGGTGTCACTGATCGCGGCACCCGTACTGTCGTACGTCCGCACCCGGGTAACGCGGCCCAGCCGGTCGAACGTGGTCGCGGTCCGGCGACCGAGGGTGTCGAGGGTCGCGACCGCTCGGCCGAACAGGTCGTTCGTGGTCACGGTCACAAGGTCCGTGTCGGGCGCCGCCGGATCGAACACGCCGTCGGCGTAGTTGGCGATGCTGATGACGGTCTTGCCGGCGATGTCGAGGAAGGTGCGCGTGACCGTGCCATAGGCGTCGGTGAGCGCGATGGTCCGGCCATCCTGGTCGAGGGTCATGAGCGCGTTGCACCGATCGCCCGAGCCGTCGGGGCAGGCCGGCGCGTCGGGGGCGTTCTGCGGCGTCGCCGCAAACGAGCCCGGCCCGCGCGACGCGGAGGAGCTCGGGCGCGATGCGCCCGCGACGACCTCGAACCGCTCCACGGTCGTCCGCGGGCTCCCGAACGTGCTGCCGTTGTAGGATGCGTAGACGGTGGTTGCGGTCGTGTTGCCAAGGAGGTCGTGGCTGCGCTCCGTCCGCCCAGCGTCGGTTCCCGCGACGCCGGTGTTGGCGGTGTCGGCGGTCCGGAACCCGTACTCGTCGTACGCATAGGACGTCGTGAGGTCGTCGAGACCGGACGATCCCGACGGCGTCCCGTCGACCCAGTTCTCGATCGAGGCGGTCTCGAAGCCGTACGCGTCGTAGCTGTGCCGCGTCACGGTGCCGATGGGTGCTGGGGCCTGCACGGACAGCACGTGGTTGCGCAGGTCATATGTCGCGGTCGTGGTCCGGCTCAGGGGCGCGGGCGTCGTCTCGGTCAGGCGATTGCCGACCAGGTCGTAGCTGTAGCTCGTGGCCTGGTCCAGGCCGTCGGCCGTCGAGGCAACGTCCGTCGCATAGCCGTTGGCGCCGGTCGCGGCAACGTAGGCGGTTGCCTGGGCCACACCGTCGGCATCGGTCACGACCAGGGCGCGCCCCCACGGATCGAAGGCCGACGTGGTGGTCACGTCCTCGTCCGCGATCGCCGGGTTGAAGGTCCCGTCGACGTGGTTGACCGTGGTCGCGGTGACGAACACCGGCGGGTGGACCGCGGTCGCGTCGTACGTGCTGCGCTCCGTGAACTCGGCGACGCCCGTGCCGGCCGCCGTCGAGGGAGTGAACGTGATCGTGTCGCGGATGAGGCCGCTGAACGGATCGGCCGGTGTTGCCGTGTACGTCGTGCGGCCGTAGGTCGTGAGGATCGCCGCGTCGTCGAAGTAGATCGTGTCGGAGCCTGTGACGCCGCTCGCCCAGAGCGCGATGCGCACCCGGCCGTCGGTGTCGAACGGGAGCGTGACGTCCCACGCCCGGCCCGTCCAGGTCGTGCTGCCGTCGGCGACGTTGATGAGGGCCTGCCACGAGGCGGTCGAGCGCTGCCAGTAGTACAGGTTGATGCGGGCCGAGCCGGTCGTGCCGACGCGCTTGTGCCAGACCTGGACGCGGATCGTCTGCCCGGCCACGAGCTGGACGTCCTGCTGGGCATTGCCCGCGGTGTTCGTCTTGAACGACGCCCACGACGGAGGCAGGGTCGGGTCGGTCGGCTGGTGGACGTTGGGGTCGGTCGCCGGGTTCGCGGCCGTGCAGACGACGCCGCCCGAGCCTTGGCCGAAGTCCCAGTCGACAAGGCCCGATTCGAAGCCCGGGCTCGCGAGGAACTGGTCGTCGACCTGGATGGGCCGCCAGGCGCGGTCGCGCAGGGTGCTCATGGTGCCGAGGGCCACGCTGCGGCCGGCAAGGTAGTGGCCTTGGACCTGCATCGAGGTCAGCGCCTGCGTCCAGACCGCGACCTCGTCGATCCAGCCGTTGAACCACTCGGGGGTGACCGAATCGCGGCCGTTGTTGCCGATCTTGAGCAGCCGCGTCGTATCAGCGAGGCGCGGCGTGCCGGTCGTTGTTGTGAACGCCCGGACGCCGATCGGCGCACCGTTCGCGTAGACCGTCACCCGGTCGGCGGCGTCGTCGACGACCACGACGATGTGGTACCAGCGGTTCGCCTCGTAGTCGAACGGGACGTCGCCGGTGAGCATCCACGCCGACCCATTCCCGACGTCGATCCGGATGGAGCGCGCCCCGCTCGCATAGCGCAGCTTCGCGTCAAACGTGTAGTCGGTCGTGGCGGTGTTGCCCTTGCGCGACCCGATGAAGGCCATCGTCGTGGTCGCGCTCGCGGGTCGGACCCAGGCTCCGACGGTGAACGTTCCCGACACCGTCCCAAAGCCGCTCGGGATCGTCACAAGATCGTTGGTGCCATCGAAGCGGGCGGCCGTGTTCGCGTCGTTGACGAGGGCGCCCGGCTGGCTGAGGGTCGGCCCGTTGTACGTGCCGTTGTTGGGCGTCGGGGCAAGGTCGAGGGCAGACCCGCTCGCTTCGCCGAGCCGCCAGTAGCCCTTCAGGTTCGACGCGGCCTGCGTCGTGCTCTTGATCGCCGCCGGGTAGTCGACCCGCGCCGAGTAGACGGGGCGTGATGCCGCCGTCTGCTGGCCGTTGTGGTCGTAGCTGTAGAACGTCCGGTAGAGGTCCGGGTCCACCCCGCCCGAATCGCGGAGCGAGGCGACGTGCTGGTCGGGGCTCTGCGTCCAGCCGACCTGCCCCGCGGTGAGCGGGTCGTGGTAGTTGTCGACCTTGGCGCCCGCTTTGGTGCCCTGGCGGCTTACGACTGCCTGGGCCGTCGTCCCGGTGCAGCCGGACACGGCCACGCCCGGGCAGCGGTAGGTGATCGAGGCGCTCTCGCGCGCGAGCCCGTCGAACTGGCTCTCGCGCCACTTGCGCGCCGCGAGCCCGGAGGCGCCCGGCAGCGTGGCGCAGTTCGCGGCGCCGCAGGCGAGCGGGATGTAGCCGTACAGCGATCGCCCGTCCGAGGTGATATCGGTGTAGGTGGCGTGGTTGGCCCGAATGGCCGCGGCGTCCTGCCACGCGACCCGGGTCGCCGCCGGAAGGGCGCCCCCTACGTCATAGCTGAGCACCCGGAGCAACGCGCCGCCCGTGCTCCGATCGACGATCGCGCCCGGGTCAGACCCGCTCCACGTCACCCCGAAGCGAAGGTCGCTGGGCCCGCTCGTGGTTGTCTGGTTCCAGCGCGGGTCCCCGACGTACTCGAGCAGATGGGCGCCCGTGTAGCTGAACGTCGCGCAGCCAGCGGGCGTGCCCGACGGCGCGCAGGCCGCGGCCCGGGCGGGCTTGACCACGACGACGTCGTTGGCGCTCGAGATCGTGAACACCGTGCTTCGGCCGGTGATCGGCGCGCCGACCCGCCCGAGCTTCTCGGTGAACGTCACGGTCCGGTCGGCGCCCGACGTGCCGTAGCTGAGCGCGAGCTCGCGGTCGTAGGTCCAGGCGCCCGAGACGAACCCGTCGGTCGCCGCGTGGATGGCGTCGAGCCGGTAGGCGTTCGGGCCCGTCACCGTGAGGTTGGGGATCGACCAGTCGAGTTCGACCGTGTGCCCGTCGCGGGTCGCGATCCGCTCGAGCAGCCCGAGGCCATTGAAGTAGTGGACCGAGCCGTCCCGGTAGGTCGCGCTGAAGTCATAGACGAACGTCAGATCCGTCGTCGAACTCGGGTGGTCGAGCGTCTCGTACGCGACATCGGGCAGGGAGCCGTAGCGGAAGTCGTCGAGGAGCAGGAAGTTGCCGTCGACCCCCGAGACCTTGTAGCCGATCATCCGGACGTCGTCGGGCGTCGGACCCTGTGACGGCGGCGACGAGGACGAGGTGCCGGTCGGGCTGTCGTTGAAGAAGTTGAGAACCTGGCGGGCGTCCTGGAGGAGGTTGCGGGTCACTTTCGTCCAGCCTGCCGGCGTCGAATCGGACACTTGGATCGGGTTGACCGCGCCGACCGGGGCCGTCGGCCCGGCATAGTAGGTGAGGTCGCCGGTCGCGTCGGTGCGCAGGTTCTTGAGGTGGAAGACGATGGCCGCCCCGGTGCCGCCGACCTTCTTCCATTCCCAGCTGGTGAAGCCGAACGCGTACAGGCCGCCGGCGGACGTGGACCAGCACGGTGTCGCGGGCGCCGTCGTGGTGCAGTCGGGGCTCGAGCCGATCGACGCCGCGGTGACGCGGACCGCGGTGGTGCCGGTAGCGGCGTCGCCGCTGACGACCGAGGTCAGCCCGCCGCCGCTCGACCAGGCGGGGTTCGCGCCATCGATGATCGTCGACTCGGCAGTTTCGAGGCGCAGCGCGTCGAGGTAGATGCCGCCACTGGCGGTGCTTGACGGATTCTGGATCTGGACCGCGATGACCTCGAAGTCGTCGTACGTCGAGCCGAAGTTGCCGTCGTTGCGGACGTCCTGGTGGAGGTTGCGCGCGTAGGTGCGCCAGCCGGTGGTGATCGTTTGGCCGAGGGCAACCTGGCTGAACCCGGTCGTCCAGTTCGTCCCCACCGTGTAGATGAACCAGCGCTCGGTGCTCTTCGTGGTGTTGCGGATCTTGAACGCGACGCCGGACGAAGCCGCGGAGTCGCTGCGGACCGCAAAGCGCACGTTCCGGTACGTGTTGAGGTTGGTCGTGCCGATCGTCCCGAGACCGACGCCCGGGGTCCCGTTGGCGTTGACGCGGACGGCGTGCGACCCGCTGAACGCCCCGAAGCTCGGCACGACGAGGGTCGCGCCGGCGCCCGAGGGAACGATCTCGTCGAACAGCGTCGTGCGCGGGCGCTGGAGGAGGACTGGCGCGCCGCCGACGAGCTGCTGATCCGCGTCGGAGTCGACGAGGTAGCGGTTGCCGGCCGGATCGACGTAGGTGTAGCGGCCTGCCGACGCGGCGACCAGGCGCTCGTCCCAGTTGGTCGCCCAGCCACAGGCGTCGAGGATCCCGGCGCAGTCGCTTACCTCCTTCGAGTCATACGTGTACTCGAGCTCGATCGGAACCAGGTCCCCGAAGCCAACACCGCCGGCTCCTGTGTACGAAAGGTTCCTCGACCACAGGTCGATGCCGAGCTCGCCGCCGTCGCCGGTCTCGACCGAGCGCACCTCACCCACGCCGCCGGATCCGCTCACGACCCCGATGCTGAACTCGTCGCGCTCGATGACCGAGCTGCCCGTCCAGCGCGTGTTGTCTGCGGACAGGACCTTCTTGTTGCGGCTGAAGAAGAGCGAAGGCGCCGCCCAGTCCGAGGCGTACTGGTCGACCGTGCCGTTGCGCACGAGATCGAGCCGCAACGTGTACTGGCCGATCGTTGCCGGCGGGGTCACGGTGAGCCCGAACGTCGCGGACGGGTTTGCACAGCCGGTGCCCGTGCCGACGCAGGGAATTGCCTGCTGGGCGGGCGTGCCCACGACCTTGCCCTTGTGGTCGAACCAGCGATAGCCGATCAGCCAGTCCGAGCCCGCGAAGTCGAAGCCCGAGCTGTTGTTCGTGACCCGGATCGGGAGGACCGTCGGCTGCCCGGCGATCATCGTCGAGGGCGCGTAGTTCGGCCCGAGCGCCGGATCGAAGTCGATCGCGACCTTGGGGACCTGGTAGGTGATCGTCAGCAGCGGACGGTAGCTCGCCGTGGCGTCGTTGTAGCGATCGAACTGGGCGACCCCGTTGGCGTCGGTCTCCGACGCCATCTTGAGGGCGATCCCGATGTTCGGCTTCCAGTCCTGGCTGCGACGCGTGTACCAGCTCTGGACGATCGCGTCGACGTCGACGTTCATGTTGCCCGACGACGGAACGGTGCCCGTGACGAGCGGAGTCGTGTCGTAGCCGGCACCGGCGTTGAACTCGTTCCAGGTCTCGGTCAGGTCCCAGCCATCGTTGATCCGGTACGCGTTGATCGTCTGACCGCTGGCCCCGCCGAGGAGCGATGACACGTGCAGACGCAGGTTCGTGTCGTAGACCACGGCGCCGTCGGGGAGCGTCACCCCCTTGAAGTAGACGAGGCTGCGCATCCGGTCGTAGTTGGCGCTGATCCGTCCAACCCGGATGACCGTCCAGCCTGTCGCGTAGTTGTCGGGCTGACCGCTCAGCACGAAGTGGTCGGCGTTGCCGGTCGTGCCGTTGATGTCGCAGCCGGACGCACCGGCACCGAGGCAGGCCGAGGGGTCCAGCGTGACCGGAAAGACCCGCTCGGGATCGGCCAGCCAGGCCTCGTCGACGGTGTAAGTGACGACGACCTCGGACGGGGCGAGTGACCGCAGGGCGGCATCGCTGACCTCGCCTGTCGGCGCGGCATCCGTGCCCGGCTCGTGGAGGCGGACCGACACGGTCTCCGGCGGCGCCGGAACTTCGTTCGCATCGAGCATGTACGGCGCGCTGATGACGCCGACCGGCTCCTTCGCCTCACCAGGCTCGCCTTGCCAGAGCAGGATCGTTCGGCCGTCGTCGGCAAGACGTGCCCTTAGGCCTCCGAGGTCGAGGGCGAAGGCGTACGTGTTGGCCTGCTCCGGTGAGTCGAGGATCACGCCGAATTGGAAGCCGTCGTCCGTCGGCTGGACGACGACCTGACTCGAGGTGGCGTCCGTCGCAAAGCGCACGGCGCGCTCTCCGAAAACCGGGCTCGCGATCACCTCGGTCATCGGCTCAGCCGGCTGCGGCGCCGGCGTGGCTCCCGAGGTCGGTGACGGCTCGATCGTTGGGCCGTCGGACGGAAGGGGTTCAACGGAGCCAGGTGGCGACGGCTCGGCTGGCGCGCCCGGATCGCTCGAGACAACCGGCTGTTCGGACGCGGATGAGGTGGGCGATGGCGTCGGCGGAGGCGTGGGATCCGGCGCGGGTGTCGGGGCCGGTGATTCGCTCTCGGATCTCGGATCGACGAAGGTGCCCGCAAAGTCGAGCGCGCGGAGCCCGATAGAGCCCTTGTCGGTCGCTACTTCGGCGAGGGCGACCTCCGCGTCCCGCTGTCCGAAGCTGACCGCCCGGTCGCTCGCGGCCACCCGCAGGTCGTGGGTGCCACCCTCCGTGGGGACGAGCGTCAGGTCGAGCGGCCGCCAGGCCCCGGTCGGGTCCTGGTAGTTGAGCCGTCCAGCCGAGGCCTCGAGCGTGTACGTCCCGTCGGGGTTCGCGATTGTTCTCGTGTGCTCGGTGAACAGCTCTGGCACCGCGGCTGGATCGCGTGGCGGCCGCGTGCGCTCGAACGTTGGTCGCACCTCGATTGATGGATCGAAGGCCTCGGACTCAGTTCCGGCGCCTCCTGCGGTGGATGGAATACCGAGTTCGATGGGCTCGCGCTCGACAACGATGCCGGCCGTCGGGTCCGCACCCCCCTTGACCTCGGACTCGCCGCTCGGGGGTGTCGTCGCGGTGGGCTCAGCGCCGTAGGCAGGAGCTGGGGGGATGACCCCGGTTGCGAGGACGACCATCGAGAGCGCGATGACGCAGCTGCGGGCACGGGTGGACTGACGGTTCCGACGCGTTGCGTCCACCTGCGGGCTCCCTCCTCGCCGCGCCCGCCGCGGCCCATCGCGGCGTCACGCTGATGGCAGTCTGGGCCACC
>CAMTVM010000090.1:0-13147 GCA_947085195.1 uncultured Chloroflexota bacterium
AGTACTTCATGAAGCGCGACGCCGAGCGGGCACGGAGTCGAGCGATCAGCCAGCTCGAGACCCTTGGCTACCGCGTCACCCTCGAGCCTGCCGCCTGAACCGGTCCCGCACACGTCATTCACGTTTCAGGTCAGTGCCGCATTCGATATCGCGTGGAAGTATCGGGCGGAGTTCCAGACCCCCTGACCTCGGTCGTCATGGGTCTACGCAGCTTCGTCAATAGCGAAGGTGCACCGGTCGTGGTCGCCCAGCGGCTCAAGCGGATGCCGACGATCCTGGACAAGCTGACCCGTCATCCTGCGATGCAGCTCACGCGAATGCAGGACATCGGCGGTTGCCGAGCCGTCTTCCCGAAGGGAGGTTTCGCGTACATCGAGGGTGTCAGGCGCCGGATGCGGCGCCAGCGTTGGGACGTAGTTGAGGAGTATGACTACATCGCGACACCAAAAGGCAGCGGGTATCGCGGTGTCCACGTCGTGGTCCTGCGGGCGAACCGCCTGATCGAGATCCAGCTTCGAACAGAGGCTCAGCACCGATGGGCGGAGACCGTCGAACAGCTCGGGAGCAGGGCGGGCCACAGCCTCAAGGACGGGCAAGGGCCGAGAGAGCTACTTCAATACCTCGAACGGGCAGCGTATGGTACGGCCCTACAGGAGTCGGGCCAGCCCTTGCCGCAGGATTTCCTGGCCGAGTTCGCGGAGTTGACGCGACGCGCTCGGCCGTTCCTCGTGAGACAGTAGGAGAACTCCCGATGACAATCGTTCTCCACTTCCTCCTCGTCTACGACCACCAGCGGCAGCAGCTCGCGTCCACGCCGCGTCAATTCGCCGATGGGACAGAGGCCGCCGCAGCCTACGCCGAGTATGAGGCGGCACACAGGAACGATGCGAACCTGGAGATCGTCCTAGTTGGAGCGGACTCTCTGGCCACGATCATGCGGACGCACGGTCACTACTTCCAGGCGGCCGAGGAACCGTTCCCCTCGCTTTTGCGAGCCGTGTAGGCCGAGCGCAGTACTAGCCGCGGATCACCCCGCCAGGAACCGCGCGACCGCTTCGAGGTCGTTGGCCGCCACCTGGGCGTCGGCGAACACGATCCGGTAGACCACCCGGCCCTCGTTGCGCGCTTCGAGGTCCCGCATCCGCTGCGCCTTGAGGCCGTCGCGGCCTTCAATCGGGTCATCGCGGCGGGCAGTCATCTTGATCTCGACCAGCAGCCAGCGGTCGCCGCGGGCGTGGATCACGAAGTCGGGCGTGTAGCGGTGCTCGCGGCCGTCCCGCTGGTAGGCGAACGAGAGGTCCGTCTTGTTGGGGTCCGTGATCGCGCCCGTGAAGTAGACGTCCTGGACATCGGCGGGATCGAGGTTGAGCTGGCGAAGGATGCGCTCGTAGAAGTCGGCCTCCGGCGTGGAGTCGAAGTTGTACGGCGTGTAGTGGAAGCCGTAGTCGCCGGCGTTCTCCGAGACGCGGTCCACGGGCCAGACGAGGCCCGCGCGGTCTGCCGGGTAGCTGATGTCCGCCTGCCGGACGGAGGCACCGCCCACGGTCACGAGATCGAAGCCGTCCGGCTTGACGATCTGGAGGTCGCGCTCCTCGTCCTCGGTGGTCTCGGCGTAGGCCCCCAGGGAGGCCTCGAGCTGGCCTGCCAGCAGGTCCAGGTGCCCGATCGGGATGTCGTCGTCGGGGTAGGCGGCCCGGAGGGCGTCCAGCAGCGGCCAGGTCCCCACGCGGTACGTGGCGGCGAGGGCGGCAGCGGCGGTCCGGGTGTCCACGGTGTCCGTCGCGGTCTCGATGGCGATCGTGTCGCCCACCTGCCGCAGGACCCGCCGCGTGGCGGCGCCGAGACCGACGTCGAACGATGAGACGCGGAGCTCGGTGGCGGCATCGGTCGTCGGGCGCTCGAAGGTGAGGGGGCCGGCCGGTGCCGTGCCGGTGCCCGAGGCCGCGGTCTCGCGCCTGAGCACCCGCCGCGGGACCCGGACGCGCATCACGGGCAGGTCCGTCTTGCGCAGGCGGATCACCGCGGGCTGGCTGACGCGGCGGCTGCGGTCCAGCCCCTCGAGCGTCTCGCCGTACGTTTCCCGGAGCTGCGTGTCCAGCGCGGCGCGGTTCGTCTCGGACAGGTAGATGCGGGCCGGCAGGTCGTTGCCCGGGACCTGGCGCAGGCACCGGCTGGCGGCTTGCAGGACGAAGTTCTGGCTGGTCCGGAGCTTGCGGGCGAGCGCGGTGGCGAACAGGCTGGGGCAGTTCCAGCCCTCCGTCCCCTTGTTGACCAGCAGGATCACGCGGTGCGGGCTCTCCGGATCGTTGAGCCGGTTGAAGGCGTCGATCTCGCCCTGGCTGGACTGGCTCGTGTTGCGCAGGACGACGGTCGGGGCGAGGCCGGCGCGGGTCACGGCGAGCTCCACGTGCGGGGCCAGCTCGTCCAGGTCGTCCACCTGCGGGAAGTAGATCGCAAGGCGCGCCGGGGCGCCGTCCGCCAGCCGGTGGTCGCGGTACGTCGCAAAGAAGTCGTCCACGACGTAGGCGACGAACTCGTCTGCGTGCTCCGGTTCGAACGACAGGGCGCGGATGCTGCCGGCGACCTCCTTGAGGATGCCGTCCGCGATGCCCTGCGCCAGCCCGTACCAGACGACGACGTCGCGCAGCGGCTGGCGCTCGAAGTAGGGTGTGCCCGTGGTATTGACCACGGCGATGACGTTGGTGGCCGCGGACAGGTAGTCCACCGTCTGGCGGACCCGCTTGAGTTCCGTGCCCAGCGACCGGCCGTAGGTGTGGTGCGCCTCGTCGCTGAACACGCCGAGGTGGGGGAGCGAGGCGATCGCCTGGAGCCGCAGGTTGGCCGTGGCCTCCGCCTCCTCGCGCCGCGTCTCGACCAGGTGGGCGAAGCGGAGCTGGCCGAGGCCGTTGGCCCCGCGGCGGGTGGACGACTGGATCCGGATCTTCTCCGTGTTCGTGACGACGAGATTGAAGCGACTGCCGCGGACCACCGGGATGTCCCGCTCGCCATCCCGGGTGAAGGTGATCTTGACCGAAGCGGTGAACCGGTCGTGGAAGCGCGGCGGCAGGATCCGTTCGTAGGGGATCCCGGCCAGCTCCCGGAGGCTCTCGATGATGGTGGTGCCGGGGGCGAAGACGAGGGCGTTCTCGATGAACGGGGTGTCGTCCTCGGCCGCGTCAGGGTATTCCAGGGCCATCGCGAACTCGGTCGCCACGATGGCGCCGATGAGCACGGTCTTGCCCGCGCCCATCGCGAGGGCGAGGATCCACGACGGGTAGTCGAGCGTGAGCGTCTCGCGCTGGGCCTCGAGGCGGTGCTCGCGGACCAGCGCGTCGTCCGTCCGGATTCGCTCGAGGAGACCGTCGAAGCCGAGATCCAGGGCGAGGTCCTTGAGGGCCGCCTTGTCCAGGCCGAGGGCGGCCAGGCGATCCCTGTTGCCGGGGAACAGGCTGCGATACAGCGCCTCGATCCGCGGCGTGCGCGCGACGAGCCGCAGGTACCAGTAGGTCTCCAGAGCGCGGAGCTGCGCCGCGCGAAGGTAGCGGAGCGGTGCCCGCGGTCCGTCGCCGTCCACCGCAAAGCCCAGGATCTCGCCGATGGCCGGGTGGCGCTCGTGCGGGTAGCCCGCAACCCGCCATCCGCGGACCCGCGCGGCAAGGGCTTCGTGCAACTCCATCGATCCGGGACGGTAGCAGGTCTGCAACCATGGTCGGCGATGAGCGAGAACCCGTTCCTGGGGCACGAGCACCGGCGCCCCGACCTCGCCGCAGCCGAGGCGGCGCGCCTGCTGGGGCTCGCGTTCGGGCGGAGCGGCCGGCTGACGGAGCTGGGCAGCCACCAGGACCGGAACTACCTGGTTGAGACGGCCGGGGGCGAGCGGTTCGTGTTCAAGGTCGCCCGGCAGGGGATCGGGCGTGGGGAGCTGGAGGCGGAGAACGCGGCGATCCTGCACGCGGCCGCGGCCGGGCTGCCGTTCGAGCTGCCGATCCCGCAGCCGGCGCTGGACGGGTCGTTGATCGTCTCGGCCGTCACCTCGCGCGGGGAGCGGCACGACCTGCGGCTGGTTGCCTGGATCGAGGGCGAGCCGATGGATCGGGTCGCGCACCTGGCGCCCGCGGTCCTGCGGGCCCACGGGACGATGGCCGCGCGGATCGCGCTCGCGCTCGAAGGCTTCGAACACCCCGCGCTCGACCGGGCGCTGCAGTGGGACATCCGCCACGCGGGGGCCGTGGTGGCGGCGCTGGCGCAGTTCTCCCTGACGCCCGGGCGGCGTTCGCTGGCCGAGACATCGATGGCCAGGGCGGCCGAGGCGCTCGCGCGGCTGGAGCCGGATCTTCGCGTCCGGGTCATTCACGCGGATGTCACGGACCTCAACACGGTCGCCCGCCGGGACCGCGCCGGCCGGCCGATGCCCGCAGGCCTGATCGACTTCGGGGACCTGTCGCGGACGTGGCTGGCGGCCGAGCTGGCGGTGACGGTTGCAGCCGACGTGTTCCACGACCTGGCGCACCCGCTCCAACTGGCGCGGGGGGTGGCCCGCGGGTTCCTGCCGCTGCTGCCGCTGCGTGAGGCGGAGCTCGCGGCGATCTGGCCGATGGTGGTCGCGCGGTCGGCGGCGGTGGCCGTGAGTGGTGACCAGCAGGCGGCGCTGGAGCCGGACAACGCGTATGTCCACGCGACGCGGGACGAGGAGTGGGCGGCGCTCGAGGCGGTGGCGGCCGTCCCGTTCGCGCTCGCCACGGAGGTGCTGCGGGCGGCCGCGGGGCTGCCGCCGGTGGAGCGGCCGCAGGTGATGCCGGCGACCGCGCCGATCTTCGGCCGACCGATGCCGGACCCTCGGGCCGTCGACCTGTCCACGACCAGCGACGCCCTCCCGGGCTCGGCGACCGGCCGTCCCGCCGATGTGCGGAGCCTCATCACGAGCAAGGGTGTCGTGGGTCGGCGGGGCGAGGGTGCCGCGGGCGAGGGTGCCGTGGGGCGGTGGGGTGAGGCGCGGCTGGTGGACGCCGTCCTCGACGCGTCCGACGAGGCGGCGACGGTCCACCTCGGCATTGACCTGTTTGCCGCTCCCGGGACGACGGTCCGCGCCCCGGTTGCCGGCCCCGCTCGCTGGACCGCAGGCGGCCTCGTCATCGGCGCCGGCCTCTTCGACCTCCGGCTGGACGGCGTGACGGCCACGATCGCCGATGGCACCGTCGTTGCAGCCGGCGACGCGGTGGGAGTCGCGTCACCCGTCGGCCCAGACGGGCTGCCGCCGCACGTCCACGTCCAGCTGGTCCTGGGGCCGGGCCTCGACGCTCCCCGGCGCGCGGTGCCGTCCCTCGCGGCGGCCTGGACGGCCCTGTGCCCGGACCCTTCGGCCATCATCGGCCTGCCCCCGTCCCTCGCCGCCGCCCATCCGGATGATGCGGCGGGCCTCCTCGCCCGGCGGGACCGCGTCCTCGCCGGCGTCCAGGTCCACTACTTCGATGACCCTCCGCGCATCGAGCGTGGCTGGCGCCACCACCTCGTGGACACCCGGGGCCGCGCGTACGTCGACGTCGTCAACAACGTCGCCGTCCTCGGGCACAGCCACCCGGCGGTCGAAACGGCCGTCGCGCGCCAGCTGCGGCGCCTCAACACCAACTCGCGGTTCCTCTACGCCGTCATGGTCGAGTTCTCGGAGGCACTCGCCGCCCGCTTCCCGGCGACGCTCGACACCGTGTTCCTGGTCAACACCGGGAGCGAGGCGAACGAGCTCGCCCTGCGCCTCGCGAGGACGGCCACCGGCAACGAGGACGTCCTCGCCGTCCGGGGCGCCTACCACGGCTGGACCGGCGCGACGGACGCGATCACCACCTCGCTCCTGGACAATCCGCGAGCGGTCGAGACGCGCCCCGCCTGGGTCCACCCGGTCGAGGCCCCGAACACCTACCGCGGCCTCCACCGCGGCCCGGACGCCGGCACCCGATACGCGGACCACGTCCGGGAGACGATCGCCCGCCTGACCGCCATCGGCCGCCACCCCGCCGCGTTCATTGCCGAGCCGCTGTACGGCAACGCCGGGGGCGTGATCCTGCCGGACGGCTACCTCGCTGAGGTCTACGCCGCCGTTCGTGCTGCCGGCGGCCGGACCATCGCGGACGAGGTCCAGACCGGGTACGGGCGCCTGGGGCACCACCAGTGGGCGTTCGAGCAGCAGGGGGTCGTCCCGGACATCGTCACGGTGGCCAAGGCGGCGGGCAACGGCATGGCCGTGGGCGCCGTGGTCACGACGCGCGAGATCGCGGACGCGTTCGCCGCTGAAGGCACGTTCTTCTCGAGCGTCGGCGGGTCGCCGGTGGCGTGCGCGGCAGGCCTCGCGGTGCTCGAGACCATCGACCGCGAGGGCCTCCAGGCCAACGCCCGGGACGTGGGCGCGCACCTGCGCGCAGGCCTGGAACAGGTCGCCGCGCGCCACGCCATCGTCGGCGCGGTCCACGGCATGGGCCTCTACCTGGGCGTGGAGCTGGTCCGGGATCCCGAGACCCTGGAGCCCGCCACGGACGAGGCGCTGGCGATCTGCGAGCGGATGCTGGACCTGGGCGTGGTGATCCAGCCCGCCGGCGACGGCAACAACGTGCTCAAGGTGAAGCCGCCCCTGTGCTTCACGCGGGAGAGCGCGGACGTCGTGGTGGCGGTGCTGGACCGGACGCTGGCCGAGGGCTGGTAGCGCGGGTCAGGGCGCGGTCGGCTGCCCGTAGGCGAGCACCGGGATGTCCTGGGCCTCGAAGTCCCGGGGATTGCGGGTCACGACCGTCGCGCCCAGGTCACGGGCGACCCCAGCGATGATCGCGTCTGCCAGCGATCGCGGACCGGACGCCCGACGCTGTCGCCGCGACTCGCCGGCCCAGCGAGCCGCCTCCGGGCGGGTGGCCACGTACTCGACTGCCCGGATCAGCGAACCGATCACGAGCACCTCCTCGTCTGGGCCTTTCGAGAGGGCCTCGGTCACGACGACGTCGCAGACCATGAGCTCATGGGGCTCGCTGAACAGCTGCTCCAGGAGCTCGTCGGCGCCCGCTCGCCCGTGGGCGTGGTCGATCAGCACCGTCGTGTCGAGCAGGAACCGCATCCGTTTCCTCCCAGAGCCAGGGTCGCTCCCATTCGTCGCGCAATGCCCTGAGGTTCACGAGGACCTCCTCGTCGGTCTCGCCCCAGGTCTTCGACCCCTTCAAGGCACCCGCCAGCTCAGCGAACACCTTCCGCCCGTGGTCCCGCCTGACCTGGCGGGCCACGACCTCCGCGATGTAGGCGCTCCGGCCCCGCGGCCCCGCGACCGCGTCCACCTGCGCCAGGACCTCTTCCGGGATCGTGATGTTCGTTCGAACGAGCGCCATCGTGTGCCTGCTAATGTGAAAGCGACAACACACACCATACCACACGTCGCCGGCCACGGGCGCTCCACCGCCCCCAGCGCGCCGGATCGGCCGCCTCCCGTAGACTGCATCAGCACTATGCAGGCTGAATAGCGGCCGGCCGCGCGCAACGAGGCGCATCCGGTCGTCCGCTCGAACCAGGAGGGTGGCGTGCCGCAGCGCTACGACGCGGTGATCATCGGCGGAGGCCACAACGGGCTCATCTCCGCGGCCTACCTCGCCCGGGCCGGGCTCAGGACGCTCGTCCTGGAACGGCGGTACGTGCTCGGCGGCGCCGCCGTCACCGAGGAGATCATCCCGGGCTTCCGGTTCTCGGTGGCGAGCTACGTGGTCAGCCTGCTGCGTCCCGAGATCATCCGTGACCTGGACCTGCCGCGGTACGGCCTGGACATCCTCCCGCTGGACGGCACCTTCACCCCGCTCCGCCCGGGCGAGGGGCCCAAGGGCGGCGGCGGCGACTACCTGTGGCGCACGAACGACCACGGCCGGACCGTCCGCGAGCTGCGCAGGTGGTCGAAGAGCGATGCCGAGGCCTACGAGGAATACGGCCAGCTCATGGTGGAGATGGCCCGCTTCATCAAGCCGATCCTGGGCATGGTCCCGGGCGACCCCACCGAGAATGACCCACGCCCGCTGATGCCGATCGCCGCCCTGGCCCGCCGCTTCGGGCAGCTGCCGGAGCGCCAGCAGGCCGTGTTCGTCCAGTTGATGACGATGTCGGCCAGGGACTTCCTGGACCAGTGGTTCGAGACGGATCCCCTCAAGGCCACGATGTCCGCGTCCGGGATCATCGGCACGTACCAGGGGATCCGCTCGCCCGGCACGGCGTACGTGCTCCTGCACCACTACATGGGCGAGATCGACGGCGCGTTCCGGGCCTGGGGCATCCCCAAGGGCGGGACCGGCGGCGTCAGCTACTCCATCGCGCGCGCTGCGCAGGCCATGGGCGCCGAGATCCGCACGGAGGCGCCGGTCAGGCAGATCCTCACCCGCCACGGCCGTGCTACCGGGGTCCTGCTGGAGAACGGCGAGGAGATCGAGGCCTCCGTGGTCCTCGCCTCGACCGACGCGAAGGTGACATTCCTGGACCTTCTGGAGCCCGGCACCCTGCCGGCCGACTTCGAGCAGGAGGTCCGCCGGTTCAAGTTCCGCGGCAGCTCCGGCAAGGTCAACCTGGCCGTGGACCGGCTGCCGGACTTCACCTGCCTGCCGGGCGAGGGGGAGCACCTGCGCGGCGCCATCTCCTTCAGCCCGACCACGCGGGAGATGGAACAGGCCTACGACGACGCGAAGTACGGCCACTGGAGCAACCGGCCCTACGTCGACATGATCATCCCCACCCTGGTCGACCCCGGGATGGCGCCTCCGGGCAAGCACGTCATCAGCTGCTTCGTCCAGTACGCGCCGTACAAGCTGGCACCCGGCCTCGGCACCTGGGACGACAACCGGGAGGCGTTCGGCGACGCGGTGATCGACCGCATCGCGGAGTTCGCGCCGAACATCCGGGACATCATCATCGGCCGCCAGGTCCTCACCCCGCTGGATATCGAGCGGACGATGGGCCTGACCGAAGGGAACATCTTCCAGGGCGAGCTGTCCCTGGAGCAGCTGTTCTTCAACCGCCCGGTCCCGGGGTACGCCCGCTTTCGGACCCCGGTTCCGGGGCTCTGGCTGTCCGGTTCCTCCACCCACCCGGGCGGCGGCCTGATGGGCGCGAACGGGCGCCTGGCCGCGCTCGAGGTCCTGCGGGCCCGTGGCCGGAAGGTGGCCTGAGATGACGACGACGATGCAGGCTGACCATGACGCCATCGTCATCGGTGCCGGGCACAACAGCCTGACGGCGGCGGCCTACCTCGCCCGCGGCGGGCTGCGGGTCCTGGTGCTCGAGGCGCGCGACGTGGTCGGTGGCGCCGCGGTGACCGGGACGCTCGGCGGCGTCCGGGTCCCGACCCTCGCCCACACCGTCGGCCGGCTCCGGCCGTCCGTCGCCCGGGAGCTGGAGCTCGCGAAGCACGGTCTCGCCCTGGTGGCGCCGGAGGCGCGCGTGTTCGCGCCCCAGCCGGACGGCCGTGCCGTGACCCTGTGGGCGGACCTGGGCAAGAGCGTGGACGCCCTCCGCGCCTGGTCGGACGACGACGCCACGTCCTTCGTGGAGTTCGACCGCAGCGTCCGCTCGCTCTCGAAGTTCCTGGCGGATCTCGGTGACGAGGCCCCGCCGGAGATCTCGGCACCGGGGTTCGGTGACGCGCTGGTGGGCCTGCGGCTGGGGCGCGCGTTCCGGGGCCTGGGCAAGGCGGACGGCCGCACGATCCTGCGCGTTCTCGCGATGGCCGCCGCGGACTTCGTGGCCGAGTCGTTCTCCAGCGAGGCGATCCGCGCGACGCTCGCCTGGCGCGGCGTCCGCTACACGGCGATGGGCCCGTGGTCCGCCGGCACCACGCAGGTGCTGCTCGCCGACGCCGCGGGCAACGACGGCGGGGCCGCGGGCGAGACGGTGTTCGCGAAGGGTGGCCCCTCCGCCCTGTCCGAGGCGCTCGCTTCGGCGGCC
Source organism: uncultured Chloroflexota bacterium (assembly GCA_947085195.1). GTDB lineage: Bacteria > Chloroflexota > Limnocylindria > Limnocylindrales > CSP1-4 > CAIXZV01. The sequence continues at coordinate 9,946 of CAMTVM010000090.1, forward strand.
CGGGCGGCCGGGGCGGAGATCCGCACGGGCGCCAGGGTCGCCGCGGTCACCACCACCGACGGCATGGTCACCGGCGTGGCCCTCGCCTCGGGCGAGGAGATCGCCGCGCGCGCCGTCGTCGCCGGGCTGGACCCGAAACAGCTGCTGACGAAGCTCCTGGACCCGGTGACCGTGGGGCCGTCGATGCGCTGGCGCGCCGGCAACATCCGCACCCCCGGTTCCGTGTCCAAGATCAACCTGGTCACCGACGGGCTGCCGGACTTCCCGGCGGCCGGCGGCGACGCCCGCCTGCTCCGCGGCCGGATCCAGGTCGGCACCACCTCGATCGATGCGATGGAGCACGCCTTCGACGCGTCGAAGTACGGGCGGATCTCCGACTCGCCCGTACTCGAGGTGACCATCCCGTCCCTCGTGGACCCGTCGCTGGTGGCGGGCGCCCCCGAGGGGACCCACGTGATGAGCGTGCTCATGCAGTGGATGCCGACGACGCTCGCGGACGGCGACTGGGCTGCCCGTCGCGAGGAGATCGGCGACCTGGCCGTGCGCACGCTGGAGACGGTGGCCCCCGGGCTGGGCCCCCGCGTGACAGCCCGCCAGGTGCTGACGCCGGCGGACCTCGAGACGGAGTACGGCCTCACCGGCGGCCACCCGCTCCACGCGGAGCCCGCGCTCGACTCGTTCTTCCTGTGGCGGCCGCTCCTCGGCTGGGCCCGCTACCGGATGCCGGTCGAGGGGTTGTACCTCGCGGGTTCGGGGGCGCATCCGGGCGGGGGCGTGACCGGCGCCCCCGGTCGCAACGCGGCGGCGGAGGTCATCGCGGACCGGAGGAAGCGCCGGAGGTAGGCGGCTGGGGGGCCGGCACCCCAGGGGGTGCGTGGCGGCCCCCGGTCACCTCATCCAGGTCGTCGTCCTCGCCCGGGTGTGGCTCTCGCGGCCGCCGGACCGGACGGCCCTCGCGGGCCTCGATCCGCCTCGTCGCCCGGTCGGCCACGGAGCCTCCTTCGTGGGTCCGTTCGAACCAGAAGAAGAAGACGGCCGACAGGACGGCGGCGATCGGGATCCCGAAGATCGCCCCGGCGATCCCGGCGACCTTGGAGCCGACGACGACGGACCCCAGGACCACGACGGGGTGGATCCCAATGGCGCCGGCCATCAACCGCGGCAGGAGGACGTTCATCGTCACGAACCAGCCGATACCCATGATGATCGCCACCGGCAGCACAGCGTGCGGGGCGAGCAGGAGGGTCACCGCGATCGGCGGCGCCCACGAGATGAACGGCCCGAAGAACGGGATGGCGTGCAGTATGCCGGCCGAGACCACGGTGACGGCGGCGTACGGCAGCCCGAACGCGACGTTGACCGCGGCCGTGATGAGCCCGAAGGTGAGGCCCATGATCAGCTGTGTCCGCAGGAACCCGCCGAAGGAGCGAGTCACGCTCGTCGACAGCATGCGCGCGGTGCTCGCGAAAGCCGGCGGGACCAGCCGGTACAGGAAGGCGCTGATGGCCTCGCGGTCGACGGCGATGTAGACCGACAGGATCACGAGGATCAGGATGTTGCCCAGGACGCCGATGCTGGCGACCGCCAGCGATTGGAGCGGGCCCACCAGCTCCCCGGCCCAGGTCTGGAGGTTCGCGACGACGACCGGCGCCTGGCTCACGAGGTCCACCGAGAAGCCGAGGGCCGTGAGCCTCGCCTGGACCCCCGTGAGCACGTTGGTCAGCTGGTCCTGGAGGTCGGGCGCATCCTGGATGAACTGGTTGATCGAGGAGGCGAGGGATGCCGAGGCCTGGACGAGGAGCGCGAGCAGCCCGCCGACGATCCCGACGTAGACGATGATCACGGCGCCCGCGTGCGGCATGCGGGGGACGAACCGGAGCACGCCGTTGATCAGCGGCAGCAGCGCGAACGACAGCAGCCAGGCCAGGAAGAACAGCAGCAGGACGTCGCCGAACGCGTAGAACAGGTTCGAGGCGAACCCGGCCACGACGAGACCGAGCGCGATGACGGCGAGGACGAGGACGGCGTCGATCAGGCGACGCTGGCGTTCCGACAACTCGATGGGCATGGTGAGAGCCTACGACGCCGGGCTCCCCCGCGGAAGCCGTTACGTGCGGAACCTGCAGGCCCGCTCCGCCAGGAACGGGACGACTCGTCGTCCGCGGCGATCAGCGCAGGCCCATCCGCGTGCGCACTTCGGTCATGGTGGCCTCTGCCATGGGCTTGAGGCGGTCGGCGCCGGCTTCCAGGATCCCGTTCACCTCGGCAGGGTTCGCCATCAGCTCCGTGTAGCGTTCGCGGGCGGCGGCATAGTGCTTCGTGATCCGCTCCACCAGGAGCTTCTTGGTGTCCACGCAGCCGGTCCGCGCGGTCCGTTCGCCGTCCCAGATCTCCTCGTAGTCGTCGCCGAAGAACCGGTGGAGCTGGCAGACGTTGCAGACCTCCGGCCGGCCGGGGTCCGTGCGCAGGCCGCGCCTGATGTCGGTGACCATGCTCATGACCTGACGGCGGATCAGGTCCGGCTCGCCCAGGATGTCGATGGTGTTGCCCATCGACTTGGACATCTTCCTGACGCCGTCCGTGCCGAGCACGACGGGCGCGCTGGTATAGGTCGCCTGCGGCTCCGGGAAGGTGTCGCCGTAGCGGGAGTTGAAGGCGCGGACGATCTCCCGGCTGAGTTCCAGGTGCGCCGCCTGGTCCTTGCCGACCGGCACCATCGATGCCTTGTAGATGACGATGTCGGCCGCCTGCAGGACGGGGTAGGTGAGCAGGCCGTGGTTCACGTCGTCGGGCTGGGTGGCGATCTTGTCCTTGTAGGTGGGCGTCCGCTCCAGCCAGCTGACCGGCGTGACCGTGGCCAGGAGCCAGGCGAGCTCGGTGTGCTCGGGGCGGTGGCTCTGGACGAACAGCGTGCAGCGTTCCGGGTCCAGTCCCAGCGCCAGCAGGCCCGCCGCCATCTCGCGCGTGCGCTGGCGGAGGAGGTCCGCGTCGTGGGTGCTGGTCAGTGCGTGGTAGTCGACGATGCAGTAGATCGCCTCGTACTCGTACTGGAGCATCACGTAGTTCCGGATCGCGCCCAGGTCGTTGCCGAGATGGACGATCCCGGACGGCTGGATCCCCGAGAAGATGCGGGGACGGGGGGCGGCGCCGGCCAGCGGGGCGGGGGCAGGAGCGAGTTCGACGGTCATCGCCGGGGAGTGTA
>CAMTVM010000091.1:0-6490 GCA_947085195.1 uncultured Chloroflexota bacterium
GCCGGCGTCGGCCCGAGCGGCCCGCCCCGCCCGTTCGCCAGGTCCCCGTGCCAGCCGGCCCCGGGCGGTCGCCCGCCGAAGTGCGGCCGCGTGCCCGGGTCCCACCAGGCCTCCCGCTCCAGTTCGGCCGCCTCGCGTAGGACCGCCGGCGCCACCGGTGTGCGCCCGAACGGGTCCCGGACCGGGGCGGGTGTCGTCAGTGCATCGTCCAGGCACTCCAGGGCCTCGTCGTGGCGGCGGTCGCGCCCGTAGGCTCGCGCCAGCCCGGCCAGGTCACCGCGGGGTGCATCGCGGCGCGAGGAGCGTTCGGCGTATCGCCGCTCCAAGTGCGAGAGCAGCAGTCCCAGCGAGCGGACGTCCTTCTCGTTGTGGATGACCACGCCGGCAAGCGTGTCCACGCTGCCGCCGCGGAGCACGTCCAGGTAGAGCGAGGGGATCTCCCAGCCCTCCACGTCCCCGATGCGCGACACGCCCAGCAGCCGCTCCTCCACCGTCCGCAGCCGGGCATCCTCCATGCGGTGCCGGAAGACCCGGCGGACGAACGGAAGCAGGTCCAGGTGGCCGGCATGTGCCGGGGCCGCCCGTCCGGCCAGCCGGAAGCGCGCCTCGATCAGCGGCCAGTCGAACCCACGGCCGTTGTAGGAGACGAGCCAGGCGTCCGGCGTCACCCAGGCCGCGATCTCCGCCAGCAGCGCGGGCTCGTCCGCGTGGTCCGGGAGGAGCAGCTGGGTCTGGCGGAACTCAGATCCGTCCCAGCGCGCCATGCCGACGAGGAACGCCAGGGTCCCGGCGGCGGTGGCGAGGCCGGTCGTCTCGGTGTCAAGGCACACGAGCGGCGCGTCCGGCGGCGGGTGGCCGGGGAGGCGCGCCAGCCGGTCTCGGTCCAGCGGGATCTCGACGGGCGCGGGGGTGCGGCGCACGAGCCAGCCGCCGGGCGTGTCCGCGGCGTCGGCACCCAGGGCCGATGCCAGGCGCCTGGCGAGATCCCCGTTCCGGCGACCTCCGAACGGCGCCCTCGCCGGCAGCTGGTCCGGCCCCGCAGGCGGACCACCAGCGCGGGCCATCGTCGCCCGCAGGTTGGCCAACCTGCGCTGCCGCGTGACGGCCGCGAAGGGCTCCGCGGTCACGCGACCGCCGCCCGGTCCCGCGCGCCGGCCCCCAGCGCGGCGAGGAGCCGCAGGGCCAGTGCCTTGCCGTCCACCTCGGGCTCCAGCCGCGGGCCGGTGCAGGCCGGGCATCCGGCGTCGCACGGGCAGGCGCGGATGAGGTCCGCCGCGCCGGACATGATCTCCTCATGGCGGGCGAACAGCCGCTCCGACAGCCCCACGCCGCCCGGCACCGCCTCGTAGAGGTAGATCGTGGGCGCCTCGTGGTGGGGCGACCGGACCTGGGACACGAGCCCGAGGTCTCGCGGATCCACCATGAGGAGCACCGCGGACACGGCCTGGATCGCCCGGCCCGCGCCGATCAGCGCCACGTCCAGCTCGTCCCGCCGCCAGGCGGGGACCGCCGCTTCGGCCGTCAGCCAGTACGCCGTCGTCTGGAGCTCGATCTCCGGCAGGTCGATCGGACCCCAGCCCACGTTCTCGTCCGTCCCGAACTTGAGCTTCTTGTAGAGCGTGACGAGGCTCGCGACCATGACTTCGCCGTGGACGCGGGTGCCGCCTATCGCCGGCGCCGTGGCGAACACGTCCAGCGGCTTGAGGGTCACCGCCCGGTTTGCGTAGGTGTAGTGGTCCGCGTCGATCCTGTGGACGTAGGCCTTGCGCTCGCCCCATTCGAGGCGGTCCACGTGGTACTGGGTGGACTGGTGCATGTAGATCGCGTGCTGGTGGACCAGCACCTGGGCGCTGAACAGGTCCACCTCGCCCAGCACGCGCGGCCGGTCCGGGGTGGTGTCGATGATGACCACGTTCTCGGGCGCAGCGGCCCGCAGCGACACCTCCGACGCCGGGAAGTTCTCCGAGCTCCAGTACCAGCGACCGTCGTCGGCTTGGCGGACCTGGCCGCCCTCCCCGAGGAAGGCGAGCAGATCGTCCGCCGGCCCTGGTCCGAACCACTCGCCGGGCTCGAACGGCAACTCGAAGGTGGCGGCGCGGAGGTGCGCCAGGAGCACGTGCAGGTTGTCGGGGTCCAGGCGCGCCTCCTCCGGCTTCCCGCCCAGCACGAACTCCGGGTGGTGGATGACGTACTGGTCTACCGGCGCCGGCGAGGCGACCAGCACGGCCACGCTTACGTCTCCGCGCCGGCCCGCCCGGCCCATCTGCTGCCACGTCCCGGCGATGGAGCCCGGGTAGCCGGCCAGCACCGCGACGTCCAGCCGTCCGATGTCCACGCCCAGCTCCAGCGCGTTGGTGCTGACGACGCCCAGCACCTCGCCGTCCCGCAGGCCCCGCTCGATCGAGCGGCGCTCCGTGGGCAGGTAGCCCCCCCGGTAGCCACGCACCCGGCTGCGCGGCCCCAGGTCCTGGCGCAGCTGCTCCCGCAGGTTGCTGAGCATGATCTCGACCGCGACGCGGGACTTCCCGAACACCACGGTCTGCCGCCCGGCACGCAGGAACGGCAGCGCCCACCGCTCGGCCAACGTGAGCGCGGAGCCGCGGGCGCCGGTCGAGCCGTCGATCACGGGTGGATCGACGAGCAGCAGGTGCTTCTCGCCCGACGGCGCGCCGTTCCTGTCCACCAGTCGGGAGGGACGCCCGGTGAGCGTCTCCGCCAGCTCCACCGGGTTCCCGATCGTGGCCGAGCAGCACACGATGACGGGGTGGCTGCCGTAGTGGGCGCACAGCCGCAGGAGCCGGCGCAGCACGTTGGCCACGTGGCTGCCGAAGACGCCCCGGTACGTGTGCAGCTCGTCGATGACGATGACCTGGAGCTGCTCGAACAGCTGGAACCACTTGGTGTGGTGGGGGAGGATCGCCGAGTGGAGCATGTCCGGGTTGGTGACCACCACCTGGCCGGCCTTGCGGATCGCCGAGCGGATCGGTGCCGGCGTGTCCCCGTCGTAGCAGGCGGATGAGACCTCCAGGCCCGCGTCCCGGACCAGCTCCGAGAACTCCGCCACCTGGTCCTGGCCGAGCGCCTTGGTGGGGAACAGGAACAGGGCCCGGGCGGACGGGTCCTGCGCCAGCGCCTGGAGCACCGGCACGGTGTAGCAGAGCGACTTCCCGGACGCCGTGGGGGTGACCACGACGATGTCCTCGCCGGCGTGCACTGCCTCGATCGCATCCGCCTGGTGCGTGTACGGCCGTGCGATGCCGCGCTTCGCGAGGCCGCCCCGGATCCGCGGGTCCAGCCACGCTGGCCATTCCGCGTGAACCGCCTCACGGGCGGGACGGACCTCGTGGTGCACGACGCCGCGGGCGAGCGAGGGCTCCTCGAGCAGTCGTTCCAGGACGGCCAGGGTAGGGGTGGGGGCGTAGGTGCGCATGCCGGACTCCCGGAGGTGAAAGCGAACGGATGATCGAATACCGGGTGAAGCATACGCCACGCTGCGGCCCGCCTGTGACAGGTTGCGCGTCACGACGCGTGCACAGAGGTCGGGCGGGAAGCGGGCGGAAGCGTGCGCAGTCCGGGTTGACAGCGGAATCGAGTGCAGCTACCCTCGGACGATGCCGCGAGCCGACAGCCACCCCGCCGCCGATCCCGGGCCCGACGCGTTCGATCCCCGCCTGCTGGAGCCGGGTGCGGGCGCGACCACCCCGGCGGCCGCTGCCTCGCTGGGCAGCCTGTCGGACCTGCCCGTCGCGGGTCTCACGCGGCGCCGGATCGCCCTCCTCATCGGATCGCTCGTCGCCGCGTGGGTGATCGTCCTGTTCGCCCGCCAGGTCGGCGAGGCCAGCGAAGCCACGGCACGGGCCGAGGACATGCGCATCGCCAACGTCTCGCTCGCGGCCGAGGTCGCCGCGCTCGAGGATGAGCTGATGCTCATCGGGCGCCCGGCCTATATCGAGCAGCAGGCCCGCGAGTACCGGCTGGGCGAGCCGCGGGAGATCCCGTTCGTGCTCGCGGACGACGCACCGCCGCTCGCCGCCGATGCGCCGGGCACGGCCGCGGTCCGCCTCGGTGCCGTCGCGGACCGGACCACTCCGTTCGAGGCCTGGCTCCAGCTCCTGTTCGGTCCTGACGGGGACCCGGGTCACAACCCGAGGTCTGCCGACGGCGGCTGACGGCGGTCCCGCCCGGTTCCGTCCGGACCTTCCCACCGCGTGGTCTGGGGCCTATGCTGGCGGCAGGCGCCCGACCTGTTCGTGTGGGCGCAGTGCGCGACGTCGAACCGAGGATGTCGCCACAGGAGGATGGGTGGGCCGCGGATGATCACGATCCCTGTCGAGGACTGGGTCTTCGGCGTTGCCGCCCTGGTGGGCGGCGTGCTCCTGCTGCTGATCGTCGTGTTCGACGACATCCTCGGCGGGATCCTGGACGGGTTCGGCTTCGACATCGGCGGGGCGTCGATCACCCCGATCCTGCTCGGGTTCATCGGGATGTTCGGAGCGGGCGGTCTGTTCGCCACGCAGGTCCTGAACGTGCACGGCGGCCAGGCGGCAATCGTCGGCGTGATCTCCGGCCTCGGCGGTGCCGGGCTCGCCGGCGCCCTGTTCGGGCTGCTGCGCAGGAGCGAGAGCAAGGAGCCGTTCACGCTCTCCGACCTCGTGGGCGGAACGGCCTACGTCTCCGTGGCGGTGCCGGCCGGACGCCACGGCAGCGTCCTGGTCAAGGCCGAGGGGCAGACCCACGAGTTCTCGGCCACGGCGGACACGGACATCGCGGCCGGCCGCACGGTCGAGGTGATCGGGGTCGCGGGCTCGGGCCTGATCGTCAGGGACATCACCACAGCTGCCGGCACCGCCGGTGTCGCGGAAGGATAGAGGGATGCTCGACTTTCTGAACGTCCTGGGGCCCAGCGTGGTCGCTGTCATCGTCCCGATCATCATCATTGCCCTGCTGTTCGCGTATGCGACCAGCCGCGTCAAGGTTGCCGGCGCCAACGAGGCTCTGGTGCGAACGGGCGGGGTCTGGGGCGGTGCGCCGACCCAGCTCAAGGTGGTCCGCGCCGGGCGCGTGATCGTCCTGCCGCTGGTCCACAAGCTGGGCAAGGTCACGCTCAGCGCACGCCAGATCAACGTCGCGCTCTCGGACGCGGTCACCAAGCAGGGCATCAAGGTCGCCGTGCAGGGCGTGGCGACCGTGAAGATCGGCAGCGACGACGAATCCATCCGCAATGCTGCCGAGCGCTTCCTGGGTGCAGAGGCCCTCCTCGACTCCATCGTCAAGAACGTCCTCGAAGGGTCCCTGCGGTCGATCGTCGGCACGTTGACGGTCGAGGAACTCAACTACGACCGCCAGAAGTTCCAGCAGGAGGTCCAGGGCGCCGCCAAGGCGGACCTCTCCACCTCCGGCCTGTCGATCGACAACTTCACGATCCAGGCGATCCGCGACGAGGTCGGGTACATGGACCTCATCGGCCAGCAGGAGACGGCCCGCCGCGAGCGGGACGCCCGCATGGCCAAGGCCCAGGCCGACCAGGAGGCCGCGGTCCGCGAGGCCGAGGCCCAGCAGGTCAAGCTCAACGCCCAACGGGACGTCTCGCTCCGCCAGGCTGAGGTCATCGCGCTGACCACCGCGGCCGAGGCAAAGGCGTCCCAGGCGGGGCCGCTCGCCCAGGCCGAGGCCCAGCAGGAGGTCGTGCGGCGCCAGACCGAGCTTGCCCAGCTCGAGGCCGACCGCAAGCAGATGGAGCTCGTCGCGAGCACCATCCGCCCGGCCGAGGCCGAGGCCGAGGCCCAGATCCGGCGCGCCGAGGGCGACAAGGGGGCTCGGATCGCCGCAGCCCAGGCCGACGCCGAGCGGGTGAAGCTCGCCGGCGGGGCCGAGGCGTTCGTCCAGGTCGCCAAGGGCGAGGCCCAGGCGCGGGTGACCATGGTGAACGCGGAGGCTGACGCGACGCAGACGACCCTCGAGGGCAACGCCGAGGCTGGGATCGTGTTCACCAAGGGCGAGGCCGAGGCCAAGGCCCTCGCGCTCCGTGCCGATGCCTACCGCCAGTTCAACGACGCGGCCATCATCTCCACCGTGCTCTCGATGCTGCCGGAGATCGTCCGGGCAGCCGCGGAGCCGCTGGCGGCGATCGACACCCTGACCGTCCTCTCGTCGGAAGGTGCGTCCGACGTGGTCAAGACGACCACCCGGACGCTGGCCGAGGCCAGTGCCACGGTGAAGGGTCTGACCGGGATCGACATCCCACGGCTCATCGGTACGGCGATGGGCACCGCCGGGTCCGCGGGAGAGGCTCCCAGCGCGCCGGTGCGGACAAGGCGGCGCGGTCCGGCCGACGATGGCGGCCCGGGCGATGGCGGCTCGCGGTCCGGCGGCTCCGAGCCGGCGCCGGCGAGCGGCTCCGGCGGTTCGACGACCGCGGGCGGGTCCGTGGCGACCGAGGCGTCGAGCGCGGAGGCGGCCATGTCCAGTTCGGCGACGGTGCCGCCCGCGC
>CAMTVM010000092.1:0-36003 GCA_947085195.1 uncultured Chloroflexota bacterium
CGTGGCGCGGGGCCGGGCGTGGCGCGGGGCCGGGCGTGGCGCGGGGCCGCCGCCACGGGACCTGACCTAGGCGCTGGCGCTCTGCTCCAGGAGCCACTCCGCGTAGTTCGTCTCGTCCACGCCCTTGTCCACGTCCGACTTCGTGAGCAGCAGCGGGGCGCGGCGGTCCCGGATGGTTTCCTCGGTGATGATGCATCGGCGGACGTCGGTGCGCTCCGGGATGTCGAACATCACCTCGAGCAGCGCCTCCTCCACGATGGAGCGGAGGGCACGGGCACCGGTCTTCCGGTCCAAGGCCACCTCGGCCGCGGCGCGCAGCGCCCCGTCCGTGAAGACCAGGTCCACCTTGTCCAGCTGCAGGAACTTCTGGAACTGGCGGGTCACCGCGTTCTTCGGCTCCACGAGGACGCGCTTGAGGTCCTCGACGGTCAGCGGGGAGAGCGTGACGATGACCGGGAGGCGGCCGATGAATTCGGGGATGAGCCCGTACTTCAGCAGGTCCTCCGGCATCAGTTTCTCGATGATCCTCGCCTTGTCCGCCCGGGACATCGCGCCGTCGGACCCGAACCCGATGGAGCGTTTCCCCACCCGTTCCTCGACGATCTTCTCCAGCCCGTCGAAGGCGCCGCCGCAGATGAACAGCACGTTCGTCGTGTCGATCTGGATGAAGTCCTGGTGCGGATGCTTGCGGCCGCCCTGGGGGGGCACGTTGGCGACGGTGCCCTCGAGGATCTTGAGCAGCGCTTGCTGGACGCCCTCGCCGGACACGTCGCGGGTGATCGACGGGTTGTCGGCCTTGCGGGCGATCTTGTCGATCTCGTCGATGTAGATGATCCCGCGCTGGGCTCGCGCGACATCGAATTCGGCCGCCTGGATCAGGCGCAGGAGGATGTTCTCCACGTCCTCGCCGACATAGCCGGCCTCGGTCAGCGACGTCGCGTCCGCGATGCAGAATGGGACGTCCAGGATCCGGGCGAGCGTCTGCGCGAGGAGTGTCTTGCCGGAACCCGTGGGCCCGACGAGCAGGACGTTCGACTTCTGGAGCTCGACGTCGTCCACGCTGCTGCCGACGTTGATCCGCTTGTAGTGGTTGTAGACGGCGACCGAGAGGACCTTCTTCGCCTTCTCCTGCGAGATGACGTACTGGTCCAGCAACGACGTGATCTGCCGCGGCTTGGGGAGCTTCTGCTGGGCCGGGCGCGTCTTGGGCGCCTCCAGCATCTCCTCCTCGATGATCTCCTGGCACAGGTTGATGCACTCATCGCAGATGTAGACACCCTGCCCCGCGATGAGCTTGCGGACCTGCTCCTGGCTCTTGCCGCAGAAGGAGCAGCGGTAGGGAACCTTCGTCCCCTTGGAACCCGTCGTCGATACCGGCATGTTGCTGCGCTACCCGTCCGTCTTGCCGCCGGCGAGCCCCGCATCGTGGGCCTGCGCGATCAGCGAGTCACCCGTGACGCTGTACACGGCGTCGATGATGCCATACGCCTTGGCGTCATCGGGACCCATGAAATAGTCCCGGTTCGTGTCCTGGGCGACCTTCTCGATGGGCTGGCCGGTGTGCAGGGCCAGGATCTCGTGGTTGACCTGGACCAGGTACTCCCACTCCTTCATCTGGATCACCGCGTCCGGCGCGTTGCCCCGGAAGCCGCCGGAGCCCTGGTGGATCATGATCCGGCTGTGCGGCAGGGCGTAGCGCTTGCCCTTCGCGCCGGCGGCCAGCAGGACGGCAGCCATGGACGCCGCCATGCCGATGCAGATCGTGCTGACCGGCGCCCGCAGGTACTGCATCGTGTCGTAGATGGCGAGGCCGCTGGTGACCACGCCGCCAGGGGAGTTGACGTACAGGCTGATGTCCTTCTCGGGGTCCTCGGACTCCAGGAACAGCAGCTGGGCGATGATCAGGTTGGCCAGGTGGTCGTCGATCGCATCGCCCAGGAAGATGATCCGCTCACGCAGGAGCCGCGAGTAGATGTCGTACGCGCGCTCACCGCGACTGGTGGACTCGATGACCATCGGGATGAGCATGGCGGGTCTCCCCTGCGTTGGAACGGACATCCGGCTCAGGAGCCCGCGGTTGCCGCGGCACCGGGGATGGCGCCGGGATCGGTTGCGTCGATGGCTGCGGCTGCCTCCGCCTCCGGGGCGTCGGCGGCCGACGGCGCCTCGTCCTCATGGTGCGGCAGGGCCGGATGTTCCGGGTGTGCGGCCAGCCAGCGGTCCACCAGGGCCTCGACGGTGCGGGTGCGCCGCAGGGTGCTGCGGATGAAATTGCGGCCGCGCTCCGACTCGAAGTAGCGGACGGTCTTGGCGTCCTGGTAGCGCGCGCGAGCCAGGTTCACCTGCGCCTCGATCTCGCCCTCGGAGACCTCCACGCCTTCGGCATCGGCGATGGCTGAGAGGACGAGGAGGACCTTCGTCCGCTGCTCAGCCCGCGGGCGGAACTCCGCGTGAAGGTCCGCCTCGCTCTGGCCCGTGGCCTTGAGGTAGGCGGGCTCCGCGATGCCCTGGCGGGCGAGCGTCGCGCGGAACTCGTCGTGCATCACCTCGACCTCCTGGTCCACCAGGACGTCGGGCAGGTCGATCGTGGCGTTCGCCACCGCGTAGTCGATGATCCGTTCGGAGAACCCGTGGCGGGCGCGATCCAGGGCGTTGCGGCGCAGGCGCTCCGCGATGTCCTCCCTGAGGGCGTCCAGCGTCTCGAAGGCGCCCATGCCGTGCGCGAACTCGTCGTCCGCAGCCGGGAGGATCTTCTCGCGGAGCTCCTTGAGGTCCACGGTGAAATGCGCCTCCTGGCCGGCGAGCGTCGGCTCGGCGTAGTCGTCCGGGAACGTGATGTCGAACCCGGTGGACTCACCCGGCCTGAGGCCGACGAGGTGCGCCTCGAAGCCCGGGATCAGCCGGTCCTGGCCGATGACCAGCGGCATCCGCTCGGTCTTCCCGCCGTCGAACGGCACGCCGTCCCGGGTGCCATCGAAGCCAATGATCGCCCAGTCGCCGTCCTGCGCCGGGCGGTCCTCGACCGCCGACAGCCTCGCGTTCTGGTCCCGCAGCTCGTCGATCACCTTGTCGACCTTCGCGTCGTCCACGGTCTCGATCTCGGGAATGAAGTTGAAGTTCGCGTAGTCTCCCAGGGTCACCTCGGGGCGGACCTGGATCGTGGCCTTGAAGCGGAGTGCCTTGCCCTCCTCCGCCTCCACGATCTCGACGTTGGCGTTGGTGAGAGGAACGATCCCCTGCTCGATCACCGCGTTCCGGTACGAAGCCTGGACCAGCGTGTCGACGGCCTCGTCCAGGACGGCCGAGGGGCCCAGAACGCGCTCGAGGATGGGACGCGGCGCCTTCCCGGGCCGGAACCCGGCGACCCGGGTCTTGCGCGACAGGCGCGCGACCGCATCACGGATGGACCGGTCGAGCCGGTCGGCGGGGACCTCGACCTCGAGGATGATGGAGCTCTTGGGGGCAGGGGTGGCCGTCACATTCATCGCCGGGCGAGTATAGGGTGGGTCGCCGGTCCGGGAGGGCTTACCCGACCCGTGCCCGCAAGGGACCGTGGCGGCGGGCGCGGGGGCGGCTCGTCCGGCGCGCTAGACTCGCGGCACGGGCGAGTGGCGAAATGGCAGACGCGCCGGCCTTAGGAGCCGGTGCCCCGTGAGGGGCGTGTCGGTTCGAATCCGACCTCGCCTACCAGGTTTGGGCCGCGACGGCGAGCCCGGTGCCCGCGGGCGGCGGTCAGCCCAGGGCCGGCGCCGGATCACGCCTTCGGCGGCCGACCTGCGGCGGCGTCAACGCGTTCGCGCACCTTCTCCAGGTGGGTCGCGAAGCCATCGCCATCCGTCTCGAACAGCCGCTCCACGAGCTGCTGCCCGTACCGCTGCGCAACCGGCTTGCCGACCGACCCCAGCAGCATCGCCACCACGCCCGACAGGTCCCGCTCCCGGCGCTGCGGCGCCTTCTCCTCGAGATAGCGCGCGAACTCCCGCTCCAGCGTGCCGCGGACGCGGTCGCCATCGCTGCCCAGATCCCGCAGGGCCCTCTCGATCTCTCCCGGCAGCATCGACCTGGGCAGCGGATCGGGGCGTCCGAAGATGGCGTTCCGGGCGGCGCGCAGGACTTTCTGGGGACCGCCGAGCGCCACGAACCCGACGCCGGCCGCCACGCCCGCGGCTTTGCCGGGGTTGCGCCGCACTCTGGCCGGGACGTCCACCGCGGCACGCGCGGACGCCTCCAGCCGGACGAGCTCCTCGTCTACGAGGGAGCGCGCCGCTAGGACCTGGGCCCGAGCGGATTCCTTGCCTTCGCCCACTCGATCGTCTCCATGGTGGTGTCGATGGTCGCCTGCGGCCAGAACCGCGCCTTGAGTGCCTCCGTGTCGATGCCCTGGCGGGCGGCGCGCCCCCCCATCAGCGACGGCCACGCGATGAGCCCGGCGGTCACGCCCACGGCGGCCCCGGCCTGGACGCCGAAGGTGATGGCGGTGAACGCGCCCAGCAGCCCACCCAGCACGATCCCGCCGACCAGACCCGCGATGGGCGCCCCGCCGCCGGTCCGAATGCCGGCAACGAGGCCCGCCACGCCGCCCACGACCCCCAGCACGAGCGCGCCGACGGCCAGTGGCCGCCACGCCGCGTCGCCCAGGCTCGCCGCGTCGCCGAGCGCTCGCCAGAGGGCGTTCGGGAGGTCGAACCCGAACACAAGCCCGAGGACAGCGCCGACGGCGGCGGCGATCGCCATGTCCACGATGAGGCCCGGCACCCGGACGGCGACCAGGACCGCGGCCACGGCGACGGCGACCAGGAACAGCGTCCCGTGCAGGAGCCCCCAGCCGATGGACCCGAAGATCCATTCGCCCGCGAACAGGATCGCTCCGATAGGGAGCAGGATTCCGAGCAGGATCAGGCACGCGACCGCGACCGCGACGAGCGCCGCCGCCCGGGCGGCCTCGCCCTTGATCTCGTCGAGCTCCGCCTTGGCCAGATCGACGTGGGCGCGCAGGAGGCCGAGGATGGCGTCCTTCGTCGCCGCCAGCTGCCGGCGGATGCCGGGCGGTGCTGCGGGGCGCGACGGTTCGGGGACGGGCTGACCTTGATCCAGCGGTCGGGCTCCGAGCGAGGATGGACGGGTGGCGTGGGACCGCGCGCATGATACCAGTGGGCACCGGATCGCCCCACGTCCCGCGTGCGGGGGACGGATCGCCGGGGTAGGCTCCCTCTATGCCCGATCGCCCTTCGAACGCCACCGCCGCTCGCCCGATTCTGCGCGCGGAGCTGCTCGCCATCGGCACCGAGCTGACCGTCGGCGAGACCACCGACACGAACAGCGGTGAGCTCGCGCGTTCGCTGGTCGCCCGCGGCGTGACCGTGACCCGGATCGCGGACCTCCCTGACGACCTGCCGGTCGTGGTCGACGCGCTCCGGACCGCGCTCGGCCGGGCGGACCTGGTCGTCACGACCGGCGGCCTTGGCCCCACGCCGGACGACCTTACCCGCGAGGCGGTTGCCGAAGCCTGCGGGGAAGACGTCACCGTCAACCCGGAGACGCTCCGCTGGCTGGAGGGCATGTGGGCCCGCCGCGGCCACCCGTTCCCGAGCACGAACATCAAGCAGGCCTGGGTCATCCCGTCGGCAACCCCCCTTCCCAACGCCAACGGCACGGCTCCCGGCTGGTGGGTCGTCCGCCCCGACGGGCGCGTCATCGTCAACCTGCCCGGGCCGCCGCGCGAGATGCGCCCGATGTGGACCGACGACGTGCTGCCGCGCCTGGCCGAGCGAGGCGTCGGGGGAGACACCGACGTCCGGACCTTCCGCCTGTTCGGGATCGGCGAGTCGCAGGTCGCGGAGCGACTTGGCGAGCCACTGCTTCGGGCCGCCAATCCGATCGTTGCCACCTACGCCCGCCATGAGGCCGTGGACGTCCGGATCTCCGCCCGGGCCTCCGCCGACCGGAGCGCCGCCAGCCTTGCCGACGACGCAGAGACGGCAGTCATGGCGAGGGTCGGCGAGTTCGTCTGGGCGCGGGGCGGGGCGACGTGGGCACGCTCCCTGGACGAGGCCCTCTCGACCCGCGGATGGACCCTCGCCATCACGGAAACGGGCACGGAGGGCGCGCTGGTGGCGCTCCTGCGAGGGATGGCGGGGATGCGCCGTGCGGAGGTCGTTGCGGACGCGCCGTCGGCCGACGCCGAAAGCTCGCCGGCCGGACGCGACCTGGTGCTGCGAGAGGCCGAGCGTGTCAGGACGGCGGCGGGCGCGGACGTCGGCCTCGCGATCCAGGCCACCGCCGACGGTAACGACACCTCCGTCATGGTGGCGGTCGTCTCACCGTCCGGCCAGCACGCGGAGCGGCGCCTGGCGTTCCTGCGCGGCTCCGTGGGCGCGGACCGGGCCGCCCTCAACGGCGCCGCAGTCCTGCTCGCGTTCCTCCGCGCCTCGTCACGAACCTGACCCCGGTGACCCGTCGCCCCGGGCGGGTCACCGCCGCCTGGTCGTCCAGCGCCCGGCTCTAGGTGATCGACAGGATCGGCGTCTGCGCCGTCTCCGCCCGCATGCTCATCCGCGCGGCGACGAGGCCGGCCATCACCTCGAGGGCCAGGGCCGCCCGCCCCGGCTCCCGCTGCGCCACCGCCGGCACGCCGGCGTCCCCACCCTGGCGCACCGTGACGTCCAGCGGGATCTTGCCCAGGAAGTCCACGCCGTGCTGCTGGGCGAAGCGCTCGCCGCCGCCCGACCCGAAGATCTCGGTGACATCGCCGCAGTGCGGGCAGGCGAACCCGCTCATGTTCTCCACGATTCCGATGATCGGCACGTTGAGCCGGCGCAGCATCGCCAGCGCCTTGGTGACGTCCGAGAGGGACACGTCCTGGGGCGTGGTGACCAGCACGGTGCCGCTGATCGGCACGGCCTGGGCCAGCGTCAGCTGCGCGTCAGAGGTGCCGGGCGGGAGGTCCACCACGAGGTAGTCCAGCTCGCCCCACTCGACGTCCCGCAGGAACTGGGAGATCGCGCCGCCGATGAGTGGGCCGCGCCAGACGATGGGCTGGCCCTCGGGGACGAAGAACTGGATCGAGATCGCCTTCACCCCGTGGCGCTCGAGCGGCACGATCTTGTTGTTGGGGCTCGAGACCGGCTGGCCCTCGATGCCCAGCATCATCGGGATGTTGGGGCCGGTGATGTCAGCGTCCAGCAGACCCACGGCGGCGCCCGCCCTCGCGAGGGCGACCGCGAGGTTGACGCTGACGGTGCTCTTGCCCACGCCGCCCTTGCCGGACGCGACGGCGATGATGTTCTTGACGCCCGGGACCAGCTGCTCCGCGGTGCGCGGCGCCGCCCGGCGAACGGTGGCGCCCCACGTGATCGCGACACCCGCAACACCCACGGGCGCCAGCGCCGCACGGACCTCGGACTCGATCTGGTCCTTCAACGGACAGGCGGGCGTGGTCAGCTCGATCGTGAACGCGACGTCGTCGCCGTCGATCGCGATGTCCCGGACCATGTTCCGGGTGACGAGGTCACCGCCGAGCTCTGGCTCCTGGACGGTGCGGAGGGCGGCAAGGACGGCAGCCTCAGTGATGACGGTCATCGCGTTTGATCTCGCTCCTGTGCGCCTGGGGACGCCTGGCTGATGGCCGCACGGGCCGCCGGTATCGTACCCGCGCCCGGACGGGAACGCGGGCGCAGGCCCGTCCGGCCGGTGAAGCCGCCACGGAAGAGAGTCGGCCGGACGGGCGTCAAGGTGTCCCAGGCTGCGAATTCGCCACGATCACGGCGCTGCGGGTGCGAATCTCGTCATGGGCGTGCCGACCCGCCACCGGGATCGTCGATTTGACACTCGCCCGGCACGACCCTATCGTTCGGCGCCTGTCGGGCTGATCCGTGTCCGGTCCACACGGATGCCGGATGGAAGTACCGGCTACGGCCCGCCGCGATCGAGGAGTCTCGTTTCACCCGTGCCTACTGTCGACGTCCGACTGGTCCAGGTTGTCAAGGCGTACGGCGAGGTGCTCGCCGTCGATCACATCGACCTCGAGGTGAACAGCGGGGAGTTCTTCAGCCTCCTCGGGCCATCGGGCTGCGGCAAGACGACCACCCTGCGCATGATCGGCGGCTTTGAGCAGCCGACCTCTGGCCTGATCGAGCTCCAGGGCAAGGACGTGACCTGGCTCGCGCCGTACCAGCGCAACGTCAACACGGTCTTCCAGAACTATGCGCTGTTCCCTCACCTCTCGATTTTCGAGAATGTCGCCTTCGGCCTCCGCCGCAAGGGCGCGAAGGGGGACGAGGTCCGATCGCGGGTCGCGGACATGCTCAAGCTGGTCCAGCTCGAGGGGTACGAGCGCCGCCGGCCCACCCAGATCTCGGGGGGCCAGGCGCAGCGTGTGGCGCTCGCGCGGGCGCTGATCAACCGGCCCGCGGTGCTGCTGCTGGACGAACCCCTGGGCGCCCTCGACCTCAAGCTGCGCAAGCAGATGCAGGTGGAGCTCAAGCGGATCCAGCAGGAGGTGGGGATCACGTTCATCTACGTGACCCACGACCAGGAGGAGGCGATGACGATGTCCGATCGCATCGCCGTGATGAACAGGGGCCGGTACGAGCAGCTGGCCGATCCTGAGACCTTGTACGAGCGCCCGACAACCGAGTTCGTGGCCGGCTTCCTGGGCGTGAGCAACCTCCTCTCCGGGCGACCCGACGGTACGGCCGATGCGTATGCGCTGGTTCGCCTGGACGACGACACGCACGTGCGCGTACCGCGCACGTCGGTGAGCGGCACCACCCGACTGCGCGTGGGCGTCCGACCCGAGAAGATCCGCCTCACCGATCCCGGTGCGGACACTCCCGAGCAACACAACCGACTGGCCGGCACGGTGCGCGACGCGTCCTACATGGGGGTGAGCACCCAGTACCAGGTGGAGACGGCCGGCGGTCGGCGCCTGACCGTCTACGAGCAGAACGTCGAGAGAGCCAGGCGATCCGAGCTGTGGGCGCCCGGCGAGGCGGTCCAGCTCACCTGGTCGCCCGACCACACCTTCGTGATCACCGATGGGCCGGCGGCTGACGCCGCAGGCTGACCCACCCCAGGAGGAGGACCAGGTGACAGCAGTCGATCTCGCAGGACACCCGATCACCCGACGTGCCGTGCTCAAGGGAGGATCGCTCGTCGGGCTCTCTGCGTTCCTCGCCGCGTGCGGCGTGGGCAGCGGCACCACGCCGGCGCCGAGCCCAGGCGGCGCGGCAACTCCGGGCACGACTCCGGGCACGACCCCGGGCGCGTCGGCAACGCCGGCGCCGGCGACGAGCGGCCCTGTCGTGGGCCCGCTCAACTTCGCGAACTGGCCCGCCTACATCGACCTCAACGATGACGAGTCGGCCTCCCCGACCCTGGACGAGTTCAGGGCAAAGCACGGGATCGAGGTCAACTACGTCGAGGACATCCAGACCAACGAGGACTTCTTCGCGACGATCGCGCAGCCCCTCACGTCGGGGCTGGACACCGGCTGGGACCTGATCGTCCTGACGGACTACATGGCCGCCCGCCTTGTCCGCGCAGGCTGGGTGGAGCCGATCGAGGCGGCCAACGTGCCGACCGCCCATGCGAACGTCCGCGACGAACTCCGCGGTCTCGAGTGGGACCCGGACATGGTCTACCACTTCCCGTGGCAGTCGGGTGCGACGGGCGTCGGCTACAACCGGAAGTCCACGGGCCGTGACCTCACCTCCATCGGGGACCTGTTCGACACGGCGTTCAAGGGCAAGGTCACCCTGCTGGCGGGCTACCAGGACACGTTCTCGCTGGTCAGCCTCCTCCTGAGAGAGCGCGGCGACATCAGCAACCTGCCGCCGGACCTCACGCTGGACGACGCGCAGAAGATCAAGGACTTCCTGGCACCGTACGTGGACAGCGGCCACATCCGGGCCTTCACGGGCAACGAGTACCTCCAGGACTTCGGTTCGGGTGACACCTGGGTGGCCGCCGTCTGGTCGGGCGACCTGGCCTCCTCGGGTGGCGAGGACGACCGGTTCGTCTACCCGACCGAAGGGTCGATCATCTGGACGGACAACATGCTGATCCCGAAGGGTGCCGCGCACAAGCGGGCGGCAGAGGCGATGATCGACTTCGTCTATGACGTCAACAACGCCGCGCGTCTCGCCGCCTGGATCTACTACATCTCACCGGTGAAGGGGGTGGCCGACGTGATCCGGGCCACGGACGCGGAGCTGGCCGACAACCCGCTCCTGTTCCCGCCGGCAGACGTCACGGCGAAGCAGTACGCGCAGCCCGACCTCACCAACGAAGAGGACCTCGCGTTCAACGAGCTGGTCGCGCTGCTCGAGGGCAAGTAGCCCGAACCCCGCGGGCTGACCGGCGTCGCCGGTCAGCCCGGAACCCCGCCGCCAACAAGGAGCATCCGGCACGTGGGCCAGCTGATCCACCGGTACAAGGGCGCCGTGCCCTACCTGTTGATGCTGCCCGGACTCCTCTGGCTGCTCCTGTTCTTCGTCGTCCCGAACATCCAGATGTTCATCTACTCCCTCTCGGATGGGACGCTCATGACGGGCTTCACCAGCCCGCCCGAAGTCTGGGTGTTCAGCAACTTCTGGGACAGCGTCAGCCGCTTTTCGGTGAACTTCGGCAACTCGATCGTCTACGGCGGGCTGGCGACGATCCTGTGCTTCCTGATCGGCTACCCGCTGGCGTATGCCATCGCCTTCCGCGGCGGCCGCTACAAGAACCTCCTCCTGTTCCTGGTGATCGCACCGTTCTTCACCAGCTTCCTGATCCGGACCATCTCGTGGCGCATCATCCTGGGCAACGACGGACCGTTCCTGTGGGTGATGCGGGACTTCCTGGGCCTCGTGCCGGCGAACTTCAGCGTGATCGGGACGCCGCTTGCGGTGGTCGGCGGGCTCACCTACCAGTTCCTCCCGTTCATGGTGCTGCCGCTCTATGTCTCCATCGAGAAGGTGGACCGCCGGCTCGTCGAGGCCGCGCAGGACCTGTACGCGGGTCCGTGGCGCCGGGGCGGCGCGATCACCGGGGCGCTCCTCGGAGCCCTCGTGGCCGTCGCGCTGCAGATCGGCCTCGGCTACAGCCAGCTGTTCGGCGAGAACGCCGCCCCGGGGATCGTGGCGATCGCGGCCATCGTCGGTGGGACGGCCGGAGCGCTGGTCGGGGCGTCCATGATCAGTCAGGCCTTCCTGCGGGTCACCCTGCCCCTCTCGCTCCCCGGCGTGTTCGCCGGCTCCATCCTGACCTTCATTCCGGCGATCGGGGACTACGTGAACGCCCACCTCCTGGGCAGTCCGAAGACACAGATGATCGGTAACGTGATCCAGAACCGGTTCCTCGCCCAGAACGACTACCCGACGGCCGCGGCCCTGGCGTTCATCCTGATGGCGGCCATCCTGATCGCGATCCTGCTCTACGCCCGGGCCCTGGGGACCGAGGAACTGAGCGGAGGCCGCGCGTGAGAGACCAGCGGGAGGGCGCCATCATCGCCGGCCTGGACGCCGCGGTCCGCGGGGCACGCAAGCCGACCCCGACCCAGCGCGTCCGATCGGTCGTCGACCGCTGGTCCCTGCCGCTGTTCAGCGCTGCAGCGATCACGTACCTGATGGTGCCGATCGCGGTCATGATCGTGTTCTCCTTCAACAAGCCCGATGGCAAGTTCAACTTCGTCTGGCACGAGTTCTCGCTCGACGCCTGGGCCTCGCCGCTCAGCCGGCCCGGGCTCTCGGATGCCCTGTGGACCTCCGTGGTCGTGGCCGCGATCGCCACCGTCATTGCGACCGCCCTCGGCACCCTCATCGCCCTGGCGCTCGTGCGCTACAGGTTCCGTGGCCATGGCGCCACCAACCTGTTCATCCTCATCCCGATGGCCACACCGGAGATCGTGCTCGGCGCCAGCCTGCTGTCGCTGTTCGTCGCGTCGGCATCGGTGGAGCCGTTCCGGAGCACCATTCCTCCGGGTCTCCTCTACCCCCTGGGGTTCAACACGATTCTCATCGCCCACGTGATGTTCAACATCAGCTACGTCGTGGTGACGGTCCGCGCACGGATTCAGGGCTTCGACCGCCACCTCGAGGAGGCCGCGATGGACCTGGGCGCCAACGAATGGGTCACCTTCTGGAAGGTCACGTTCCCGCTGATCCGGCCCGGGATCATGGCCGCCGCCCTGCTGGCGTTCGCGCTCTCCATCGACGACTTCATCATCACGAACTTCACCTCGGGCCTGACCAACACGTTCCCGGTCTGGGTGTGGGGGACGATCCGCAACAACCTGCCGCCCCAGGTCCATGTGATCGGGACTGCCATGTTCCTTATCGCCGTCGGCCTGGTAGCGACCTCGACCATGATGTCGGCGCGCGGCCAGAAGCGCGTGCCGGCGACCCCCTGACGCCGCCCAGGCCGCGTCCGGCCGCAAGCCCGAGGAGGCCTCCCATGGTCGACACCGCCCCCGCCACCCCGGCCTTCCAAACCCCGCCCCTCCCCGATCGTTCCGTGGTGCCGCCGGTCTGGGGCCGGATCACGAACCTCGTGGCGGACCACGGCGAGGGTTCCTGGCTGGTGACGCCCGATGGCGACCGGTACCTGGACTACACGTCCGGGATCGGCGTGACCAACACCGGCCACGCCCACCCTCGCGTCGTGGCGGCGATCCAGGCCCAGGCGGCGAAGTTGCTCCACGGCCAGCAGAACATCGTCTACCACGAGGCCGGCCTGCGCCTCTACGAGCGCCTCGCCGGGCTCCTGCCGGGCGGACCCTGGAGCGCGTTCCTGGCCAACTCCGGGGCCGAGGCCGTGGAGGCCGCCGTCAAGCTCGCGCGCGTCGCGACCGCCCGCCCGGCGATCGTTGCGTTCCGCTACGGGTTCCACGGCCGGACCGCCCAGGCGATGGCGCTCACCGCGGCCAAGGACGTCTATCGCGGTGCGTTCGAGCCGCTCCCCGGGTCCATCTACCACGCGTCCTACCCGTACTGCTACCGGGCCGCCGGCGGCGCCCACGACCCGGCGGACTGCACCTGCGACTGGGAGGCGCAGCTGGACCTGCTCTTCCACCAGCTCGTCTACCCGGACAAGGTGGCCGCGATCATCGTGGAGCCGGTGATCGGTGAGGGCGGGTACCTCGTGCCGCCGCCCGGGTTCCTGCCGCGCCTGCGCGAGATCACCCGCCGGCACGGGATCCTGCTCATCGCCGACGAGGTCCAGACGGGCTTCGGCCGCACCGGCGAGATCTTCGCGGTCCGCCACTGGGACGTGGAGCCGGACATCGTGGTCATGGCCAAGGGCATCGCATCCGGGATGCCGCTGTCCGGGATCCTGGCCCAGAAGGCCATCATGGACCGGCTGTCGCCCGGCTCCCACGGCGGGACGTACGGTGGCAACGTCGTGTCCTGCGCGGCGGCGATGGCGACGCTGGACGTGATCGAGGATGAGGGCCTGGTCGAGAACGCCCGGGTCCGCGGCCGGCAGCTCCTGGACGGGCTGCGGCGGATCTGCGCCGGACGCGGATCCGTGGGCGACGTGCGCGGCCTCGGCCTCATGGTCGCGCTCGAGTTCGTCAGGCCCGGCGACGGCGACGGCCGGGCTCCCGATGCGGCGCTGACCAAGCGGGTCCAGGCGGCCTGCTACGACCGTGGCCTGCTGCTCCTGACGGCCGGCACGTACGTCAACGTGATCCGGATCATCCCGCCCCTGATCACGACGGCCGAAGAGGTCGATCTGGCCCTCGGGATCATCGCCGAGGCACTGGACGCCGCCGGCGCATAGGCGCACCGTTCAGCCCTCGGCGCGCAGGCCCCGCAACAGCTCCCCGTGCAGCAGGCCGTTCGAGCCCACGAACGACGGCGCGTCCATCCGCCGCTCGCCGAACACGTCCGTCACGCAGCCGCCCGCCTCCTCGATCACGACGAGCGGACCCGCCAGGTCCCACGTCTTCATGCCCGTCTCGAACATCGCCTCGGCCGCGCCTTCCGCAACCAGCGCGTAGCCCCAGAAGTCGCCGAAGCCGCGCTCCCGCCAGGCGGCCGCGACCAGCGTGTCGAAGCCCGGCATCAACCCCGACGCCACGGTTTCGGACCGGCTGCCGTACACGAGCTGCGCGTCCTCCAGCGCGGACACCCGCGACACGTGGATCTGCCGATCTCCGTCGAGGCTCCGGTTCCACGCGCCACCGCCGCGGTAGGCGAACCAGCGCTCGCGCATCGCCGGCGCGGAGATCATCCCCAGCTGGAGCTCGCCCTCGTGCTCCACCCCGAGCAGCGTCCCGAACAGGGGCACGCCGCGGATGAAGTTGTGGGTCCCGTCGATCGGGTCGATGTACCAGCGGATGGCCGCGTCGCCGGCCTCGGTGCCGTACTCCTCGCCCACCAGCCCGTGGTCGGGGTAGCGCGCCTGGATCCGCGATCGGATCTCCCGTTCGATCCCCTGGTCCGCGACCGTGACGAACGTGCGATCCGGCTTCCGCTCGAGGTCCAGGTCGCGGCGGAAGTGGCGGAGCGCGATGGCGTCGGCCGCGTCGCAGGCCTCGTGGGCAAACGCGAGCCAGTCGCGCAGGGTGGTTTCGGGGACACGGGCGAGCGAGGCGGACCACGCGGGTCCGAAGGCGGGCGATGTCATGACCCGATGATGCCAGCGTCCGGGCCCTGGCGCGCGCCGCGGCGCCGGCCGAAGCCACGGCTCCATCAGGCCAGGGGTTCGAACGCCTCCGGATAGCGCACGGTGCCGCGCAGGTCGTCCGTCCAGGCAGGGAGCCGCCGCGCCATCCATACGGCGTCAGGCCACGCCTCCGCGGGCGGCAGCAGCCCGATCCCGCGCGCCGGCTCGAAGCCGAAGCGCGGGTAGTACGACGCGTGGCCCAGGAGCACGATCGCCGGCACCGCCCGGGCCACGGCCAGGCTGGTTGCCGTGGCCACGAGCGCGGAGCCCACGCCGCGGAGCTGGTGCTCGGGCAGGACGGCAACCGGACCCAGGGCCAGGACCTCCCCCACCCGCTCGCCGGCCTCGGTCTCGACCGGGCATGGCGACAGCAGGAGATGCCCCGCGATCAGGCCGGCGGCGTCCACGGCGACCAGCGACTGCCAGCCCGCCGGCGCCTCGCGGCGGATCCGGTCCACGATGTCCGCCTCCTCGGGACCCGGGAACGCGGCCAGGTGGACATGGCGGACCCCCGGCTCATCGCCGGGTGTCTCGAGACGGACTGGGGCGCGGGGCCGCCGGTCGCGAAGATGCCGCCGGGGCCGTCCGTCACGTCAGTCCGCGACCGCCGCCTTGAGGGCCGCAGGGATCGGACGAGGGACCGCCACCGGCTTGACGAAGCGGTCCACGAGCGCCATCGAGCCACGGACCTTGAGCTGGCCGAACAGGTCGTCGATCTTGGCGCCCTGCGAAGCGAGGATCTCGTCCCGGCTGGCCAGGTCCCAGATCGCCCGCTTGAACGGCCCGATGGCCTTCTTGCGCGTCGTGTACAGGAACTGGTCCTCGGTCTGATCCGCCTTGCGCTCGTCGGCGGCGTTGGCGCGGCACCAGTCATGGATCTCGGCCATGAGCTCGGCCGGGAATGCCGGGTGGTCGTAGAGCGCGTTCTGGAAGCCCGTGGCGAGGTGGATCTCGGCCGTCTCGACCTCCGGGAACCGGTGGAACAGCGCGTCCGGGAGTGTCGATGCGCCGTGCTGGACCGCGCCGGCGAGACCGTACGTGCGGGCGACCTCGCCCAGGCGCGCGAGGACGGCGAAGTCGAGCTTGACCTCGGCCACGCCGCCGCCGGGAAGCGGCACGCCGCCGTGGCTGGTCCCGGTCTGGACGCTGACCTTGGACAGGCCCTTCGCGCCCGGGGCGCGCGCCTCGAGCTCGCGGGTGTACCCGTCGAGGTACGCCGCCAGCTCCTCGGGCGTGGAGTTCTGCTTGCCGACCTCGCCGATCTCACCACCGACGCTGACGGTCACGCCGTCCGTCTCGAGGCTCCGGATCAGCGCCGTCAGCTCGGCCGCGCGGAGGTAGTTCTCCCTCTGCTCCTCGTCGAGGTTGGGCTTGGAGAGGTCGACCAGCGTGGAGCTGTCGATGTCGATGTTGCGGTAGCCGGCGTCGAGCGCCAGGCGGCACGCACGGCGGATCTCCTCGGTCATGCCCTCGGGGTCCGCGGCGTACTTCTTCGCGTTGAACTGGTAGTGGTCGCCCTGGATGAAGACCGGGGCCTTCCAGCCCGCAGCGATGGCGCCGGCGAGAATGGACGTCGCGTAGTCCATCGGGCGCTGGAAGGTGTAGGTCTGCTCGCTCCGGGCCAGCTCGAAGATGACCGCGCCGACATCGGCGCGGGCCGCGATCTCGTAGAACGTGCGCGCCATGTCGAACGTCTGGGCACGGATGTTGATGGCCGGCACCGTGAACCCGGAGATCTCGCCCCGGGCGCGGGCCATGTACAGCTCCTGGATGCTGGCCGACCGGGCGCCCAGCGCCTGGCTGGCCTCCCACACGATCCAGCGCACGGCGTCAGCCGTCGCGTCGTCGGTGGTGAAGGCGGCCGTCCAGGCGAGGTCGGCGGCGGCCTGCGATCGGAAGCGGGCCTCGTCATCGACGACGAGGCGGTCGCCGTCGATGTGGGCGATCCCGGCGAGGTTGCCGAGCAGGTCGGTGATCGACGTGGCGACGTGAGGCATCGGGCGAGGTCTCCTGCGGTTGTCGCTGGACATGGTAGCCGCGGGCGGCGACGCGGCGTGCCGCAGCCCGTTGCGAGATCGGGGTGATGCCCCAAAGCATGCCGCACGCGAACGTCGGACCGAAGGGGCGGAAGGGCGTGCCGGGCGCGGGCCGCGGGTCCGGGATCGGGGGCCGCTTGGCCCGCCACCCCGTGCCCGTTGGACCCGGCGAAGCCGCAGCGCGGCCCGGATCAGCGCCAGCGTGCTCGCGGCATCACCCGCCCGGCGCGCCCCGTCAGAAGGGCTTGGCGACCATCAGGTACACGATCACCACCACCAGGGCCGACAGGAGCATCCCCCCGACGCGGACACGACGCGCCGCGGCACGGAGCTCGACCGAAGGCGGGGTTCCGGGGGCGGGCGGCTGCGACGTGAGCTCCACGAGCCTCCGGCCCGCCGGGGCCTGCACCGCCATCGCAACCACGACCGCGACCACGTACAGCAGGATCGCCAGCTCAAGCCATTGCTTGCCCGCCGTGACGGTGCTCCAGCCGCGCACGAGGATCAGCCCCACCCCGGTCACCGCCAGGCTGATCGAGACCGGGATCACGATCACCCGGGCGGTCGCCAGCTGGGTGCGCGCGTAGAAGTTCGCGTGGTGCGGCTCCCGCGAGACCATCGGTCCCACGACCATCGAGGCGAAACCCGGTCCGAACGCGACGATCGCCCCGAGCACGTGCAGGAACAGCAGGATGCCGAACAGGTCCACCGATACCTCCCTTGTCGCCGTCACCCCGTGGACGGTGCGGGCGGGATGCTAGCAGGGGTGCCGCCGGTGTTGCGGCTGGCGAGCCGGCGGGCACGGATCGCCTGCTCGCGCTCGAACGCCACGGGCCGGCGCCCCGTCCGCCCGGCCAGCTCACCCACCACGCCCCAGGCGAAATGGTCGAAGCGGCCCGCCGCCTGGTTCCAGGTCGCGAGCACCGCCGGCGGGAGGCGCTGGATGTGCCCATGGACGTCCCTGGCCACCGGGCGCAGGTAGTGGGCGGCGAGCACCCGCGTCGCGCCGTCATCGTCGCTGCCCAGGATCAGCACGATACCCAGGCGTGTCAGCTCGTCATCGACCGCCCCGACGGGCGCGGCCGCCAGCCGGCCCAGGACGTCCTCGAGGCGGGTGCCGGACGCCGTCGCCACCAGGCCGTAGCCCAGGGCGAGGGCGCGGATCGTCAGCCGGGCAGGCTCGCCCCAGGTGGCAGCGAGCGGTGCGTCCTCCAGGTCAGCCACCAGCACGGTCGCGGAGCCGCCGTCCCCGGACCGGGCGCGCGTCCGCTCGACACCGGCCTCCGGCATCCACGGCCCCTGGTGCCGCCAGCCGAGCTCAACGGCTTCGGCCATCCACGCGAACGTTTCCCGCTCCCCGGCGAGCGTCACGGTTCGGGCGTCGGCGGGCAGCAATTCCAGAAGCGCGTCGCGCAGGGTCGTCCGCCAGACGTCGGGCTCCCCCGCCACCACGATCGGGATCCCGCCTTCGAGCGTGAGCCAGACGAGCGCCGCCAGCTCCGCATCAAGGACGCCGTCGTGGAGCAGCGCAGCGAGCGAGGCGGTGGCGGGCGAAGGCAGCGGCGACGTCATCGGTCGATCCTAACGCGACGCCGCTCCGGGTACCCTGCTGTCAGCCCGTTCCAACCCGGCGAACAGGACGTCCCAACCCAGCGAACAGGAGGAGCCCCGTGACCATCCAGCGTCTCGACCCCGGTGCGCGCCTCTCAGAGGCGGTGGTGCATGGCGGCCTCGTCTACCTCGCCGGCCACGTGAGCGACAACCCGGACGCCGGCGTGGAGCAGCAGACGCGCGAGATCCTCGAGAGCATCGATCGGCATCTCGCCGCCGCCGGGACCGGCAAGTCGAACCTGCTGACCGTGTCGATCTGGCTCGCCGACATCTCGACGTTCGCGGAGATGAACGCCGCCTGGGACGCCTGGGTGGACAAGGCGAACCTGCCCGCCCGGGCCACGGTGGAGGCGCGACTCGCGTCGCCCGGCTACAAGGTGGAGATCGCCGGCATCGCCGCGATCATCGCCGCGATCTGACCGCCGGCCGGGGCCCGTTCTGGCCTGTTCGAGCCAGGGGCGACCGCCCTTGCCCTACTTGAAGAAGCCCGCCGCAGCGTAGGCGACCGGGACGCCGTACAGCGTCTTGACGCTCTTGCCGGCAATCTGGTCGATCTTGAGCCAGATGTCCCCGGCGCTGCCGCAGGCGCCGACCTCGTACGCGTCGCCCGGGACGACCTCGACCACGCGGACCTCGGCTCCGAGTCCGATGCGGACGATGAGCGCGCCGTTCGAAGACGCCTGTTTCCGGACTCCGACGGCGTTGCAGATCGCGGTCATGGTCGTCTGGGTCGCGGCGGTGGGTTCGACGATCGGCGCCTCGGTGGGGGCCGACGTGGGTGCGGTGGTCGGCACGCCGCCGGGAGACGCGGACGGGACGGCGGTCGGAGACCCGGACCCGCAGCCGGCGATGACGACGGCGGCAAACCCGACGACGATCAGGCGACGCAGCATTCCGGTACCTCCCAGGCTGGTTTCGTCGAGACGTTGAGGCGCTCGGGTCCAGCATAGGGCGTCGGGGTCGCGGCGCGGCGCCGCCCCCGTCAGCCGCCCCCGTCAACGGGGCTCAGGCCCACCCGAACGGTGCGGCCGGCGCCCCGCCCGGCGGCCACAGGACGGTCGCGATGGCAAGGGCTCCGACGGCGGCCCCGGCAAGCGACATGGCGAGGTCCTGGATCGTGTTCTGGTACGTCAGCTGGAGGCCGGATGCACCGCTCCGGGAGAGCAGGAACTCCGCGATCTCCCAGGCGATGTCGATGACGGCTCCGAACCCCAGCACGAGCCCGAAAGCGATCCAGCGCTAGGACGACCGCTGGACCTGGCTCGTGGTCGCCGCCTACACCGAGCTGCGCCTCGCCCGCCGTCTCGTCGACGACCAGCGCCTGCCGTGGGAGCGTCCCGCCACACCGGCCCAGCTCACGCCCGCCCGCGTGCGGCGGGGGTTTCGTCGACTTCGTGCATCCCTGGGCACTCCGGCCAGTCCGCCGAAATCCGCGAAACCGGGCCCAGGCCGCCCGAAGGGAACGCGTCGGCCGCCCCGGACGCGCTACCCGGCGGTCAAGAAGACGGCCCCACGGGTTTAATCACAAGCTGAGTGGCGGTCGGAGTACATGGCGCCCGCGAGCCCGTACCGGCGGGCCGTCTGGGCGAGCATGATGAAGTAGCCAGCGGCATCCTCGGCGAGGCGGAACGTGGCGCCCGTCACCTCGCTCGTGGCATCGTCCATCCCGCCCACCAGGGTCAGGATCGGGCCCCGGCTCTCGAGCCAGTCGTGGCGGCTGCCGTCGACCTGGAGCAGGAGCCCCTCCCGGGCCATCCGGTCGCGCCGGCTCCGGTGCCGCGGTGGCCGCCGGCGGCGGACCGGCACGACCCCCGCCTCGTCCAGGATCCGGCGCAAGGTTCGCTCCGCGATCTCGAGCCCCTCGCGCTCCGCGAGCAGCTCGGCGAGGTGCGCCCGGTTGACGCCCGCGTACGTGGTCCTGGCGAGCTCGACCAGCCGGTCCCGCAGGTCGTCGGGCGTCCGGTGCCCGGGCGCTCGCCCGGCGTTGCCATGGACCAGGCCCGCGAGTCCCTCGCACCGGAAGGTGGCCAGCAGCCGGCGCACCTGGCGCACGGACAGCTCGAGGATCCGCGCCGCCTCGTCGGCCGTGACCCGGCCGGCGTCGAGGTGCTGCAGGACGTAGAGGCGCCGCTGCGCCCGGGCATCCACCCTGATCGTGTCGCTCGTCTCCATGCGATCGAGGGTGACAAAGTCACTGGCCGCTTACGGGGTGACACTTTCACTGGCCGACGACAAGCGGGCAAACACGGTGTTGACGAGTCGCCCGGACGCCGCGTAGACTCCGCGGCGGCTGGGCAGGTCGCCCGGCACGTCCTGTTACCGGAGGCGGTACGCCCCATGGTGAAGAACGCAGTCTTCTACCCGCGCAAGGCGGCTGCCCTCGGCGCCGTCGGCGGGAGAGGTGTGCCCACCAGCAGGTAGGACGCGGGGCTGAGAGCCCCAGGAGCGACCACCGAGCCGTGGGCCACCGGGCCCCGGCTCTTTTGTTTGTGCAGGCAGATCGACGCCCGCACAGAGCGAGCCGCTGGCCCCCGAAACGGTCCGCGGCTCGTCCCATGGATGGGATCCCGCGGTCCGGCTCGCAACCTGAGCCACCACACCACTGCAGGAGGGTCCCATGACCATCGCCCTCGCGCCCGAACCGAACATCCCGACCCGGATCCCGTCGGGCCCGGTCGTCACGCCGGCCCTCCTGGTGGAGCACGTCACCAAGCGCTTCAACGTGCACCGCCGCAAGCCACCGGTGATCGCCATCGATGACGTCTCGCTCCGCCTGGAGCCCGGCGCCATCCACGGGATCCTGGGCGCGAACGGCTCCGGCAAGAGCACCCTCATCCGCCTCATCTCGGGGTTGCTGACCCTGGACGAGGGCCGGGTGGAGGTCTTCGGCCACGACATCGAGCGCGACGAACTCGCCGTGAAGCGGCTCATCAACCGGGTGTCCGTGGATGCCGCGTTCTTCAAGAAGCTGAGCCCGATGGAGAACCTGCTGTTCGCCGCCCGCCTGTACGGCCTCGATGCCGGACGGGCCCGGAAGGAGGCCACCGCCATCCTCGCGAGGCTCGGCATCGCGGAGAGCCGCCTCGGCCGCCCGGTTGAGCAGATGAGCCGGGGGATGCAGCAGAAGGTCGCGATCGCGCGAGCCCTGCTGACGAGTCCGAGCCTGCTGCTCCTCGACGAGCCGACCACGGGTCTCGACCCCCGGAGCAAGTTCGACGTCCAGGCATTCGTGGAGGAGGTCAACGCCGACCACGGCGCCACGATCGTCCTGACCACGCACGACCTGGCGGAGGCGGAGCGCCTCTGCGGCCGCATCACGATCCTCGATCGGGGTCGGGTGGTCGCCGAGGACTCGCCCGCTGGGCTCAAGCGACTCGTCGCCGAGGTCCACGGGCAGGAGCCCACGCTGCACGCCGTGTTCATGACCTACACGGGTCGCTCGCTCGACGACGACGTCGAGACGGACGACACCGCCGACGACTGAACGAACGAACGAAGCGAGGGTGCCGACATGCACGACCTTCCAGCCCATCTGCGACATCACCGAGCCCAGCCCAAGGAACCTGACATGAACGCCCAGATCGAATTCCGGCTCGAGGAGGTCCTCGCGCGCCAGGCGCGTGACCGGACCCTCCTCGCCGCCGAACGCGCAGCCACGCGGGCTGCGCCTCCCGTCCGACGCCAGGTCGGCGAGTCGCTCATCCGGCTTGGCCACCGCGTCGCCGGCACGCCCACCGCCTCCACACTCCGGACCGGCTGACCCGCCGGTCCGGGCGGGCCCCGAACCCCGCCACAGACCGGGGTCCGGGCGTACACCGAAAGGGACACTCCGTTGGCTCTGCTCGCGCAGGAGATGAAGGCGTCGTACGCCTTCGTCGAACGCAACTTCTTCCTCACCCGCCGGTACTGGGGGTGGGAGCTGGCGTTCCTCGTCTACTCCGTCGCCGGCGCGCTCTCGATCTCGCTGATCGGCGCCGCCTCGGGCGACGACCGCCTGCTCCTCATGCTCATCATCGGCGCGGTCTTCTGGAACTACCTGTCCGTCGTCTTCTCCTGGATCGCCGAGACGATCGCAGTGGAGCGGTGGGAAGGCACGCTCGAGTACACGTTCATGGCGCCGATCCGGCGCTGGACCCAGCTGCTGGGCTCCTGTACGTACGCGATGGCGTACGGCCTGGTGCACACCGCGGCCATCCTCGTCGTGCTCATGCTGTTCTTCCCGCAACTCGACCCGGCCGGGATGAACCTGGTCACGGCCGTCGTGTTCGTGGCGCTGGGCTCGTTCAGCTTCGTCGGCATCGGGATGATGGCCGCCATCCTGCCGCTGCTCTACGTGGAGCGTGGCGCCCAGATGACGTTCGTCATCCAGTCCTGCCTGCTGCTCGTGTCGGGCGTCTACTACCCGATCGAGATCCTCCCCGGCTGGATGCAGGTCCTCTCGCACCTGTCGCCCGCTACGTACGTCCTCCACGGGGTCCGTGCCGGGTTGCTCGATGGGACGCCGGTCACGGCGCTCGTCAGCGACATCGTGCCGCTCCTGGTGATGGGCGCCGTGCTCATCCCGGCGGGCGTCTGGGCCTTCGGGCGCGCCGAGCGATACGCGAAGCGCACCGGCAAGCTCAAGCGGGTCGGGTGATGACGACCCCCGTCGCCATCGACCCGGTTCCGGCATCCGGCGGGCTCATCGAGAGCCGCCGGATGCTGCCCCGCGTCCGTTCCCTCGACGAGCTGTCAGGCCTCGACGAGGTCAAGGCGGAGCTGCGCGCCCAGGTTCGCCTCTGGGCCGACCCGGGCGCCCTGTCACTCCTGGGCGGTGCCCCGCGCTCCGGGATGCTGTTCGTGGGACCCACCGGGACCGGCAAGACGACCGCAGCGAATGCTCTGGCGGCCGAGACCGACCGCCCGCTCTACACGTTCGCCGGTCCGGACTTCCACGACGCGGAAGGCAAGGACCTGCTGGCCACCGTCCTCGCCGCCACGGCGCGCGAGCCGGCCGTCGTCTTCATCGACGAGGCCGACGACCTCGTCCACGTACGCGACTTCCGCAGGGAGGCATCCGAGAGCCTCGTGAAGTACCTGCTCGTCGGGCTCGACCGCACGACGAGGGACATCGCCGCGTTCGTCGTCCTTGCCACGAACCTCGAACCGGACGCCATCGACCCCGCGCTGTGCCACCCCGGTCGGCTCGGCCGGCCGATCGCGTTCCGCCGGCTCGACGGCGCCGAGCGGCTCGAGTTGCTCCGGCGGACGGCGCGGAGGTTCGCGCTCGACGAGGGAGCGAACCTGGAGCTGGTTGCGACACGGCTGGCCGGGATGCCAACCGCGTCGGTGGCCCACGTCCTCGACGAGGCCGCGTTCGTCGCCTGGCGCCGCGAGTCCACCCGCATCGACGACGGCGATCTCCACGAAGCCGTCGCCCGGCTGCGGGCGGGACTGCCCCGTGCCCGCGCGATGTCGGCGGGCGAGGTGAGGGGAGCCGCCGTTCACGAAGCCGGTCACGCGCTGGTCTCGATCGTCCTCGCCGGCGACTGGCGTGCCGTCGCGTTCGTGTCGATCGATGCCCGTGCCGAGGGGCAGGTCGGCTCGACGACCCCCGAGGAGGATGACGACACGATCCACTCGGACGCATGGGTGCGGCGCGAACTCGCCGTCGGCCTCGCCGGGCGTGAGGCGGAGCTGCTCCTGCTCGGCACGACGGACACGGGATCGGCATCGGACCTGGCGGCTGCGAACGCCCTGGCCGTCCGCTCGGCCGGCGAATGGGGGTTCTCGCGCCGCGGCGCCCGCACGGCGCCGAAGTATCCGGAGTCCCGCGTCGAGGCCCGCGTGGACGACGCGGCCGCGAAGCTGGTCCGCGAGGCGGAGCACCTCGCCCGTGCCGTCCTCGACGAGCACCGGGGGGCGCTCGAACTCCTCGCGGAGCGTCTCGAGGTGCACCGTCGCGCGACCGCTCGTGACCTGGAGACGTGGCTGGCGGGGCTCCTGCCGGCGCCGAATGGGGAGAACCGGCGATGAGCGCCTCCCCGGACACGGTCCTCGCCGAGCTCGGCTGGGACCAGGGCTGGGCGACCGTCTTCGAGCCGTTCGATGGACAGGATCGGTGGCCGGCCCGGGTCACGGCGTCCCATCGTGACGCCTGGGTGGTGGCCCTGCCGACCGGCGACCGGGAGGCCGTCGTGGCGGGCCGGCTCCGACACGCCGCGATCGGTCCGGCTGACCTGCCCGCCGTGGGCGACTGGGTGGTGGTGGCCGGCGGGGCGAACGGCGAGGGTCCGGTGGTGATCCGGGCCGTCCTCCCCCGCCGAACCGTGTTCCGCCGCGGCGCGGAGGACGGTCACGCCGTCGACGAGCAGGTCCTGGCCGCCAACGTGGATGTCGCGCTCGTCATGGCGGGCCTCGACGGCGACTTCAACCTGCGGCGCCTGGAGCGGTATCTCGCCGTCGCGCATTCGGGCGGCGCGACACCGGTGGTCGTGCTGAACAAGACCGACATCGCGGTCGACATGGCAGGCCTGCGCGCCGCCGCCGCGAGCATTGCCCCGGGAACGGACGTCCTCGCGATCTCCGCCCGGACCGGTGAGGGCGTGATCGACCTTGCCGACCGCCACCTGCGCCCCGACAGGACGGCCGTCGTCCTGGGCTCGTCCGGCGTCGGCAAGTCCACGCTCGTCAACGCGCTCCTCGGGCGCGAGCGCATGATCACGCAGAACGTCCGCGAGGACGACTCCCGCGGGCGCCATACCACCACGCACCGGGAGTTGGTCCGCCTGCCGGGCGGCGCGCTCCTGATCGATACTCCTGGCATCCGAAGCCTCGGCGTCGCCGGGGCGACCAGGGGCCTCGAACCTGCCTTTGCCGACATCGCCGGGATCGCCGCTGGCTGCCGGTTCAGCGACTGCCGCCACGAGGGGGAACCCGACTGTGCGGTCCGCGCCGCCGTGGCCGACGGACGGCTCGCCCGGCCCCGCCTCGAGAGCCATCGCAAGCTGGAGAAGGAGGCGGCGCACGTCGCGCGCTCCGGCGACCGGCTGCTCCGGGAGGCCGAATGCAAGCGGTGGAAGTCCATCAGCCAGGCTTCGAGCCGGCAGATGGACGCCAAGTACGGGAGGGACCGATGACCAGCTTCACCTGCCGGCCCTATCGCGGGACGGAGGACCTGGCCGGCATGGCCGGCGCCAGCGCGCGGCTCCGGGCCCACCTCGGGCTGCTGGAGCCGATCGACCTCGCAGCGATGGAGCACCGCTACACCCACCTCGTGAACTCCGACCCGCTCACGGACTGCCTGGTCGCGGAACGGGACGGGGTCACGGTGGGCTACGCGCGCACCGAATGGCACAACCTGGTCGACGGCGACCGGATCTACGAGATCACGAGCGTCGTGGAGCCGGGCTCCAGGGGCCTCGGCATCGCCGACGTGCTCATCAGCTGGTGCGAGGCTCGGCTGCGGACGATCGCGAGCACGCTCCCGCCCGACAGGCGGTGCTGGTACAGCGCCTACGCCTTCGACGGGGACGCCGAGACCATCGCCGCGCTGGGCGCGCGCGGGTACGGGGCCGTGCGCTGGGACGCCGAGATGCTGCGGCCGGACCTGCGGGACCCACCGGAGGTGGAGGTGCCAGACGGCTACACCCTGCGGACGCCCGCCGAGCACGAGCTCCCCGCCGTGTTCGAGATGCTGGTCGCCGCCTTCGACGAGCACTGGGGCGAGCACCAGGCGCAGGACCAGCGGCTCGGCGAATGGCTGGATGATCCCCGCTTCCGTCGCGACCTGGTGGTGGTGGCCTGGCGCGGCGATGCCCCCGTGGCCAGCGTCGGCAACGTCCTGGAACCGTCCCCGGACGGTTCCGTGCGCGGGCTCCTGGACTTCGTGGCCACGCATCCCGATCACCGGCGTCGCGGCCTCGCCCGGGCGGCCATCGCGGAGAGCCTCCACCGCCTCCGGGACGCGCGGGCGACCAGCGCCTACCTCGGCGTGGATACCGACAACCACAACCGGGCACCTGCGCTCTACGAATCGTGCGGGTTCCGCGTGGTGACGCGCGGCGCGACCTACCGAAAGGCCTTCGAACCTGGAGAGGATCGCCGATGAGCACGACACCCGCCGCCATCCCGGGGCTCAGGCTGCGGCACGCCACCAGCGCTGACTGGGCCGCCTTGGCCGACGCCCTCAACCGCGCCCGCCGCGCGGACGGCGTGGATGAGGTCCGCACCGCCGACAGCCTGGCCGCCGAACACCGGGAGTCGGAGCTGTTCCAGCTGGCGCGCGACGTTCTCATCGCCGAGGTCGACGGTGCGCTCGCCGGGTTCGCGTTCGGGCACCGGGTAGCCCGGGACGGAGTCCTCGTGGCCGAGTCGTGGGGCGTGGTGGTGCCCGATCACCGACGGCTGGGCATCGGGACGAAGCTGTTCCGTGCGAACCAGGAGCGGCTGGTGGCGGAGTGCGCCGACGATCCCCGCCCGGGGCCGCGCGAACTGCGCTGCTACGCCATGGACCTGGAGGCGGGCGACCGCGCCCTGTTCGCCGCCGAGGGGTTCGTCACCATCCGGTACGGCTTCGAGATGCGACGGTCCCTCACGGGCGATCTCCCCGCCTCTCCCCTCCCCGACGGGCTGGAGATGCGACCCGTCACGCCCGACCAGCACAGGACGATCTTCGATGCCGACAACGAGGCGTTCGAGGACCACTGGGGCCACCGCTCCCAGGGCGAGTCGGACTTCCAGGCCCGGTTCCACGGGCCGGAGGTCGATCCGGCGCTGTGGTGCGTCGCCTGGGACGGGGACCAGGTGGCCGGCGTGGTCATGAACGCGATCTTCCGGGAGGAGAACGAGGCGCTGGGGATCCGACGAGGCTGGTTGGAGCATGTTTCGGTGCGGCGCCCGTGGCGCGGCCGGGGCGTGGCGAAGGCATTGTGCGCGGCCTCGTTCCGGGTACTCCGGGACGCCGGCATGGACGAGGCCTGGCTGGGGGTGGACGGGTCGAACCCGACGGGCGCGGTGAGGCTGTACGAGGGACTGGGCTTCGGGGTCATGCGCCGGTGGCAGGCGTACGGGCGCCCGCTCGAGGGGCCGGCCCCGGCCGGCTGGCGCTCCGCGGGACAGGACGCGGAGGGCAAGGGCCAGGGCAAAGCGCCCGTCACAACGGGAGCCGGCCTTCGCGCTTGACGAGCTCCATCCAGGCGCGCTCGCGGCCGATGGTCGTGGCGGCGCCGTGTCCCGGCAGCACGCGCATGCGATCCTCCAGCTCCGACAGGCGCGCGATCGACGAGACCATCTCGTCAGGGGACCCGCCCGGGAAGTCCACGCGACCCCATCCGCCGGTGAACAGCGTGTCGCCGCTGAACAGCAGGCCATCGTCGTCCGAGATCAGGCACACGGAGCCCTCCGTGTGGCCGGGGGTGTGCAGGACGCGGAGACGGATCTCGCCGAACCGGATCTCGCCGCCCTCCGCAAGCTCCACCGCGGGCACGGACGGGACGATCGGAAACGGGGCGTAGAGCGGCTGCGGGTCCTCGAGGCGGTGGCGGTCCGCGGGGTGGACGGCGATCGGGGCGCCCGTGTGCTCCGCAACCGCGGCGTTGTCGCCGATGTGGTCCCAGTGGCCGTGCGTGCTGACGATGAGCTTGAGGCTCCAGTCACGCTCTGCCAGCGAACCCGCGATCCAGGCGAGGGACGGGGTCGCCGTGTCGATGGCGATCGCCTCCCGCGTGGACGGGTCCGCGAGGACGTAGACGTTGGTGGCGATCGGGCCGATGACGGCGTGGAGGCGCTCCATGCCGTCAGTCTCGCATGGCGGGAGCGTAGAACGAGGCCAGGGCGGGACGTCCGGCCCTGTCCCGTGCGCCTGCGGTCGATCACAATCCGGATTGGAGGTGATCGGCATGACGACCCCCATCCACACGACAACCAGGATCACCCCGTGGGACGACGCTGACTTCGTGCGCACCTACGAGCTTGTCCGCGAGGCCGTGCGCCAGGAGCTGCCAGGCGACGGCCCCGCGGCCGGGGCGGAGGTCCAGCGGCGGCTCCGCGAGGCGGGCTATGTCCACGCCCGCGTCGACGTCGCCCGGACCGTCGAGGAGGCCCTCGACCAGTTCGCGCACTGGGTCGTCAGCCGCGACGGGTAACGCCCGTCCTCAGGCCGCCTGCGCGGCGGCGGTCAGCAGCAGCGCCACCGCACCCAGCAGGCTCATCGCCGCCGAGGCCTGCGCCATCGGGCGAAGGTCGCGGACGTCGGTGGACGGCTCGACGGCCGGTGTCCACCAGGTGCCGTCGAGACGCGGGACGAGCACCCGGTGCATCACAACCCCCAGGACCACCATGGCCACGACGACGAGGTGCTTGACGACGATCAGCACCGCCCAGGTTGAACCCCCGAGGTTGCCCAGGCCCTCCGACTCCGGACTCGCGAGCATCATCAGGACGCCGGTCACGGTGAACGCCACGACCGAGCCCAGGATCCACGGCATCGCCCGCCGGTCGAGCGCCGCCAGGACGCGGGCGGGTTCCCGGCTGCCGCCCGACGAGAGCCACGGCAGCACGATCAGCGACAGCACCACGTAATACCCGAGCGCCACCACGATCGCGATGGCGTGGATCGAGGTGGTCCCCACGGCGAGCACGTTCATGCCCGTAGTCTGCCACGACGTGCGCCCATCGTGACGACCCAGGGTCGGCCGGCCAGCGCGGCGAGCCGGTTGGGACTCGCCCCGGTTCAGCCGGCTTCGAGCTTGGCGCGGACGCAGTCGAAGGTCTGGCCGATCATCTTGTTGGCCGTCCCCTCGATCATCCGCGCACCGACCGACGCGAGCGTGCCGGCGATCAGCACGTCCGCAGACCAGTCCATCGTCGTCGGGCCCTCCGCCGGGCCGGACAGCGCCATGTTCGCCGTCGCGTCCACGGCGGATCCAGGAGCCTGGCCGTGCGCCTTGAGGACCGCAAGATCCGGCTCCCTGCGCTCGGCGACCGTCATCTCCACCACGAACCGTGCCGCGATGAACCCGACACCCACCTTGGCCTTCGCCTTGAAGTGATCGGCATCGATGACCTCGATGGTCTCGACACCCGGCCCGCAACTGCCGACCTGGTTCGGATCCATGAGGAATGCCCACACGCGATCACGCGGCGCGGCGATCTGGACGGTGCCCTGGAACTGCATCGGGGTCTCCGGAGGTGGGGCTCGTCAGGCCCCGGCGGGGTCTGAGCCGGCACGGGCTGAGCCGGCATGGGCTGAGCCGGCGTGGTTCGAGCCGGCGAGGAACGCGGCGGGCTCCCTGATGAACGACGTTCGGCAGCCCATGGAGCAGAACGCGTAGACCACGCCTTCGTGCTCGGCCAGGTGCCGCGCATGGGCCCGATCGACGGTCATGCCGCACACTGGATCGAGCAGCACCATGTCGTCGACGACGGGCTCTGGCGACGCACCAGCCGGCGCGGCCACCTCGCCCGCCAGCGTCGCCGGACCGGGAACGGCCACGAACGGGGCCCGGCCACGCCTGACCTGGACCAGCTCCGCGATGATCGAGAGGGCGATCTCCTCGGGTGTCTCGGCGCCCAGGTCGAGGCCCGCCGGCGCGCGCAGCGCGGCGAGCCGCTCTTCCGGGATGCCGGCCTCGTCCCGCAGCCATGCACGGACCACGGCAGCGCGGGTGGGCGAGGCGATCAGCCCCACGTAGGACACGTCACGCCGCAGGGCCGCGGTGAGGGCCTCTTCGTCCCAGATCCCCTGCGTGGCGACGACCACGTACGGTGACAGCTCCGGTTCCACCAGGCCCAGCGCGGTCTCGGACGAGACGTGCTCGGCGTCCGGGAACGCGCCGCCGTCCGCGATCGGATCGAACACGGACACGCGCCAGCCCATGGCGGCGCCGATCGTCACCAGGGCCCCGACGATCGGCGTCGTGCCGGCCACCCACAGCGATGGCGCGGGGAGATGCGGTTCCACGTAGATCTCCAGGGTGCCCCCCGAGTGGCAGGACATCACCAGCTCGACCACGCCGTCCCCGCGCCGCC
Organism: uncultured Chloroflexota bacterium; assembly: GCA_947085195.1. GTDB lineage: Bacteria > Chloroflexota > Limnocylindria > Limnocylindrales > CSP1-4 > CAIXZV01. Next base: position 30,309 of record CAMTVM010000092.1, read on the forward strand.
CCTCGGCCGGTGCCGACTTCGACAGCCGGAGCAGGCGCGGGTTGCCGTCCAGGAGCGCCCGCATGGCCTCGCGGACGACCACGGGCTGGGCGCAGCTGCCGCCGACCCAACCCTCGATCGTGCCGTCCGGGTGGACGATGCCGCTCGCGCCCGGCCGGGCGGAGGTCGGCCGCTGGACCGCCACCACCGTGGCGACCGCGAAGGTGCCTCCGCTCGCCTCGAGCTCCGCGACGCGGCGGAACAGGCTCCGTCCGGGCATAACCTCAGACGACGCCCTTGTCGTGGAGGATGCGCCACACCTTGTGGGGCGTGATGGGGATGTCGATGTTGGTGACCCCGAGGTGGGCGAGCGCATCCACCACGGCGTTGGCGATGGCGGGCGGGGCGCCGACGGTCGCCGACTCCCCCACCCCCTTCGCGCCCAGCGGATGGTGGGGCGACGGCGTGATCGTCTTGCCGGTCTCCCAGGACGGTGTCTCCAGGGCGGTCGGCAGCAGGTAGTCCATGAACGTCCCGGCCAGGTTGTTGCCCTGCTCGTCGTACGAGATCTCCTCGTACAGCGCAGGGGCGAGGCCCATGGTCAGGCCGCCGTGGATCTGGCCGTCCACGATCATCGGGTTGATGATGTTGCCGCAGTCGTCGATCGCGACGAAGCGCCTGATCTTGACCTGCCCCGTGCCCTTGTCGATATCCACGACGCAGACGTAGCTCCCGAAGGGGAACGTGAGGTTGGGCGGGTCGTAGTAGTCGGTGGCCTCGAGACCGGCCTCCATCCCCGGCGGGTGGTTGGTGTAGGCCGCGAACGCGAGCTCGGCGATCGTCTTGACGCGGTCGGGCGAGCCCTTGACGCTCCACTGGCCGTTGCCCCACTCGAGATCGTCGGCCGAGCACTCGAGCAGGTGGGCCGCGAGGTGGCGTGTCTTCTCGCGGATCTTGCGGGAGGCGATCGCGGTGGCCGCGCCGGCCGTGGCCGTGGACCGCGACGCGTACGTGCCCAGGCCGTACGGCGCCGTGTCCGTATCGCCCTCCTCGACCTTGACCTTGGACGCCGGGATGCCCAGCTCCTCGGCCACGATCTGCGCGAACGTGGTCTCGTGGCCCTGGCCCTGGCTCTGGACGCCGAGGCGGAGGATGGCCGATCCCGTGGGATGGACCCGGATCTCGGCCGAGTCGAACATCTTGATGCCGATGATGTCGAACTCGTGGGACGGACCGGCGCCCACGATCTCGGTGAACGACGAGATGCCGATGCCCATCAGCTCGCCCTGGGCACGCTTCTCGGCCTGCTCCTTGCGCAGGTCGTCGTAGCCGATCATGTCCAGCGCCTTCTGGAGCGCCGTGTGGTAGTCGCCCGAGTCGTACTCCCAGCCGGTGGGTGTGCGGTAGGGGAACTGGTCCTTCCGGATGAAGTTCTTCATCCGGAACGCGGCCGGGTCCATCGCGATCTCGCGGGCCGCCTCGTCCACGAGGCGCTCGATGGTGTGGACCGCCTCCGTCACCCGGAACGAGCAGCGGTAGGCCACGCCACCAGGCGGCTTGTTGGTGTAGGCCGCATCGACCTCGACGAAGGCTTCCGGCAGGTCGTACGACCCGGTGATCACGTTGAACAGCCCGGCCGGGTACTTGGACGGGTCGGCAGCGGCATCGGTGTAGCCGTGATCCGCCAGGGTCTTCACCCGCAGCCCGGTCATCGTGCCGTCATTCTGGAGGCCCAGCTCCGCGTGGATGTGGTAGTCCCGGGCGAACGAGTCCGCCTGGAGGTTCTCCGACCGGTCCTCGATCCACTTGACCGGCCGGCCGAGCGTGAGTGACGCGACGATCGCGATCACGTAGCCCGGGTAGACCGGGACCTTGCCGCCGAAGCCGCCGCCGATGTCGTGGGTCTTTACGCGGATCGACGACTCGGGGATGCCCGAGACCAGGCTGATGACCGTCCGGTAGACGTGGGGCGCCTGGCTGGTGACGTGGAAGTCGAGGTGGGCGCGGACCGGGTCCCAGTCCGCGATGCAGCCGCAGGTTTCGATCGAGGCCACGTGGATGCGGGGGATGTAGACGTCGATCGGCACGACCCTGTCGGACGCCGCGAGGGCCGCGTCGGTCGCTGCCCTGTCACCTGACTCCCAGTGCCAGATGTGGTTGTTCGCCTTGTCCGGCCCTCGATCCGGGCGGAGCACCGGCGCATCCGCTTCGAGTGCCTTGAACGGATCCACGACCACGGGCAGCGGCTCGTAGTCCACCAGCACGGCCTGGATCGCGTCTGCGGCCTGGTAGCGCGTCTCCGCGACGACCGCGGCTACCTCCTGCGCCTGGTACATGACCGTGTCGACCGGCAGCACCATCTGCTTGTCGCCGGCCAGCGTGGGCATCCAGTGGAGCCCGGCCTTCTCAAGGTCCTTGCCGGTGATCACCGCGAGGACGCCCGGCATCGCCAGGGCCTCGCTCGCGTCGATCGACTTGATCTTCGCGTGGGCGTACGGGCTGCGGACGATGTCCATCCAGACCATCCTCGGCAGGACCACATCCTCGATGTACTCGCCCTGGCCGCGGATGAACCGAGGGTCCTCCTTGCGCTTCATGGAGTGGCCCATCCCCGAGACCTCGGGGGTTGTGGTCGTGGCCTGTGCCTCGGTTGTCATCGTCATCTCCTCCGGGGCTCAGGCAGATGCCGCGCCGGCGCCCGCGGCCGGATTGGCGCGGAGCTCGGCGGCACCCTGCTGGATTGCCTTGACGATGTTGACGTAGCCCGTGCAGCGGCAGAGGTTGCCCGCGATCCCCTCGCGGATCTGATGTTCGTCCGGATCCGGGTTCTGCTCGAGGAGCCAGGCGGACTGCATGATCATCCCCGGGGTGCAGAAGCCGCACTGGAGGCCGTGCTCGTCCCAGAACGCCTGCTGGAGCGGGTGCAGCTTGCCGCCCTGCTCCAGGCCCTCGATCGTGGCGACCGTTGCACCGTCCGCCTGGACGGCGAGCATCGTGCACGACTTCGCACTGCGGCCGTTGACGTGGACCGTGCACGCGCCGCAGTTGCTGGTGTCGCAGCCGGTGTGCGTCCCGGTGAGGCCGAACACGTCGCGCAGGAGATGGACGAGGAGGAGGCGCGGTTCGACGTCCGCCTCGCGGACCTTCCCGTTGACGGTGACCGAGATGTGCTGTGTGGTCATCGCTCAGCTCCCCTCATGCGCCCTGAACCCGGGACGCGGCCAGTCGCAACGCCCGTACCGTGACCTCGCGGACCATGGCCAGCTTGTAGTCGGCCGGGCCGTGGCTGTCCGAGACCGGCCGGGCCGCGGATGCCGCCGCTGCCCCTGCCGCGCGGAACGCCGCCTCGTCCGGCTCGGCGCCGATCAGGGCCGCCTCGGCACCGGTCGCCGCGAACGGTGCGTCGCCGACCGCGGTCAGGGCGAGGCCCGCCGACGCGATCCGGCCGTCACGGCCGAGCCGCAGGACGGCCGCGACGCCGACCGTCGCGAAGTCGCCGGCCCGCCGCTCCAGCTTCACGTAGGCAGAGCCGGTGCGCGGCGCGGCATTCGGGATCCGGACCTCGGTCAGGACCTCGGTCGGCTCGATGCCCGTGACGAAGGTGTCGACGAAGAAGCCGCGGGCCGGGAGCACGCGCTCGCCGTCCAGGCTTCGGCACACGAACGAACCGCCCAGCGCGATGAGCACCGCCGGCCAGTCGGAGCTGGGATCCGCGTGGGCGCAGGAACCGCCGATCGTCCCCCAGTTGCGCACCTGCTGGTCCCCGATGCCGCCCGCGGCATCGCGCACGACCGGGAACTCGGCGGCGAGGCCGTCATGATCGAGGATCGCGCGGTGGGTCGCGCGCCCGCCGATCCGCCATTCGTCACCGGAGCGGGCGATGCCGTCGAGGCCGCCGACCGCCTGGAGGTCGACGAGGAGGGCCGGTTGTGCGAGCCGGAGCTTGATCAGGGGCAGGAGGCTGTAGCCGCCCGACAGGAGCTTCGCCTCCCCTTCACGGTCTCGAAGGACCTTGAGTGCCTCGTCCAGGGAACCCGGGCGGACGTACTCGAACTGGCCGGGGATCATTGCGCTGTCGACCATCCTTTCCCGCGGGGACTCGGTGCCGGTGTCCTGGTGGACGGGCAATCGGGTGGCGAGCGCTCGATGGGATCGGAGCGGTCGCCACCTGGGATCAGTTCGGTGCTAGCGGCGGACCCGGAGTATCCTCCCCGGTGCTTGACGGGTCAACGGGTAATTCCGCGCGAGGGACCAGGTTGCGAGTCCGAGGGAGGGCGTGGGCTGACCCCGGAGGCGCCACGAACCATCGGCGTCCTGCTCGGCAAGCTCCTCGACCGCCTGCTTGAACCGCACCTGCTTTGGCCCGTCGTCGGCAATCCACAGCTGGCGCCGGAGGAAGCGGCGGAGATCGTCGAGATCGGTGAACAGGCGGGGCTCGCGGGCGAGCATCCGGACCTCGGGGTCGCGACCGCGAGCGCGCAGCAACGGGACGAGCTCGTGCAGCGCCGGCAACGGGATCCGCGCCTCGCCGTGGACCGGCGGCCAGGCCGGGTTCGCGACGGACGACGGCTGGCGATCCATGAGCAGCGCGACGACGCGGCGTCGGGCGGCCGCCTCCAGCGCATCCAGGAACGGTCCGATGGCCTCGACGTCGTAGCTCACGTGCGCGATAAGGGCGACGTCGGCGCACGGGAGTGGGCCCAGCGCCGCGCTGGTCGCGGCGTCGGTCGCAGGGTCAACCGGCCATCGCCCCTCCACGGCGCGGACGTTGCCGATGCCACGTTCGGCTGCCGATGCCTCGAGCGCTTCGAGCATCGAGACCGATGGATCCAGGGCGACGACCTGGAGCACGCGCCGGGCGAGCGGTAGCGCATACCGGCCGGCGCCGGCGCCCACGTCAAGCCAGGTATCGCCCGGACGAGTCAGTTCGAGCAGCGCGGCGAGGGCAGGCTCGGGTTCGCGGTCCGGGTCGGCGACGAACGTCTTCGTGACCGGGGCGTAGAAGTCGCGTCCGTCCGGGACCTCGCGGATCCGCTCCACCTGGTCGCGGTTGGCGCGAACCTGGGCGGCCCACGCGGTCTCCAGGCGGGAAGCCTCCAGGGGGTCGCCGGCATGGGCGCCATCCGGTTCCGGGGCCGTGTCCCGCTCAGGCATCGCCGTGCGCCACCGAAGCCAGGTCCGCTGGCGTGTCGACGTCGGGGATGGCACCCGCGACCGCCACCTCCGCCACGAGGTCCGGGCGAGAGGCCAGGAGCGGCCCCAGCCCGCGGTCGCCCTCCAGGCTGGCGGCGAGCGCCCAGACCGCGCGCCGGACCAGCACGGGATTGGGCGCGGCGTCGAACGCATAGCGGGGACGGACGAACGGGTGCGCGGTGGCGTCGCCGGCGTCGAGGACCGCGGCGATCACCTCCGGGCGCAGGCCCGGCTGGTCTCCGAGGACGACGAGGACGGCCTCCGTCGCGGGGTCCTCCGCGGCCGCATCGAGCCCGACCCGGAGCGAGCTCGCGAGCCCGTCCTCCGGCCGCGGGTTCGTGACCCGGCGCTCCGTGCGCCAGGCGATACCGGGCTCGATGAGCGGAGCCTCCCGGCCCAGCACCACGACCGTCTCGTCGACCCGCGACAGCGCGAGCGCGTCCAGGACATGCTGGAGGACCGGACGGCCATCCAGCGGCGCGACGAGCTTGGGTGAGCCGAAGCGGCTGCTCATCCCGGCGGC